>DSDT01000408.1 GCA_011048615.1 Chloroflexota bacterium | reverse complement strand
TCGACCTCACCATCCAAGGTCACGGCTATGAAAGCTCGTCAAAACCTGTGGCACGAACTGGGGATCGCAGTGATCGCCTGCTCCGTATTGGTCGCTTCCGTCTCACTGCTGTGGCGGCACAACCTGCTGCTCTTTTCGATCACGCTGGTAGAGGGCACCATCCTGCTGCGCCTCTGGCACGACCGGTACGATCCGAGTTTTCTGCTGATGATCGGCGGGATGGGGTCCATAGCCGAGGCCGTATTCGTGCGCTCTGGGGCGTGGCACTATGCCAACCCCGCTCTCTTGGGCGTCCCGCTCTGGTTCCCGGCCGCCTTGGGAACCGCCGGCCTGATCGGGGGACGGTTGGCCCGCGCCCTGGCCCGACTCTGGGAGCAGATCAGCCCCTCGCACCGACGGCCGGATGCAGCGGCACCGTCCAATCCCCTCCGACTCGGGGTTGAGCCGGAGGGGAAAACAGGAGGAAACTGATGCGCCAGGCCTAGGTAAAACCGTAGGCCATTTCGGGCATCAACTGCGTTCTCGTCTCTAGCTTGCGGCGCAAGTTCTCCCGGCCGTGATAGAGCCGCGACTTGACCGTACCGACCGGACATTCCAGAATGGTCGCGATCTCTTTCACGCTCAGCGAGTTTAGATAAAAGAGCACAATCACGATCCGTTGGTTGATGGTCAGCGAGGCAACGGCGTCCATGATTCGACTCCGCTCGTCTTGCACTTCCACCTGCCATTCGGGAGAATGATGCGTGGGACCGACCAAACACTCTGTTATCTCATCCAGCGATATCTGGCCCTTTTTGCTCTTTCTAGCCCAGTTGTAGGCCAGGTTCGTCGTGACGCGATAGAGCCATGGCTGCAACGGCAACGAGTGGTCAACGCGGTACGCATAGCGGTGCAGACGCAAAAAACAATCCTGCAGAATATCCTCAGCCGCTACGGTATCGTGGGTGATCCCCAAGGCCGTCCGATATACACAGGTCTTGTGACGCTCGTATAGCATGCCCAAAGCATCCAAATCGCCAGATTGGAGTCGAACGACAAGTTGTCCATCACTCGGATCACCGACCATCCGCCACCCTTCCCTCTCCCTTTACACCACGTCACGGCCATGATACAACAGAACAGATCAATCGGCATTGACCTATCGGCTAATTTCATATTGGACAGATGTCCAATTCCTTCACTGAACAAGCGGTTCATCCCCCCCACCCTCCGGTTCTTGCAGGTCCCGAAGCGTTGTCTCAGGTTCGTGATAACGCCGGTAGTAGTGAGTCAACGTCGTTCGAGTGCAGAACCGATTGATCCACGATACACTGAGCAACATGTGGAACAGCGGATACCAAAGGCCCAAGATGATGAGCGCATAGACCGATTCCAATATCCAGCGAGGAGCCCCCATCAGGAAAGCCAACGGCGGGATGCGGGCCGCCAGCCAGGCCAGAAGAGCGGTCGTGGGAAGCAGAGCCGCCGCCAGATACACCCCGATGGCCAACAGATGATTCGCCTCGACCGCCTGGACAGGACAATACGCCATGCAGCGCATACAACTCTCGCAGCGAAACGTCCAATAGGGACGGGGGTTCCGATCACCCCGCATGTGGATCGCCTGGTTTGGACAATACCGGGCGCAGATTCCGCAGCCTGTGCAGCGGTCAGAAGCAAAGAACAGCTTGGCCAGAAACAGCCGCCCGACCAACAGGTAGGCCAGCGAAACAGGGAAAAAACAGAGGCCGATCAGAAGGGCGAGCCAGCCCCCAAACCACCGTCGCCCGGAGAGGATGGATGCCATAAAACCGGCCGTCCTCTCCCTGGCCCGGTCCAAGATCCCGGACACCGTGGCAGGGTCCAGACCGGGGTGGAGCGCGATCCAGTTGGAGGGCATATCCACCCCCATCGCTCCCCGAACCCGATACCCCTTCATGGCCAAGATGGTAGCAACGAGATAGGTGGCGGTCCCCTCAACTCCTGGTGTAAAGAACGGGCCGATCTTGCTCCCGGCGCGGGTCGCGACGACCACGGCGTGGGTTCCCTGGCAGCGGGGCAGCCGCAGGACGAAGCGCAGCATCGCCCAGGGCGCAGTGAAACCGTGAGTCGGCATCGCCACCGCCAGGAGGTCTGTCTCGCTGGCGCCGACCTCGGCTGGCTCCGCCGGCGCGATAGGACGCACGATGACGGCCGCTCCACCATCCCGCGCGGCATCGGCCATCCAGGAGATCACACGGTAGGAATTGCCGGTGCCGCTGTAAAAGTAGAATGCTGCCTCTTGATATGACATGCTCATCAACTCGACCAGCGATATTCAATCCTGCCGGGCATCGGTGGCCTGGAAAGCCAGGAAAAAAGCCTAAGCCTCGGTCTTGCCCGCATCTTTCGCGTCGAACTTGGCCATCAACCCCTCACAGCATGCTATCACATTGTCGTGATGGATGGCGTAAAAGACCTGCTTCCCCTCTTTACGGCTGGTCACCAGGTTGAACTGTTTGAGCACGTTCAGATGATGGGAAATGGTCGGCTGGGACATGTCGAACGCTTCCACAATCTCGCTGACACACTTTTCCCCTTCCAGCAACAG
>DSDT01000036.1 GCA_011048615.1 Chloroflexota bacterium | reverse complement strand
TTCGTGGGCGGCACCCGCCTGTTACTGCGCCTGATCCAGGAACGGATGCACCCGGAGGACCTGGCCCGGCTCAAGACCTTCGTCCAGAACCCGCGCCAGGTGTTGATCGCCGGGGCAGGGGATGCCGGGGCTATGATCCTGCGCGAGTTGGAGCAGAACCCGGGCGTGGGATTGCACGCCGTCGGCTTCGTCGACGATAACCGCGCCAAGATCGGCATGCACATCCACGGCGTGCGCGTGTTAGGCACCCGGGACGACATCCCGGCCCTGGCGAAGAAGCACGACATCGACGAGGTGATCATCGCCATGCCCACCGCGCCGGGCAGCGCCATCCGGGACATCAAGGCCATCTGCGACCGGGCGAAGGTGGGCTACAAGACGGTCCCCGGCGTGTACGAACTCATCGGCGGGATGGTGACCGTCAGCCAGATCCGGGAGGTGCAGATTGAGGATCTGCTCCGGCGGGACCCGGTGCTCCCCACGCCCGGCGGGGCGGCTTACCTGAAAGGCGCGGTAGTGATGGTGACCGGCGCCGGGGGCTCCATCGGGGCCGAGTTGTGCCGCCAGGCGGCCCAGCAGCGGCCGCGGCGGTTGGTGTTGCTCGATCAATCGGAGAGCGGCATCTACCACATCCACACCGAACTGCGGGCGCGCCACCCGGCCCTGGCGCTCGAACCGGTCGTGGCCGACATTCGGGATCACGCCCGGTTAGAGCGGGTGCTGGCCCGCCATCGCCCGCAGGTCGTGTTCCACGCGGCGGCCTACAAACACGTCCCGCTGATGGAGATGAACGCCGAGGAGGTGGTGCTGAACAACGTCATGGGCACCCGCAACCTCCTGCGGACGGCCGAGCGGCAGGCGGTCGAGCGCTTCGTGTTGATCTCCACCGACAAGGCGGTCGATCCGTGCAACTTCATGGGGGCCAGCAAGCGGGTGACCGAGCTGCTGGTGCAGGACGCGGCCCGGCGGAGCGGGCGGGAGTTCGTCGCCGTCCGTTTTGGGAACGTGTTGGGCAGCGAGGGCAGCGTGGTGCCCCGCTTCAAGCGCCAGATCGCCGCTGGCGGGCCGGTGACGGTCACCCACCCGGAGATGGAGCGCTATTTTATGACCATCCCGGAGGCGGTCCAGCTGGTGATCGAGGCGGCCAACCTGGGGCGGGGGGGCGAGATTTTCGTGCTCGACATGGGGGATCCGGTCAAGATCGTGGACCTGGCCCGCGACCTGATCACGCTTTCCGGGTTGCGCCCGAAGATCGACGTGGAGATCACGTTCACCGGCGTGCGGCCGGGGGAGAAGATCACCGAATCCCTGTTCAACGAGGGGGAATCCTACACCCTGACCCCCCACGAGAAGATCTTCGTCGTCACGGCCGATATGCCGCTGGAGAGCCAGGCGTTGCAATGGGGCGTGCAGAAGCTGATCCAGGCAGCGCAGGCGGGCGAGGTCGAGCAACTCCGGGGCTTGATCGAGGCGGTCGCGCCGGAGTGCTGCTGGGAGACCGGCCCCGGCGCGCCGGCGCCTGGCCGGGCGACCGGCCGGGTTCCTGATGAGAGAGGGGTGGTCGAACCGGGGTTGAGCGTCGTTTCGTGATCCCCTGGTTGGAGATGGGGAGATGGAGTGAAGGGGGAGCGGATTAGGGTGCACGGGGATTTGGTGGTGTATCAGCCCTGTGAAATAGGGAGAGAGGGGAAGAATAGTTTTCAAAGAAGTTATTTCACAGGGTCAGATGGCGTTTGAGGCGGCGATGGAGATTTTTGAGGTGACGAAAGGGTTCCCTCGGGAAGAGAGGTACAGGAGGACGCATTGCATCGAGAGAAATACCTGAAGACGACCTATGGGCATCGGTATATTCGCAATAGGCTGAAACACGATTTGGCAGATGGAGGGTGAGAAGTGTTTAATATTGCACAGGGCGAGGCATGGCGCAGAAGGCATTACGAGAGAGCGTTTGTCAGTAAACGATTCCGAGGCCTGCCCTGTGAAATAATGCAATCGGGAGGTTCCGAGGGTTGTTGCTTCTATTTCACAGGGCGAGCTGAAACCCAGATATGGCTAACCTTTGCCGTCAAGTGCGGCTACCTGGATCCGCAAATTGGCCGTGAACTGTATAAACCCTACGACCACATCCTAGGCAAGCGGGTCAACATGATCCGTCGCCCTGATCAATGGCTGCTCAGATAACCCCCTCTCTTCCCCTCCCCCCCTCTCCCCCTCTCCTGACGCGGCTCTCCGACGCCGAGATCCTGCTGGCGCCTGCGGCGGCGCTGCTCCTGCTGTTCCCCACCCGCGCGCCCGCGCTGACCGGCGCCCTGCTGCTGGCGCTGGCGGGCGTCTGGCTGGTGCGCTGGGCGGCGTGGGGCAGGCCGTTCCGCGTCACCCCGCTCAACCTGGCCTTGCTCTCGCTATTGCTCACCGTCCCGGTTGCAGTGTGGGCCTCGGCCGTCCCAGACGTGACCGCCGAGACGCTGGCCTACCTGCTGGCGGGGCTGGCGCTGTTCAGCGCGGTGCTCCACTGGACGCGCACGCCGGGCCGGGCCTGGTGGGTGTGGGTCGGGCTGGCGGCGGTGGGGGTGGTGCTGGCGGCGCTGGCCCCGCT
>DSDT01000282.1 GCA_011048615.1 Chloroflexota bacterium | reverse complement strand
GAAGAGAGGCGGTTCCAGCCCGGGGCATAGCTGTACGGCTTTGCCCCTTTTTTGTTCCCCCCCAGGGGCGTGACAGCACTTTTGACGCGAGGAGTAAACGAGATGGGAACGATTACGATCGTCGGTTTGGGGCCCGGGAACCCGGGCTGCCTGACCCGGGAGGCGTGGGCTGTGTTGGAGGCCGCCGACGAGGTCTGGCTGCGCACGGCGCAGCACCCGACGACGACCGACCTGCCGCGCCACGTGACAGTCCATTCCTTCGACCGCTTGTATGAGGAGACAGCCGATTTCGCCCAAATCTATGAGGCGATTGCCGATCAGGTGCTGCGGCTGGCCCAGCGCCCGGAGGGGGTCATCTACGCGGTGCCGGGCCATCCGCTGGTGGGGGAGGCGACGGTGCAGCGCATCCTGGCACAGGCGGAACAGGCCGGCCTGACCTGTCTGATCGTAGAGGGAACGAGTTTCGTCGAGCCGGTGCTCACAGCCCTGCGGGTGGATGCTCTGGATGGCCTCCAACTCTGTGACGCCGTGGACCTGGCGACACGCCACCATCCGCCCCTGAACCCCGACGTACCGGCGCTGGTGGGCCAGCTCTACAACCGCGCCCTCGCCGCCGACGTCAAGCTGACGTTGATGAACCAGTACCCCGACGAGCACCCAGTGACGCTGGTCCACGCCGCCGGGACAGCGGAGCAAACCCTGGTCAGCCTGCCGCTCTACGCCCTCGACCGGCGGGAGGATTTGGCCCACTTGACCACGCTGTACGTCCCGCCGCTCCCTGGCGTCGCCAGTTTTGAGGGATTGCAGAACACGGTCGCTCAACTGCGCGCGCCCGATGGATGTCCCTGGGATCGGGAGCAGACCCACGAAAGTTTGCGCTCTGGATTGCTGGAGGAGGCATACGAAGTTGTGGACGCGATTGACGCCGCCGACCTGCAGGCCCTCCAGGAAGAGCTGGGCGATTTTCTGCTCCAGGTCCTGCTGCAGGTCCAGATCGCCACGGAGGAGGGCGAGTTCAAGATGGGGGATGTGATTGCCGGTATTGACGCCAAGCTCAAACATCGGCACCCTCACGTGTGGGGGGATCGGCCCGTCAGTGGAACCGATCAGGTATTGCGGCGCTGGGAAGAATTGAAACGGGAGGAGCGGGGCGAGGAACACTCGGTCTTGGATGGGGTTCCGGCGGCGCTGCCGGCGCTTCAGCAGGCCGATCTCCACAGCCGGCGCGCGGCCCGGGTGGGGTTCGATTGGACGGACGTCGGCGGTGTGGTGGACAAGATCCACGAGGAGATGGCAGAGGTGAAGGCGGCGTCCACAGCGGAGGAGCGAGAGGCGGAGGTGGGCGATTTACTACTGGCAGTGGTCAATTGGGCCCGGTGGCTGGAGGTGAACCCGGAGATGGCGCTGCGCAAGACGAATGCCCGGTTTGCGAACCGTTTCCGGGGCATGGAACGGGTGGTCAGGGAGCGGAGCCTGGATATGGCGGCGCTTTCGATGGATGAATTGGAGGCGCTGTGGCAAGAGGCCAAGGGGCGAGAGAGATGAGAGCGTCTTTCCAGCCTGGTCGCCTCACCGAAATCGCTGATCCGATGTCTGGTTCTGTACCCGCCCCTTTTTGCTCTCCAACCAGCCCACCCGTTCCGCCGGATGGTGATCGAACTCCGGGATATACGGTTTGATATCCAGGAGAGGGGTTCCGTCCAGGATATCCACTCCCTCGATCCTCACGATTCTCCCCTCTATATCCTCTATCCGCACCACCGACAGCCCAATAGGATTGGGCCGGCTGGGGGCGCGGGTGGCGAAAACCCCGCGCCGTTCCTCGTCCAGAAAAGGCGTTACGGTGAGTTGATACCCTTGCACCTGATGCAGGTGGTACAGGAGAAAAGCGTGGGAGAATCCCTGTAGGTCCTTCAGTCCTGCTGCGTATTCGGGAAAAACCTCGACGTGCCCGGTCACTCCGGCCGCCCCGGCCGATTGGATCGGCATCCCCGCAATCTGTCGAAAGGGGCTGTGGATGACACCGATGGGGTGATATGTGATCTCCATATACTCGTGCCCGTCCTTGTCAGCGCGGCGTGCCAAAGTTGGCGAAAAAGTAGTATCCCCAGGCTGGTTGGACCACGCCCACGCCGATCTCTGTCAGATCAGGGCTGAGGATGGTGCGCCGGTGGGGGTCGTTGGGAGGGGTCTCGTTCATCCAGATGCGCATCGCGTCCTGGGGGGATCGAGTGTGTGCCCAACACTCGGACCAGCGAAGCGGGTTGTAGCCCGCCCGGATCATGCGCGTCCTGACGTTGGAGCCGTCGGAGCCGGTGTGACTGCCCCAGCCCCGTTGTAAGCAGTCTTCGGCGTGGGCCTGGGCCACCCCGACCAGGGTGGGGTTGTAGGCCAGCGGCGGCAGGCCGTGCTGGGCGCGGGCCTGATTGACCAGCCGGGCGATCTCAGAGGCCCAGCCGGTCGCGTCGCTGGGTGGGTCGGCGGGGGGCAGCGGCGTGGGCGACGGTGGAAGGGGAGTGACTGGCGCCTCGACGGCCGTGGTGAGGACGGCGGTGTACGTGAGGGGATAGGTAGGGGCGGGTTCAGGGGTGGCACTGGGGAGAGGG
>DSDT01000073.1 GCA_011048615.1 Chloroflexota bacterium | reverse complement strand
CCCTCGGGACAAGGCGGAAGCCGAAGCCGGGGTGCAGGGAGCCGAGCGCTGGATCCTGGCGCGACTGCGGCACCGGCGCTTCTTCTCCCTGGGGGAGCTCAACCAGGCGATCCGACAGCTCCTGATAGAGTACAACCGCCGGCCCTTTGCGAAGCTGGAGGGCTGTCGGGAATCGCTGTTTCTGTCCCTGGACCGGCCGGCGCTGCGGCCGCTGCCCGCTCACCCCTACGAATACGCCGTCTGGAAGAAGGCGCGGGTCAGCATCGACTACCACGTGGAGGTGGACCGGCACTGGTACTCGGTGCCCCATGCCCTCCTCCGCCAGCAGGTGGAGGTGTGCCTCAGCGCCCGGACCGTGGAGATCCTGCACAAGGGAAAGCGAGTGGCCTCTCACCCCCGCTCCTTCGCCCCGGGCCGGCATACCACGGTGCCCGAGCACATGCCCCGCCACCACCGAGAGTACTTGCAGTGGAGCCCCCTGCGCCTGCTCCGCTGGGCCCGGCAGACTGGTCCGGCCTGCGCCCAGCTGGTGGAACAGGTGCTGGCCTCCCGCGCCCACCCGGTCCAGGGCTACCGCGCCTGCCTGGGCATCCTGCGCCTGGGTCGCCAGCATAGCCCAGCGCGGCTGGAGGCGGCTTGTGCCCGCGCCCTGGCGCTGGGCGCCAACTCCTACCAGAGCATCAAGTCTATCCTCGCCCACGGGCTGGAGCGTCAGCCGCTGCCCCCGACCACGACCCAGGCGCCGATCCGACACGCCCACATCCGGGGCGCCCATTACTACGCACAGGAGGATAGCGACAATGCTGCACCAACCGACGCTGGACAAGCTCCAGGAGCTCAAGCTCCAGGGGATGCTGCGAGCCTATCAGGAGCAGCAACAGCTGCCGGACTGCCAGGCCTTGAGCTTTGAGGAGCGGCTGGGGCTGCTGGTGGATCGCGAGCTCACCGAGCGCGCCAACCGCCGACTGGCCACCCGGCTGCGCTTCGCCCGGCTCCGCCAGGACGCTTGCCTGGAGGACATCGACTTCCGCCACCCCCGGGGCCTGGATCGCTCGGTGATGCTGGGGCTGGCTGATTGCCGCTGGATCGCCCACCACGACAACTGCCTGATCGTGGGGCCTACCGGGGCCGGGAAGACCTATCTCGCCTGTGCCCTGGGCCAGCAGGCCTGCCGGGAGGGCTACTCGGTGCGCTACCTGCGCCTCCCCCGGCTGCTGTCGGAGCTGACCATCGCCCGCGGCGACGGCCGCTATCCCAGGGTGCTGGCCTCCCTGCTGCGCACGGAACTGATCGTGCTCGACGACTGGGGGACGGCCCCCCTCGCCCCCGAGCACTGCCGGGAGCTGCTGGAGATCCTCGAGGATCGCTACCAGCGCCGCTCCACCCTGGTCGCCTCCCAGCTCCCGGTCGCCAACTGGCACCAGTACCTGGGCGATCCCACCCTCGCCGACGCCATCCTCGATCGGCTGGTCCACAATGCCCACACCATCACGCTGAAAGGCGAATCCATGAGGAAACGACACAAGCCCTTGCAGTCCAACGGGAAATCGGGTACAACAGGGACCAAGTGAACGACCCCGCGTCGTCGCATCGCTCCGGACAGACGGACCGGCCGCTTTCAACCGGAACGGCCGGCCGGTTTCCTTCGGAACGCGTGGCCGCTTTCATCGGAATGCGCAGCGTGATGCCATCCTGGCCCAGATGACGCAGCTGAAGCTCAAGGGGATGCTGGCGGCCTACGACGAGATCGTTTCCCTGGGCCTCAAGAAGCGGGCCACCCCGGAGAAGATCCTGCATGAGCTGCTGCTGGCGGAGGCGGCCAACCGGGAGGCCTGCAGCATTCGCTACCGCATGGGTCAGGCCAAGTTCCCCGTCCCCAAAGACCTCGACAGCTTCGACTGGAACGCCCTGCCCCGGGAGGAGCCCCGGCTCAAGTCCCTGAGCGAAGGCGCCTTCCTCGCCCAGCACACCAATGTGATCTTCGTGGGCGGCACCGGCACCGGCAAGACTCACCTGGCTATCGCCCTGGGCCGTCAGGCGATCCGGGACGGGCGCCGGGTCCGCTTCTACAACCTGCTGGACCTGGTCAACCGGCTGGAACAGGAGAAGCTGGCGGGCCAGGGAGGGCGCACCGCGGAGATGCTGGCCCGCACCGACCTGGTGATCCTGGACGAACTGGGGTACCTGCCATTCTCCAGCAACGGCGGACAGCTGCTCTTCCACCTGGTGTCCAAGCTCTACGAGCGGACCTCGCTCATCGTCACCACCAACCTAACCTTCGGCGAGTGGCCCCAGGTATTCGGCAACGCCAAGATGACCACCGCCCTGCTGGACCGCCTCACCCATCACTGCGACATCATCGAGACCGGCAACGAAAGCTGGAGGATCAAGACCCGCCGCGCCCGGACAAAGGCGCACTAGACCACCATGCAGGGGTGGGTCAATATTGGCCGCCGATGGTGGGTCAGTTTCGGATGCCGATTGACACTCAGCCCGTTGAAGCGCGCCTTGCCCGCGTCCCGGGCGCGGGTGAAGGCCTCCCACAGCTCGTCGCTGTTCACCTGCGCCTCCCGGTCGGCGCCGTGGATCTGGATGAGGTCCACGCAGTCCATCTCGAGGCGGTTCAGGCT
>DSDT01000243.1 GCA_011048615.1 Chloroflexota bacterium | reverse complement strand
TGGCTATCGGTCAAGGGTTGCACCATGGTCAAGTCCTTTGCCACAGAGGCACAGAGGACACGGAGCTTTTTTCTCTCTGTGGCCTCCGTGTCTCTGTGGCTAACTCTCACCTCTGGCTATATCCGATATCGCTTGATGCCATCTTTGAGCAGGCGGGTATTAAAGTTGATGAGCAATCCGATGGGCTTGCCAGTCATTTTCAAGTAGCTCAGGATCTGCGCTTCGAAGACCGGATCAAATCGCTCCACGCTCTTCAATTCGAGAATCACTGTGTCTTCAACAAGGACATCCAATCGATGATCACCAAGAGCATGGCCTTTGTACGTCACCGGGACAGGTTTCTGCCGCTCATAGGCCAGTCCTGCCAGCTTCAGCTCAATGCACAGCGCGGATTCGTAGATGGATTCCAGTAGGCCAGGTCCTAGATGGCGATGAACCTCGATGGCGCATCCAATGATGCGCTTGGTGAGATGATTCAATTCACGATCTTCCACTGGATCCCCTCCCAGGCAAGCTCTGTGCCCTCTGTGTCTCTGTGGCTAAACGTAGACTTTGGTATGATAGCTCCCCCGCCCCTCGTTCTCCGCGATGCCCATGAAACGCAGGCTGCTGCGCCCTTCGGTCGTGGCCGGCATAAACAGCACGCAGGGCACGCGGGTACGGCCCTTCATCTCGTCCAGCAGCTTGGAGACGCGGTAGACGTTGGGGGCCAGAGCGCCAGCGCGGACGATGAAAGCGATGTGACGGTCGGGGTCCAGTTCCGCCAGCCGCTCGGCCAAAAGGTCGGGCAGCGGGCGCCAGTCTGGATCGGAGAGATAGTCCTGGATCTGCAACTGCGCCGCTTCGAACCCATCGCGCTGCTCTAATTCCGCCACAGCCTGAATCCCTTCGCTCTCGTCAATTGCCTGCCACAGGAGTTCGGCCAGTGACACAAACGCGATCGTGCGGTTGGTGTCATTTTCTAGCCGGGTCTTGAGCAGGTCAACCTCCCGGCGCACGGCCCATTCCTGCTCCGGTGGGTAGCAAAAGATGGCAAAGGGGAGGTCATGGTAGATATAGTGCCGCATCGGGGAGGCCTTCAGATCCGCCTCCAGGGTTCTAACCCGCTCTTTGATTTTCGCTTTCGAGGAGGGCATGGGCATACTCCGTCAGGCTGGCGGCCGGGAATTCGATGCGGATCACCGAGCCGGCCGCGTGGTAAGTCAACAAGTGCTCCTGGTGCGCTTCGACAAAGAAGCGCTCTACACCTTCTACGGGCAGGAAAAAGAGCCGCCAGTCGTCGCTCTGAAGGACGAGCTGACCGGAGCGCTCGCGCTGTTGAAGCCAGAGGGCAATCAGGGCGAAGGATGGTGTAGGGAGATAGACGGGGATCAGTCGCTTGTTGACGGCCCCCTGGAGCACGCCAAAGTCGCGTAACGTCGCCATCAGTCCTCGGGCTACTCGCTCGATGGTCCCCTCGTTCCAGGGGGTTGTGGTCTTGCCCTCGGCGACCCAATTGCGCACCGCACGCACCGCTACCTGGACCGGCAGGTCAGTGTAGCCCGCCAGGTGGCGGGGGTAAAGCACCTCGACGACCAAGTCCCGCAGGGTGCGGTCGTTCTGGGCCGAGAAGAAATAGAGCAGCGGGTCGATCCACTGGGCTGGCGCACTGTTCTGGGTCAGCGTCACCAGCGCCGTGCCGACGTCGGTGTCGTCGAAGTAACGTTGGCGGAAAATCTTCAGAATGTCCTGTACACGGCTGCGGGAGGCCTTGCCAAAGATGTTCTCCCGCCGGGCGCGGTCGAGATTCTCCGCCGCCGACCGTTCTGGATCCCACGCAGCCAGCAGGACCTTGGTGTCAGCGATCAGGGCGCTGGCCTTGATGATGCGGCTGGTGTAGGTAGGTTCAGGGGGTTGGGTCAAAGGCTCACTCCAAGCAGTAGGGTAACGCCGGCTCTCCAGGGCCGCCCTCCAGATAGGCCCAGGCTAACGTCTGTGCGCGGTGGGCCAGCGGCGAGCTACCGGGAGGGCCGGGCGGGATCTCGATCTGCAGGCCGTGCGCATTGCGGCGCACGACGGTGTAGCCCATCGGTTCCCTCGTCAGCGCCACCAGGTGCTGGCGCAGATCGTTCACGGTGGTGATCGGTTCCTTCGGCACCGGAATGGGCAGGAGCGGCGCAAAGCGCAGAGCGAGCCTGTCCCGGTTGTCGGCATCGAGCCGGTAGAGATGCAGGGCTTTTTCCGGGCAGGCCGCCTGGTGGCGGGCCGAGGCGGCCGTCAGCGCCAGGCTGCGCGCCGCCAGAGGGGGCGCTGTTGGAAAGATGCGCTCCAGGAGGAAGCCAGCGTGCTGAGTGAACGACTCATCATCCCACCAGGCCAGGCTGCCCTGATTAGCGGCGCGAGCGATCAGGAGGCGCAGGCCCAAAATGAGCCGGATTTCGTCAGGCGCGAGGTCGTCTGTAGCTGTGTGTTCGTGCATTGGCTTGAAATGAAACCTTGGATATGCACAGATGTGCCCATATGACGCTATCAGTATGTGTATCATAAATGATTTTTAGCCCCTCTGTGGCGGGGTAAGTGCGTCATTTGATTTACGCACAAAAAACGGCCTCTGTCGGCGCTTTTGGCGCCGAACTAGCTGTCAAACTGCCTGTT
>DSDT01000320.1 GCA_011048615.1 Chloroflexota bacterium | reverse complement strand
GTTGATCGCCCAGAGTAACGCCACGACGTCGGCGTGGCCGTCCTCTCGATTCGTCTTTTTGACGTAGGAATCGGCCGCGTCTTCTCCCCGCCAGTCAAAGTTGCCGCCATAGTCGCCTTTGTAGAGGTTGCCGTTGGGATTCCAGCCGACCCGTTCCAGGAAGCGTTGGTCTACCTGTTCCACTTGGAGGTATACCCCCATGTACTGGCCGTTGATCTGCAGGCGCACGAACTCGGACTGGGAGGCGGGCAGGCCGGCCCAGGCAAAGAGGTCGTAGGCCAGTTTCTCGCGCAGCAGCGATTTGTCGGGATACTCGGCGTTCAGGTTCAACTCTCGTTGGCCCTGGTAGGGGGTGGCGGCGGGGAACTGGATCTTCCAGGATTTTTTGGGTTGGTAGCGGGTGGTGCCGCCCCGGAAGCGGACCTGCACATCGTAGCTGGTCTCTCCATCGGTAAAGACGGCCGGGACGGTGTCGTACGTCCACAGGTTGGCGAGGTCATAGAGCCAGGCCAGATCCTCCGGCGCGATGGTCAGGTGGTAGAGGGGTGGGGCGGGTTGTTCCTGGCGCAGGAGGAGGGGTAGGTGGACGGTAAATCCGGTGTTTGGCATCGCGCGGACTTGGTTGGAGCGCCCTAGGGAGCGGTCGAGCGCGTCTCGCCCCTCAACCCAGGCGGTGTAGCGGACGTAATTGGTCAGGCCGGTGAGGGTATAGGCCCGCGTGGTGGTCGGCAGGCCGGTGACGAGGGAGGGCTGGTAGGCGGTTCCCCCCGGCGCGCTGGCCATGGCGCTGATGACAAAGCTGTGGAGGGTCGGGGCGGTGTGCAGGACCTGCCAGGTCAGCGTGATGCAGCCATCGCCGGGCTGGGCCGAGAGGTGGAGCGGCGATTGGACCTCGTAAGCGCCAATGTCCGGCCCGCCCCAGACCGGGCGAGCCTGCCCCTCGATGTCGGTGGTGACCCCCTCGTCCCGTCCGGCGTCCACGAGGGGGGAATCGGCGCGGAGGCGGAAATCGTCGGACGCCACGAAAGCGGGGTTGACGTCCAGGTTTCCCTCTCCCTGCCAGCCTCCCTCCACGTCGGAGTGGAGGAGGGTGAGGGTGGCCGGCGGGCTGGCGTCCAGGTCGAGGCGGATGGGCATTCCATTTCCCCACAGGATGGTGTTGACGACCCGGGCCCGACCTCCGCCGTAGCCGGGATGGTCCCACGATTCGTCGAGAACCAGGCCCTCGGTGTTGCTGACGATGGTGTTGTGGACGATGTGAGCAAAAGCGCCGTCCTTGACCGCGACTCCGATGGAGGCGGAATAGATCAGGTTGTTGACCAGGGTGGCGGAGGTGGGATGGCCAGCGAGGGCGGCGGGCCCGTTCAGCAGCTGGACCAGCGCGCCGTGCTCGTGGGGCGGGCCGATGGAGACCCCCTTGTCGCCACAGTGGTGCAGGCGGTTGCGCCGCGCGATGACGGTGGATGAGTTGATGTCGAGGCAGTCATCGTTGACGTGATGGACGTGGTTATCCAACACGAACGTCAGGAACTCGGGCCGCGTCTCCCGGATCTGGATGCCCTCGCAGGGATAGTCGCAGTGGACGTCGTGGATGTGATTACCCTGGATGACGACCTGGCTGTCGGTCGAGACGACGGCATCACCGGTCACGTCATGAATCTCGTTGTGCAGCAGGTGGAGGGAGCTGAACTGAGAGTAGATGCCCTGGTGGTGGATGATTTCGGCATAGGCGATGAGATTGTCGGCCGGCGAGCTGGCGATGACGATGCGACCCCAGCGCACTCCCTCGTCCCGCCAGGTCAGGCGAATCGCCTGGGTAGGTGTGCCCTCGGCCAGCAGTCGCCCCCGCACGATGAAGGAGACGTCGGCCAAGAACTGGACCTGCGCCCCCGGCTCGATGGTCAGGGTGACACCCTGGGGCACGACGAGCTCCCGGGTGATGATGTGAGGGCTGTCGGCGAGGGTGAAGGTAGTGTTCCCGGTCAACTCGCCGCCCCACACCGTCCCGGTCTGAGCCATGGTGCTCTGTGCGGCCATCAGCAGCAGGGCGGCCATCACGACAGTCAACAGCAGGAGTGGCCAGCGGTAATGGTTGAATGTATCGGGTGTTGTCACAGTTATTCACCAGACCAGTGGAAAGTGATCGTATTATACACTCTTTTGCGACTCGCCAGCGTTACAGTTCGGTTACAGCAGGTTTCCCTTGGTGTGGGATTTGTGTCTTTGACTCGAATGAGCTATCATAGTAACTGGACGATCCGGTTCGATCTCACACAGTCTGCACGTGCTGCTGGGACGGTGAAAACGGTTGAAGCTTGTCAGGATGGGTCTAAATTCAATTGGATCTTGGGCAGGGTATGCCACGCTGGCGCTCAGCTTGCTCGTTTATACCGTCTTTTCCACTTTGGCGCACTCGGGGGTGTTGGGCGGCTGGATAACCTTGTTCGTCAATCCTCTGACTTTGGATTATTGGCTCGAAGGTGGCACTGCTCTGGTGGTATTCCTGGTAACGATGGTGATTTTGGTGGATCGTTTTTACGCTTTGCAGGCACGGACCCTTGACGCCAGCCGCCGCGCCAATGCTGATCTGAAACAGTCAGCTCGCTCGCTGCGCGAGAGCGAGGAACGGTATCGCACGCTGGTGGGCGCTTTGCCGGATGGCATC
>DSDT01000280.1 GCA_011048615.1 Chloroflexota bacterium | reverse complement strand
GATGTGTATCCCGGCGTGCATCTAGGCGGTGGGGGTTCTGGGGGCAGCGTGTGGATCGAGGCGGACGTGCTCACGGGCACAGGGAGCATCCAGGCCGATGGCGGTCACGCGCTCTATTCAGCGCAGGAGGGGCGAGGCGGCGGTGGGGCAGGCGGTCGCATCGCCATCTACGCCGCAACCGATGTCTTTAGCGGTGTGGTGCAGGCGCGCGGCGGCGGCGGCTACGAGGCCGGCGAGGCCGGCACGATCTACCTGGACGAAGTGGACCCGCTCTCGTCCACCATCACGGCCGCGCCTACCGCCGGTCTCGTCGCCAATGGAGTGGAGACGGCGACCATCACGGTGACGCTCCTGACGGCCGGCGGCTACCCGGTGCCGAGCAAGGCAGTCTTCCTCGAATTCACCGCTGGGACGGGCAATTGGATCGCCGGTGTACCCGTCACGAGCACGCAGACGCTCATCGGCACCTCGAGCCCGAGCGGCACGGTCACGGCCACGCTGGCCTCGACCCGGGCCGAGGTCAAGACGGTGGTCGCCTGGGCGGAGAGCGTGCGGCTGACGATGCCGGCGACGGTCACCTTCGTCGCCGGGCCGCCCGACGGAGACACGAGCCAGGTGTGGGCCAGCCTGGCCGAAGTCGCGGCCGACGGCATAACGACGGCGACGGTGCACGTGCGGGTCTACGACGCCTACCTCAACCCGGCAGCGGGCGCGACGGTCGAGCTGACCACCACGGCCGCCGGCGTCACCCTGACCCAACCGGCCGGGCCGACGGACGCCGCCGGCCGGACGTGGGGCGCGGTTCGCTGCCCGACGCCCCAGGTGGTGACGGTGACGGCCACGGCCGACGGCGCACCGATCAGCGATGCCGCCCAGGTGACCTTCGCCGGGGCGGATCTGGTCGTGAGCAAGGATGGCCCGGCGACGGCGTTGGCGGGGCGGCCCGTCACCTACACCCTCCTCGTCGTCAACGAGGGTCTGCTGACGGCCGAGGGCGTCGTCCTGACCGACACGCTGCCGGAGGGGACGTCGTTCCTCACACAGACGTCCTCCTTCCCGTTCACGCACACTCCTCCCTCGCAGGGGGGAGTCGGAGGGGGGTCCGTCGCCTGGCAGTTGGGCAGCCTGGCGAAGGATGCCCAAGTCGGGTTCGAGCTGGCAGCGACGGTCGCGCCGACGATGGCGCACCGGGCGCAGATCACCAACCAGGCGGCGGTCGCCGCGGCCTCGCCGGAGACGGACAACGCCGACAACACCGCTGCACAGACGACGACCGTCTACCAACCGGCGCCGCAGTTGGAGATGACCCCCGCCTATTCCGAGCTGACGCTGCGGCGCGGCGCGACACAGACGGTGGCCCTGGAAGTGGAGAACGTGGGGACTGCGGCCACCGGCGAGCTGATCGTCGCCGCGGCGCCCCACCTGGAGTGGATGGCCGTGGCGCCGACGACCTGGCCGGGCCTGATGCCCGGAGAGGGCGGGACGGTGACGGTCACGCTGGCCCCGCCCGGCGACCAGCCGGTGGGCGTCTACCGGGACGTGGCGACGGCGCAGGTGGTGGGGAGCGGCTACCCGCAGACCGGGGCGGCCTTCGCCGTGCGCGTCGTCGGGATCACCCGCACGCTGGTCGTCACGGTGAGCGACGGTTACGGCCCGGTGGCCGGGGCCGGCGTCCACCTGGTGCGGCGGGAGGAGAGCCTGCTGGTCACCGAGGGGGTGACGAAGACGGTGCACGACCGGGCGGACGGGCAGAGCGGCGGGGACGGCATGGCCGTCCTGGATGGGCTGGAGGTGGGCGCGTACGACTACACCATCGTGGCCGAGGGGCGCGGCGCGGCTCAGGGGGTGGTGACGGTGACGGCCCCGCTGACGGAGCAAGTGCAGACGCTGACCGTCACCCTGAGCGGGCTGCCGCTGCTCCGGCCGGAACCGTTCCACCCGGAGCTCCACGTCCGTCCGGGAGAGACGGGTTACGTTGAAGCGGCGGCGCGCAACGTCGGATTGGGCGCGGCGACGAACGTGAACGTCGCCGTGGCGGCCGGAGGGCCGGACTGGCTGACGGTGGGGCTGATCGGCGCGACCGACGCGCTGACGGCCGGGCAGGCCCTCTCGGTGACGCTGTTCGCCCGCCCGCCGGCCACACTGACGACCCCGGCGGTCTACCGGCAGTACGTGGACGTGACTTGGGACGACGCGCCGGCGACCCGTTTCGCGCTCACCGTCCACGTCAGCAGCCAGGAGACGGGGAGACTGCAAGTGCGGGTCACCGACCGAGGAGGAGAGCCGGTGGAGGGGGCGCGGGTGACGGTGGTGAACAAGGAGCGGACACTGTTGGTGAGCGGGCCGATCACGCAGACCTATTACGAGAGCGTGGTGGGAGAGACGGGAGCGGGGGGCGTGGTCACCTTCGAGGAGTTGGCGGTCGGGCGGTACGAGTACCGCGTGGAGGCGGAGGGATACGCGGGAGTGAGCGTGGATCCGGAGGTGGGAGCGGGAGAGGCCTGTTTCGAGGAGGTGGAACTGGAGGGACTGCCGTTCGAGATGAGGTGGGAGGTGGAGGAGACGGAGATCAGCGACGTCTACTCGGTGACGGTGCACCTGACGTTCGAGGCGGACAAACTGCAACTGCTGCCGTTGGAGATCGAGGGGGCGTGCGCGGGGGGGACGGTGGAGGGAGTGATCGAGG
>DSDT01000119.1 GCA_011048615.1 Chloroflexota bacterium | reverse complement strand
GACTTAAGCCTAGCAGTTGATAGCTTTCGCCCAAACGATACCCTATCTCGTGGGCTATGGCTAACGCTTCTTTGTAGAGAGTGATGGACTGTTCAAGCTGCCCTAAAGCATAGGAAGCATCACCCAGATTATTGATCCAGACAACTTCATATCGTCGATGCCCAATCTCACTAGCAATGGCAAGAGCCTTTTCATAAAGCTTGACAGCTTGCTCAATTCTCCCTAATGCATAGTGCGCCTGGCCTAAAAAGCCTATCCACGCATTCTCATATCTGCGTTCGCCCACCTCACGCACAGAAACCAACGCTCCTTCTTGGAGCGCTATGGCACATTTGAACTTTCCCAAGCGGCGGTAGCAATTACCTAGCCTGCCGAGCATAACACCTTTGTACCAGTCATCACCTTTTCGATGAGCGATGGACAGACCTTCCTTGCAAAACTTGATGGTCTGATTTATTCTCCAAAAGCGTAAATGGAGAGCACCTAAACTGTTCACATTAGCCGCTCGAGATTCAGGGTGGGTCAACTGAAAATGAACCCTCTCACGCATTTCGATCAAGCGACTATAATGTCCCCAAAGAGACAATTGGGAACCAATTAGATTCAGAGTTCGATAGGCATCATTATAGTCCTCGGCGCGGATGCGATGTTCAAACTCGTTCAACTGCGGCTCGAGGTCTTCGATAGCCCTCCACATCTCCTCCGGCGTGCGTAGTTGCACGTAGTAGTCAGCCGCACGGCGCTCTAGCGCTTGGCGAGTGTAATCAGACTCTGTCTCGTCCTCGCCCGGCAGTTGACTGTAGGCATAGTCCTGGTCAATGGGATGGAGTGTCACCGTCTTGGTTGCACGGTCTACGTTGACGATGTTGGTACGCGTCAAGCGGCGCAAAATACCCGGCACATCCAGACCTGGCTCGAATGGTTCTAGAAGGTAATCGACAGCCAGCGGCGACACCGGTTTCCTAAACACAGCCAGCGCCTCGATCACCCGCCGCGCGTCCCAATCCAGCCGCTTGTAGTTCTCCTCAATCAGGGCCTGGACCACGTCCTCTTGCTCATAGAACGTCTCCAATACCTCATCCAACGTGGCAAAGGGGTCGTTGGCCAGGATGCCGACCAGCACTTCCAGGGCGCGGGGTACACCGTGGGTCAACTCCACGGCATGGGCGAGATGCTCCTCCGGCGCGTCCTGCAAGCCATAGTCGCCATTGGGGTCCAGTTCGCGCAGCAGAGCCACACCATCTTCAACAGGCAAACCATCCAGCAGATTGACCTGGTGATCGAAGCGCATCACTTCTCGGCGAAAGGCCAGCGCTACCCGCGAGGTGACCATCAGTTGCGCGCCTCGAGAAACCATCAAGCTCTGATTGAAGAACAATCGCACGTCATCGTCGGTGAACTGCCCCCTGTCATCGAGCAGGTCCTCCAGGTTGTCCAGCAGGATCACGCAACGCCCATCGCGCAGCGCCTCCAGCAGGCGGGCGATCTTTTCATCAGTCTCAAGCTGCGGATTGGTCCATACGGCGGTAAGCTGCCGCTCATCCTCTCCATCCAGCAGCTTGGCGCAGTCGAGGAACAGCCGCTCCAGGCTGATGCCCGCCGTGCGCGTGCTGAGGTAGACGATGCCGTCAATTGGGATTTTGCCATTGGTGTACGCCCAGCGATGACGTTCCAAATCCTGCAGCACCTTGCAGGCCAGGGCGGTCTTGCCCATCCCGCCGTGGCCGAGGACGCTCACCAACCGAGTGGTCGGTTCGGACAGCAGTTGCCCTAGCTTTTGCAGATCCCGCTGACGATCTTTGAAATAGTCGGCCACGTCCAACGGCGGCTGACCAACCACACGCAAGCGCGCCTCCTCGCGCCGCCGCGCTTGCGCCTCCACAATCCGCTGGCGCTGCATCTCCAATCCCTCGGCGATGCGCTCGCGCTGGCGCTCGACGCGCCCATCCCAGGCGACGATTCTCTCCCTCAGCGCGTCGATCCGAGATTGGAAACGGCCTGGATCGGCGGCCTCCCGCTGCGCTGCCTGGAGCCGGTCCAACTGCGCCCGCAGATGCTCCCGGCTGCCAGCTTCCAGGCTGTGCGCTGCTAAATCGGGCCAGGCCTCAATCAATGCCTGAGCTGGGACTATAAAGGCGGCCTTAGTGACGCGGTCAGCGTCGGTGGCAATCGCCATCCCTACCACGCCTTCGATCTGCTCGTCCCAGATCGGCGTGCCGCTGAAGCCCTGTTGGACCCAGTAGCCGGGCTCCTTCACGTCCTCAATCTGGACCCAACCGGCGGCGGTCCGCCCCCGCAACACGCCGAAGGTCCATACACCGTCATCGTATCTGGATGGGAAACCGAAGGCACGGAACGCGTGGCCCCACAGATCGTCGGCGGTGACCAGGCGGACGGGCTTGCTCTCAGCGGGAGGGATGGTGGTCAGTTCCAGCACGGCGACGTCTAGGGCGGGTTGCCAGTGGACGATGCGCGCGGTAAACTCTTGCTCAGGAGCCAACAAGGGAAAGTCAAGGAACAGATCGGCTTGAGGCGGATCGGGAGGATCGTCGGGCAGGCCCAGGGCAATGACAACAACGTGGGCGCAGGTGAGGATGTGACGGTCGGTCACCAGGAAGCCCACGCCGACAACGACGCTGTTAGGAGCGCGGATGCAGACCAGGGCCGAGTTCAAAGGGAGTGGCATTCT
>DSDT01000037.1 GCA_011048615.1 Chloroflexota bacterium | reverse complement strand
GCTCTAGTAATGACAGGGCTGGGCCCACCTGTGTCCCCCGTACACGCCCAGACGGACTTTGATTGCAACACAGTGACCGACGGGATGCCGGTGGCTCAGTGCGAGGCGCTGGTGGCGCTGTACAACGCCACCGATGGCGAAAACTGGACTGACAACGACGGATGGCTGGAGACGACGACGCCGTGCAGTTGGTATGGCGTCACGTGTGATGGCGGCGGCAACGTGACCCAGCTAAGGCTACACTCCAACCGTCTGAGTGGGGTGGTGCCGGACGAGATCGTGAACCTCACAGCACTGACGAGCCTCGGGGTGGAGCACAATCAGTTGACCGGTTTACCGTCTCAAATGGGTGGCCTGGTGGCGCTAGAGTATCTCTACCTCGCTAACAATCAACTGACCAGCCTGCCAGCCGACATCGGCGACCTTGGCGAGTTATGGTATCTGGGCTTGACCAACAACCTGTTGACCGCTCTGCCGGACACCATTGGCGCCCTTGGCAACCTGCGCTGGCTAGACTTGTCCCGCAATATGCTGACCAGCTTACCAGCCGGCATCGGGGATCTCGTCGCGCTGAAGTATCTGTACCTGGACGGCAACCAGTTGCCTGAATTGCCCGACACGTTCGGTGGTTTGACCGCTCTTTCAGAACTCTACCTGCACGATAACCCGCTGTCTGGCCCTATGCCCGACTTTCTCGTCGGCCTCACTGCGTTGGGGCAGGACGATTGGTACTTTGGCAGCCCTTTTATGTTCTACAACACCGACTGGTGTGTGCCGGCTACAGGGCCAGTCCCTGATTGGCTTGCGGGGCTCGAGTACGAAGGCACCGGCCTTATCTGCGGTCAGCCACCAGGGGGCATCAGCGGCAGCGTCACCCTGACCGACACAACCCCGATTGCCAGCATCCAGGTCACGCTCTATCGCGCGTTGGGCGGCGACGAGTTCCACGGCGAGTTCGGACAAGAATGTCCCGTGGTCTCGCGCACCCTCACCATCGCGGACGGCAGCTACCAGTTCGGCGGCCTGGGGCAGGACATCGACTATCGGGTACACTTTGTGGATTCTGCGGGCCAGTACACCTCGCAGTACTATGACCGTGTGTTCCTCAAGGATTATTCGGCCCCCGTGACCGTCACGCTGGGCGCGGTGCGCACCGGTATTGATGCCATCTTGAGCGCTCCGCTACCGCCGGCCAGCGAGGTCGATCCGGGCAGTGGCACGGTGACGTATAACCCTGACGGCACCGCAAACATCCAACAGTTCCGTGGCGATGTCAGCCCCATCACGGTTACCCTCCCCATCACCTGTCCCGCCGGCGCTACGCCGACGGATGTTCAATTGTCGCTGATGGTCTGGGGCTGGCCTAGTGCGGTCTATACAATGACTGCCATAGGCCCGGATCTGTATCAAGCCACCATTCCTGCCGATGATGTCGAGACATCCACCCTGGAGGTCTCTTACACGTGTGATGGGACAGTGAACGAGGAGACCATCGGCTATATCACGCTCTATGATCCCAGCGGCTTTATCACGGACGCCGAGAGCGGTGAGCCGGTGGTTGGGGCCAAGGTGACGCTCTACTACGTGCCGGGCTGGAAGCCGCGCACCGGCCCCACCGATACCCGTCCCAACACCTGTGAATCCAACGACTCCAAGGAGGCAGGCGAACCCTGGAGCCAGCCGGCCCCGGTCGATGAGGGGATGATCGCCAATCCTGAGAACCCCCCTATCGCACCAGCGATATCCTATCAATATACCAATGACGACGGTTACTATGGCTGGGATGTCTCCGAAGGGTGCTGGTACGTGCAGGTGGAGGCCGAGGGCTACAGTTCGTTGGTCAGCCCGGTGGTCGGCGTGCCGCCGGAGGTCACTGATCTGGACCTGGCGCTGGAGATGGCAGCTCCGGAAGTGATGATCTCCAAATCGGTGGAAGGCACAGGAGGCGGTGTCGGAGGTACAGCCAACCTCCCGTTGCGGGGCGTCGTGACCTATACCATTGCGCTTAACAACACCGGCAGCAGCCCAGCGACCGGCGTGCTGATGACGGATACCGTGCCCGCCGCGGTCGATTTCGGTGGTTGGATAGAGCGAAACGGCGCACAGCCGCTCACGCCTACGACCGTCATCACCTGGAGTGGAGACATCGCGGCCGAGACGGAGGAGACGATCCGCTTCACTGCGACCATCACCACCGCCCTGGACTTGGCGGGCAAGACGATCACCAACACCGCCGAGTTCAGCTCCGCCAATGCCGGCTCCGGCAGCGACGATGCGATCTTCACCATCGCTCCGGTCCATAACATCTACTTACCGCTGGTGCTGCGGCAGTAGTCTTTCTTGGGAGGGGCGGGCCGATGCGCCTGCCTCTCCCCACCTGGAGGTAGATGTGAAATTCATCCGCTTGATTCTCACTTGTCTCTGCTGTCTGCTCCTGTTTGCCGTCACCTGGGCCGTCGTAGCCGCCTCTCCGGCCGATTGGAGCGAAGAGGCCCTGGTGTGGGACGAGGGTTGGCCGCGTTACTTCAGCCTCAGCGACGACGGGACGCGCGTCGTCGCCCTGCTGCCCTACCAGCAATTCCCGTTTTAGCATCGCCGTCACACATTTGACGTTCGTAGTGGCGACTTTAGTCGCTTCTATTGCGCAAACAGCGACTAAAGTCGCTACTACGAACTCCATAACGGGAATTGCT
>DSDT01000019.1 GCA_011048615.1 Chloroflexota bacterium | reverse complement strand
GGATGAACGATCTTGGCCTGATGCTTGGCAATCAGACCGCTCAAACGTTCCTGCGCCTGAGCGACGATCCCGGCCATATCCAGCGGCTGAAGCTCTACCTCGGCCGAGCGCACCCCGGCCAACAGCAGCAACTCGTCAACAATCTCCTCCATCTTGCGACCGCTCCACGCAATCGTCTGCAAGTGGTGACAGATATCCTCAAACTCCATCCCGTCGCCGCACTCCCGCAGGGCCTCGGCAAACCCCACAATGTACCCCAATGGGATTTTGAGATCATGAGCCACGGTTTGGGCAAAGGCGTCCAACTCGTCGTTCCGTCGTTCCAGATCATGGGTGCGCTGACGGAGCGCTTCGACCAGGCGGGCATTATCAATCGCGGTAGCAGCGGCGGCCGCCAACGGCTCCAACAGCGTCAGGTCAATTGGGCTGAACCGATTGACCTCTGTGTCCAGCACCTGGAGCACCCCAATCACCTGTCCCTTGGTCTCTAGCGGCACGCTGAGAATGGCGCACATCTCTAGCCCGGTCTGCTCGTCAATCTCCTTGAAATGACGATCGTCCTCCCGCGCGTCCGGTACGATCAACACCCGGCCGCTCTGAGCCACCCATCCGACGATCCCCTCTCCCGGCGCCAACTGCCAGCCGCGCACTACCTCGTTCTCGACGCCGGTCGCCTGCCAGCAAATCAACTGCCCCGTCTCCGAATCCACCAGCCAGACCGAACAGGCCACCGCGTTCAACAACAGCCGCACCTCTTCCAGGACCGCCGCCAGCACCTGATCCAGTTCTAGCGTCGAGTTGAACGCCTGGCTGGCCCGCTGGAGCAGCGCCAGCTCGTAATTACGTCGTCGCAGTGCTTCCAGCGCCTGCAACAGCGCTTTTTCTGTGTACCTGCCCCCAGAAACACCGTAATCGGTGTCCACCACCTGGCTCTCCAACCCGCTCCTGGGGGATGGGAACGGGATCACATCTTCTTTTCGCTTGGACTCGGTCATCCGCCCACTTCCTTTCACGACCAGTCACTCACTACGTTCCTTCATCTGTAGTATACCAAAAAGTCGCCATAATGAAAGTCCCAACCCCGCGGCTAGAAAACAAAAACCCAGGTCACACCCCCAACCTGGGTTTTCCATACTTGGCAAAGAATCGAGATGATGTAGGGCGATGCTGCTCCGTCGCGGTCCAGTACCGGGGTTATCCGGGCTGCGCCAGCTCGACGGCACCCTGGCGGGTCTCCCGGTACAACAACCACCCTGCCCCCAGCCCCACGAGGGTCGCCGCCAAGCCGACCAACCAACCCAACACCGGGATCGAACGGGCTCCCATGTAGAACAGGATGCCCACCCCCAACACCCAGACGTGTCTATCGGCATACCGGGGCAGTATGCGCCGAAACAGCCAGTCGCCAACGAGATAGGAGACGACCAACTTGCTCCCATACGCACCGAGCAGCCAGAACAGGAACAGCGCCAGCGTCAGCCCTGAAAAACCCACCCCCAGGGTCGCCAGCGAAAGCTGCCCCAGAGTGATCACACCCAGCATGATGCCCACCACCACGATCAACACGGCGAGCGCCAATGCCCCCAGCCAGCCACCGACCAGGAGCACCACGCCCCGACCGGCCGAGGCCAGCGGCCTGGCCCGCGCCGTATCTGCCGTCCGTCTCAACACCGCCGGCATTCGCCACACAACCAGCGCCCCAATCACGAGCAGCGTGATCAAGTCTCGCACCCGGGTCAGCAGCCATTGCCCAGCCCCCCATGCAAAATCGGTCCGCTCGGCCGGCTCTTCGGACATCTGATAGACGACCCCACCCCCGGGAGCCGCCTGGATCGCTTCCACCTGCTCCACCGCACTGACGTACAGGAGGAGGCCGAAATCGGCGGCGTCCTCCTGTACGTCAGTGCGGAAGAGCAGTTGAAACAGAAACACCCCACCCAGATAGATGAGCGCCAATCCCCCGGTCAGCGTGCCATAAACCAACGTGCTCTGGATGATGGGGTCAATCACCCACAGCCGGCGGCGCAGCATAGAAAGGCCCATGGAGAGGGGCGGCAGGAGCATCAACAAGATCGAGATCGGCTCCCCGATCAGAATGAACAGCGTCCGGGGTGTACCTCGGTGAGCCAGCCCAGGGAACAGGAGCAGCGGCCCGCGGTACGCAAAATAGCCCACCACTCCCAGGATCAGGCCGAACACCACCCACTTGGTCTGTTGACGCTGAATCGGGGTGGAGACGTATTCGAAGCGGTAAATCTGAGCGAATACACCGCTGCCAAACCAGCCCAACATCACCAACAACAAGCTGGAGATACGCAAATAGTACCGGACGGCGTCCAGGGTGTGGGTGAGAGACGAGACCAAGAAAGAGAGATAGCGCAGCGCGAGGGGCAAATCGCCCTTTTCAACCGTCAAGGAGGGCATAACTGCCCACGCCACCAACCACCCAATCCACAAGAGGGCCAGCGAGCGAGACCAACGGGGCACGAATCGGCCATCGGGAAAGAGATAAAACACAAAGAGCACCAGCACTAGTCCCAGCCCCTGGACCACGGCGACGGGCCAAAACCACGCCGGTTGACGGCCGAGTATTTCCAGGGTGGGAGAGGCCGCCGCTCCGGTCATCAAGAGGGCAGTCGAGATTAGGACCGCCATCCAATCGTCCGACCGATGCCAAAAGATGGCCCCGGCGGCCACGGCGTACGCCAGCATGG
>DSDT01000386.1 GCA_011048615.1 Chloroflexota bacterium | reverse complement strand
GCCCGGCGGGTAAGAAACCCGCCCTACAGGTGTATTTTCTGGCGATACCCATTACTCGCAACACGAAAATAAACAGGGCTTCCCAAAGGATCTCCATATCTCTCCTCTAATCAACGTCCAATACCATTCCCACCGATTATACCGTTCTGGGAATAATTGTCCAGTTGTTTTCACCGCATTTGCTCGAGACACGGTCAAATAGGGTCCCACCCGCGCGTAGTGACATTGCAGCTTTATGACCCTCGTGTTACAATGCCATGGTGAAGCCCGACGATGTGATCTGGATGCGCGAGGCGCTGATTGAAGCAGAGCAAGCGCTGATCCACGGGGATGTACCCGTCGGAGCGGTGATCGTGCGAGCTGGCGCGATCATTGGCCGCGGACACAACCGTAAGGAAGTGCACGCCGACCCCACTGCCCACGCCGAAATTATTGCACTTCGAGAGGCAGCCCACGCGCTGGGCGGCTGGCGATTGGTGGGAGCGACACTCTATTGCACGCTGGAACCCTGCCCGATGTGTGCCGGCGCCATGCTGTCGGCCCGGCTGCCCCGGCTGGTGTACGGCGCCGACGACCCCAAGGCCGGCGCGGCGGGATCGGTGGTCGAACTGCTGCGCGATCCCCGCTTCAACCACCGCGTCATCGTCACGCGCGGCGTGCTGGCCACCGAATCGCAAGCACTGCTGGACCGGTTCTTTGCCCAACTGCGGAATCGCTTCTGTTGACATCTCGCCCGCCTTTCACCCCCTCAAATGCAGACTTCCAGAGCCGGATGACTCTGAAAGTCTGATAAGGTCACTTTTGGGGCGAGCGACAGGGGGCGGAGAGCAGGTCAGGTACTGGCCTCGGCTGGCTCGTCGTCTTTTGCCCAGAGGGCGTCTCGCAGGGGGAGGATGCCAAGCCGGTCCTTGAACGGCATCGGGTTGCCGTCCACGTCCGTGATGGGAAGCGGCGGGTCGCTCTTCTGCGTCGCCAACGAGACGGCGATCATGAGCACCACCGAGATGATGAACGCGGGCGTGGAGCCGATGTAGACGGCGTCCCAGAATCCGCACTCGAAATCCTGCTCGCAGATCGCATAGGTGGACTCGACGCCGCCGATGCCGTTGAAGAAGACGAACACCAGGATCACCCAGGCGAGGAAGCCGCCCAGGAAAGAGGCGATAGCGCCGCTGCGATTCGCCTTCTTCCAGTACATGCCTAAGGCGAACGGGGCGAACAGCCCCACCAGCAGCAACGACCAGGCGACCATGGCCAGTTTGTAGATCGTGCCGGCCATCAGGGCCAGGGCGATGCTGATGGCGCCGATGACGACCACCATGATGCGCGTCCAACGTAGCCTGCTCTCTTCGCTGGTGTGCGGGCGGAAGAAGGGGAGCATGTTTTCCGTCACGACGGACGCGCCGGCCAGGATGGAGCTGTCGGAGGTGCTCATCAGGGCCGCAGCGAGGGCCGCGATAAAGATGGCCGTCAGGACGGGGTGCAGGTGTTGAATGGCCGCCGATACCAGCAGGAACTCGGTCTGCTCCGGCGCGATGTTGGGATAGAGTTTGAACATCATGATCCCGATCAGCGGGGACATGACGCCGAACACCAGGTACAGGATGCCGGCCAGGTAGGTGCCGTGGACCGAGGTGGCCTCGTTGCGGGCCGACATGGAGCGCTGCATCAGGTCCTGGGCCGGCACGCTGCCCAGCCCGACCGCCATCCACGCCGCCAGCCAGTAGAACCAGCCGACCCAACCGGTGTATCCCAGGTAGCCCTCGTCGCCGGCGATGGGCATCAGCGTGAAGGGGTTGGAGACGTACAGGGAACCGGCGTCGGTCGTCATGCCGGACCAGCCGCCGACAGCCTTGAGCACGCCGAGAAAGATCAGCGTGATGCCGCCGGCAGTGAAGAACATCTGCATAAAGTCGAGCAGTGTGTCGGCCAACATGCCACCCATAGTGGTGTAGGTCGTCACAAAGACCGCCACGGCGATCATACCGACTTCGACCGGCCAGCCGAGCAGCGCGTGGATGATGTTGCCGCCGGCGACGATCTGCGCGCCGGTCCACGCAAAGTAGGTCAGCAGTTGAGCAATCGAGCACAGCATGGTCATCGTCTTGCCGTACCGCCGCTCGAAAAAGTCAACCAACGTCAGGTAGCGCGCCCGGCGCATCAGGCGGATGAAGAGAAAGCCAGACAGGAACAGACAGAACGCCGCGCCGAACGGGTCGAAGACGACGCCTTGCAGCCCGTATTGGTAGGCTATCGAGCTGGCGCCCATCAACGTCTCGGCCGCGAACCAGGTCGCCATGATGGAGGCGCCGGCGATGTAGACAGGCAGGCTGCGACCGGCCACGATATAGTCAGCGGCCGAACTGACCCGGCGCGAGGCCCAATAGCCCACCCCCAGCCGCACCGCGAAAAAGATGGCGATGCCGAGGATGATCAACCACGTGTATTGATAACCAGCCAGATCCATTTCTTCTCTCCTGATTCTTTCAAGATGCAAAATTTGTCCATTCCGAGAGGATCAGAAATCCGCAATCAGTAATGTCGCATATTTCACTCCTTTCGCCGCACAGCCTGGAATGCCCTTCAAGCCGGCTGCTGTTGGGTGATGCAGTGAATATTGCCGCCGCCCAGCAGGATCTCGCGGGCCGCCACGCCAACCACCCGTCGTTCCGGGAATAGGGCTTGCAGCATCTCCCGGGCCGCCTGGTCACGGGGGTCGTC
>DSDT01000149.1 GCA_011048615.1 Chloroflexota bacterium | reverse complement strand
CCGCCGTGGGTGCCGGTCAGAGCGAGCAGCAAGTGCTCGGTGCTGACGTACTCGTCGTGCATGCGGCGTGCGACCGCTTCCGCTTCGTTGATGGCGCGGTTTAACTCGCGAGAAAGCCCTACCTGCGTCGTCGCGCCGTACACTTTGGGCTTGCGCTCTAGTTCCCCTGCCAGCGCCAGGCTCATCTCGTCGGGCTTGGCCTCCAGCTTTTGGATGATCTGGGGGACGATGCCCTCCGACTGGCGCAGCAAGGCCAGCAGCAGGTGCTGCGGCTCGATCTGGCCGTGGCTGTACTCTCCTGCTATCGCCTGGGCGCCGACGATGGCTTGTTGTGCTTTTTGTGTGAATTTCTCCAAATCCATTTCCTACTCCTTGTCTTGGGAATCCAAGTGCATTTTACCGCTCATCCATTAGATTTTCCATAACGTAGAGTTGGATTTGTATAAGAATGACCATGACAGGTCGAGTTGCGGCACAAAATAAAATGATCGGAGGTCACAGACGTGACCTCCGACCCGTCTCGCTCCCTGCGTCCCCCGGTGTTCTAGTATCGCAGCAATGCCCCCACGCCGAACTCTTCGACCTTGGGGTGATCGTCTATCACTTCCACCTGTCCCCCGTCGTCTATCACTTTGGTCACCAGAGCCTCGGCGGCGTCGGCAATTTCCATGAATTCGCCCCCGCAGAAGGGACAGGTCTCTAAATCCTGGTCGGTGATGTAGGCGCAGTTGCGGCACTGGTAGCCCGGTTCGTGGTAATCGCGGGCAATGATCAGGGTCTGGATGCGGCCCTCGTGGGCAACGCCGAGGGTATCGGCCAGGCGAATCACGCCTCCCCGCCCCTTGGCCGCAGCGGTGAACACGGCCTCCACCAACTCCTTTTCCCGCTCCTGCTCTGCCTCTTGCAGGATTTCTAGCGAGCGGTCCTTGATCTCTGGTTCTGGCGCGTTCATATCGGCGTTGAACGTGCCAATCACCTTCTCCTGCAGCTGTTTGGGCAGCGCATCGCGGAATTGGGCTATCGTTGGATCGGCCCCGGCGACGATCAAGCGCTGTGGTTTGTACTTGCGATAGAACTGTTCTGTGACCTTGACCGCTTCTCGGATGTTGCGTTGTGCGATCTCTTCCTCACGCCGGCTCGACACAGGTGCTCCTCCTCGCCGTCCTGCACCTCCTGACGATCCCCGCCCCTTTTTGAGTTTGCGCACTTCCTCGCCCACGTATCCATCCGTAGCTTGCAGCTCGCCCAATGCAAACAGCGACAGCCGCACCTCCTGTCGGTCTACCTGTGCAACAGCGTACTTTCCGTAGGCGTTCACCAGCGCCGTCATGGGCCAGATATACGGTTTGCGGGCTACCGTCACGCCGGAAGCGACGGGAACAGCCAGGGAATAGACGCGCCATAGGGCCTCTTGCGTGTTCGAAAAGACCACCACCCCTCGACCCGACCAATCGTATTGGTGGTCAAAGAAGCGTTTCACGGCTTCGATGTCTTTAGGAGTCGCGAGTCCTTCCGCGTGTTCCAACATGTGTCGCAGGGCCAGTTTGTACTCGTCGGTCGTGCGCTCGGTCGGGTCCACGTTCAGGTAGACACTCAACGTCGGTGTCTTGGTCTCAAGTGCTGCCAGTTCGTGCAACTCGTCCTGGTTGAACATATTTTTCCCCTTTCTTTGATTATCTCTCCCCCAGCGTCACCGGAATTTCCATCTCTCTCCCATCGCGGATGATGGTCAAGGTCACCTCTTGCCCCACTTCGGTCTCGAGTACGAGATAGGCGATCAGGTCTTCAAAGGACGCGATCTTTTGTCCGTCAATGGCGATGATAATATCTCCGCCGGCCATAACGGTCATTCCTTGAACTTGGGCCTCATAGTTACCGCCTCGCAGACCGGCTCGGTGGGCTGCGGTGCCGGGTTGGACGGTAGAGATGAGTACGCCGTAACTCACTGGTAGCTCCAGGGAGCCTGCCAGTTCCGCGACGGTGAAACGATTATCTGCAGTAATGCCCAGATAGGGATAATGATACGTGCCCTCTTCGAGCAGAGAGGGCAGGATACGTTTGAGGGTGTTGACCGGCACGGCAAACCCGATGCCAGAGTTGACCCCTGTGGTCGAGCGGATCGCTGTGTTGATCCCCACCACGCGTCCCTGGATGTCCAGCAGTGGGCCCCCTGAGTTGCCGGGATTGATGGCCGCGTCGGTCTGGATGATTTCAGGATTGGAGAACCGTCCCGTGCTTTCCAATATCTGGGCCGGCAGCGTGCGCCCCAGGGCGCTGATGATGCCCACGGTCATCGTCCCCTCCAACCCGAAGGGATTCCCGATGGCGACGACCCGTTGACCTACGCGCAGCGAGTTGGTGTCTCCCAGTTCCAACGGTAGGATTCCTTCCGGCAGGGTATCAGCCTTGATGATGGCCAGATCGGAGTAGGGGTCTTGGCCCATGATTTGAGCGTTGGTCACGCTGCCGTTGGAGAACGTGACCTGGACGACGTCCGCCTGCTCGACGACGTGGGCATTGGTGACAATGATCCCATCCTCGGCGATGACAAATCCGGATCCGCTGCCGAGGGCGATTTGTGTCGCGCCATCGTTCGCCAGAACTTGGATGTACACGACGGCTGGATTGGCGCGCTCGTACAGATTGATGAGCGGGGTGTCGGCGGCGCTCGCTTCGCCAACGACTTCGGTCGGGAGTGGTGTCGGCATGACGATAGTGGACGGGGTGGGCGTAGGTGGG
>DSDT01000370.1 GCA_011048615.1 Chloroflexota bacterium | reverse complement strand
CGGCTGCAGGCGTTGGGGGAGGCGGCCGGGGTGGCGGTGACGCCCCACGTGTTGCGGCACACGTTCGCCACGCGGCTGTTGCAGGAGGCGGAGGCGGACCTGGTGACGGTGGCGGCGCTGCTGGGCCACGAGAGCATCACGACGACGGCGCTCTACACCCAGCCGGGCGAGGCGGACAAGGCGGCGGCGGTGGAGCGGTTGGGGTGAGGGGAGGCGGGTATTTGCCATCCATCGGCGAAACGGCAGGTAAAGCCGCCGCATTTCCCCCTTCTGCTGCCTCTCACCTGCGAGAGGTAGGAGAGGATACCGTTTCCCCCATCGCTCTGGCCGTCCTGCCGCCGTGGTGGGGGGCGACACCGGCCCCCGCTCCCGCCCCTGCGGGCACCTTGCTTGCGCGCCCGCCCTTCGATGGGACATATTATTACCCCATAGCGGTCGAGGTTCTCGTTACGAGAGAACTGCCGAACGAGGTCGATTATTTGACCGACGAAAGCGCCATTCTTGGGCCGCCAGATGGAGTGGGCCTGTACGCAGGGCGAGAAGTAGACGGGGTACGATTTGGGAACCATGCTGACATCACTCTCGATTTCGGGATGTCCTTCGAGGCAGGTTGGACGATCCAGGTACGTCACCGCAATCCGAATGCGCCCGGTGTAGGAGTATTTGACGGTCGTCAGACAGCCTATTCCACCGACGGCCATGTGTGGTATGGTGTGACCGCATGGACAGGGGACTGGGGGCCTACCAATGTGTATACCTGGACTTGGGATCAACCGGTTCCCACCGATAACTATGAAGTGGGCGCTGCACGTTTCATCAGGCTGGGATTTGGATTCTGGCATGGCGTAGGTAGCGGGCTAGATATGGTCGAAGGCCTGATCGACTCTGTCCGGCTCTCCGGCACCATTGCCAGCGGCAGCGGTTTTGGCGCGCCCATACCCGACGCGCAAACCCTGGCCCCATGCGACTGTCCCGTGGGCTGCAACACCCATTATCAGAACTGGCTCAACGGCGCTATCAACACGCGCACCGGCAACTATTACCACAGCGACCAGGACATCTCCATCCCCACCCTGGCCGGCCCGCTCTACTTTGAGCGCAGCTACAACGCTCAGGCCACCGACCTCTACCCCAGCCCGCTCAGCCCCGGCTGGACGCACAATTACGATATGAACTTGACCTTTTCCGACGCCGACACCGTCGTTTCCAAGGGCTGTCACGGCTCCCTGTTCCGCTTCACCGGCAATGGGAGTGGGCCATACGCGCCTGCCCCCGGCGTGTGGGCCACCCTCACCCGCACCCAGAGCGCGCCCTACGTCTATCACCTGAAGGGTGTGGACCAGAGCATCTACGTCTTCGACAGCGCCGGCCGGCTGACCGAGGTGCGCGACCCCCAGGATCATCGCATCACCCTGACCTACGATGGCGACGAACGCTTGATACAGGTTGCTGACGCCGCTCCAGGGAGTGACCGATCCTTGACATTGGGGTACACCGACGAGCGCGTCACCTCGCTGACGGATCACACCGGCCGCAGCGTACACTTCGGATACACCGCGGGGAATCTGACGACGGTGACCGACACGCTCGATCACGTGTGGACCTACGTCTACTCGGGCACCACGCCCTTGCTGCAAGAGGCGCGCGACCCTGAGGGGCGCGTCGTCGAGCGGACAGAGTACGACGGGCAAGGGCGAGCTGTGCGCCAATGGCGTGACTTCCCGCTGGGACAAACGCCGCCGGAGAGTCAGGCGGTGCGCATTCAGTATGAAGGTCTGTACGACACCGTCGTCATCACCGACGAATTGGGCCACGTGACGCTGGACTGGTACACGCCGCGCGGCACGCTGGTCTGGCAGGGCAGTTCCGCCGGCGCCTCCTATCGCGCCTACGATGCCAACCTCAACTGGACCTCGACGACTGACGCCAACGGCCACGCCACGCGCTACGTGTTCGATGGCATGGCCCAGCCGGAGCAGGTGACCGATGCACTGGGAAACGTCACGCGGATGGAGTACGACGGTCTGAACCACCTGGTGTCCATCACCAACGCACTGACGCACACTACGCGCTACGTCTACGAGGGCAACCTGCTGATAACCACCGCCGATGCATTGAGTGGGACGGTGATCAATACCTACGACGAGCGGGGATTGTTGGTGCGGACGGTGGATCACGGCGTCACGACCACTTATGGCTACAACGGATTCGGGCAGCGCACGGTGATCACCGACGCGGCAGGGTTGGTCACCCGCTACGGCTACGACGACGCCGGGCGGCTGATCACCGCCACTGCCGCCAACGGGCTGGTGACGGTCAATGAGTACGACGACGGGGATAACCTCATCCGCGTCACCCGCAACTACACTGCCGCCGGCGGGCAGAACTATCTCGACGTGTACAACCTGGTCACCGAGTACGAGTACGATGCGGCCGGCCGGCGGGCAGCGACGACCGACACCGTCGGCGCCGTCTCTCGCTCCGAGTACGACGCGGGGGGACGGCTGGCGCGCGCGGCCCAGAACTATTTGCCAGGCCATCCCCAGAACTACCAGGACACGTACAACCTGGTGACCGAGTACGGCTACGACGTGGCCGGCCGCCAGGCGTGGGTGACGGACACCCTGGGCCACGTCACCTACACCGAGTACGACGAACTGGATCGGGTGAAGCGCACCTGGCAGAACTATTTGCCCGGCTACTCGCAGAACTGGCAGGATACCTACAACCTCGTCACCGCGTATGGCTACGATGCCGT
>DSDT01000059.1 GCA_011048615.1 Chloroflexota bacterium | reverse complement strand
TGGACGCGCCCGACGATGGTGGATGGTTGGCGGAGGCCCAGGAGCAGGTGGAGCGGGAGATCCTGCGCGGCATTGTCAACGAAGAGGCCGAGTTAGGCGGCCCACTGAGCCGTATTACCCTGATGCCCAAGGGGGTGGATGTGGAAATCCTGCATCAGGCTCTGGGGATGCCCCGCGGAGAGGCCGGTCGATTGCTGGCCCGCCTGAAGCCGCTCTCCTTCGTCAAGCAGTTCACGCCGCCGGCGGGGGCGGAGCGTCTGCACGGCGAACATGTCTTTCTGCACGACGAGATGTATGCGCTGCTGCGGGGCGTGATGCCCAACCTGCGCCTGAACGAGCGCACGGTGGCCCACGCGCTGGTGATGAACTGTTACAATCCACGCATCGAAGAGTTGGAGCAAGAGATCGAGCAGCACGCGCCGGAGGAACGGCTCCGGCTGCGGGAGCGGCTGCAGAAATTGCAAGTCGAACGGTTGTACTATCTGCTGGTCCAGGACCCGCGCCAGGGGTACGACGAGTACCGCCGGCTCAGCGACCAGGCCAACCGCCGCCGCTGGGTCGGCTATGGTATGCGGCTGCTGGACGAGTTCCTCCGCTTTTACAACGACTCAGGACGGCGGAAGCAGTTCCAGGCGGCGGGGATTTCCCACGAGCAGATCATCCGTGAGAGCGTCCAGATGTGGGTGGAGCGGTTTCACTGGTGGGGGCAGTACGAGCGGGAGATCTCGTTCGTGCACTGTGTCCTGGAACGTCCAGACGACTTTTTTATCCATCCAGAGCGAGACGTGGCAGTTTTGGGCAACATTCGCGCCCTATGGGCGCGAGCGCGGGCGATGTTGTATGGATACGAACCGGAGGTGGTACAGGAGGCCCAGGCCATGCTGGAGCGGCTGCCGCTGCCGGCCGACTGCACACCTGCTCAGATACTGGCGCGGGCCCGGTTAGCTACCTCCATTGGTTACCAGGTTCGTCGAGGAGGGAGATTGGCGCAGGCAGCGGCGCAGTATGTGGAGGCATGTGTCGCATTTCGTCAGTTAGAGGACTGCCCGGACGAACTGACGATGGCGTTGAACAACCTGGCTATTGTATACGCCGAGCGGGGTCAAATCGATCTGGCGCGCCTTGTGATACACGAGGCGATGCGAATCAACGAGGGACTGGGAACCGAGTACAGCACCGGGTTGACCCTCGTCATTAGTGCAGCCATCGCGCGTATGCGCGGGAATTATGCTCAGGCAATCAATTACGGCGAAGAGGCATTAGCTCTCTTCCGTGAACTAGACGATGCTCACGGGATGATGTGGTCATATGTGCGGATCGGTCATGCCAAGCGGAGAATGGCCAAACACGAACTGGAAAAGGGGCGGGATAAAAAACTGGATGACGTTCGTCAACTGTTGGAGGAGGCAGGCCAGTGCGCTGGCAGGGCATTGAAGATAGCCCAGGAAGCCGGGCTGGAATCTAACCAGCCGATGCTGCTGGCCGAGCAGGGACGAACCAGCCGAGAGATGGGACGATTGGTGGCTCAGATTGAGGGTGTTGAGAAAAGCCAGGTTCACTACCACCAGAGTGAACGGTTGCTGAGAGAGGCGTTGGGTTTGAAAGGGTGGGCAGCGGTGGAGCGCGGCGACGCGATGCAGGACTTGGCCGAAGTGCTTTTTCTGGTGGGAGACCTGGATGCCGCACAGCAGTGCCTGGCTGAGGTCGAAGCGTTGATCGGATCTGACTATCGGATTGTTCCAGGGGGGCAGCCTCCCCCGGAGAGCTTGCCCACCGAGTATTTTGCTCCTTTGGCCAAGGTGGAGATGACCCGTGGGCAGATTGCCTTTGACCAGGGCGACTCGGAGATCGGTATCCAGCACTATGTTCTGGCCTATGTCTATTTTATGCGTTTTTCCCCCGATGCCCTGGAAAAGTATGCCCTGGTCGAGTATTTGTACAAGCGTCTACATAGCCTACCTGTAGAACGTCAGCGGGTGTTGATGGAATTGATACGCATGTGGGCTGCGCAACATAATTTAGGTGTAGACATTGGTCCATTTATGGAAATCCTGGAAAGCCTGGTAGGGGTTTGATCTTTCTCCCTGACAATCAAGTATGCAGTAGGGATGGCTCGATGTAGGCCATCCCTTTTTGTATTCTCAACCTTAAAGAACTTGTGTTCTATTGAAAACTCAATTGGTTTGTGATATAATTGTGACACAGCGAGTCACAATTACGTCACTTAAGGAGGTGGAACGTGTCTGGAAAACAATTCCAAGTTGAAAAGGCAGCGAGTTTACGGCTCAGTTTTTTCACTCCTACTACCCCTACCCCGTCCCCGCGCCCAACTTGGGTCGTCACCGATGGGTACACAACCGCTGAGAGTAGTGTCAAGTCCGTTCCAGCGGTGCGCAAGATTGATAACAGCGCCGACGCCTGTCGGTGAATAATCCGATGCTGGTTCTCTCCGCGCCGGCGATCTATTCGCTCGAGCTGACCTCGGCCTGCAACAACAACTGCCCAGGGTGCAGCAATGTCTATGCCGAGCGCACCCGACCGCCGCTGTCGGCCTCTATCTGGGAAACCTGGCTGGCGTCCCTGGCTCCGGAAGCCGTGCGAATCCGTCTGACCGGTGGCGAGCCGACCTTGCACCCCGGGTTCTTTCGCATTCTCGACGCCGCTACTTCCTACGATGCCTGGGTGACTATTTTCACCAACGGCCGGTGGGCCAATCCGTCCCGTTTCGTCCGACGGCTCCTGGGACGATCGCGTCTGTCGGG
>DSDT01000327.1 GCA_011048615.1 Chloroflexota bacterium | reverse complement strand
GCCCACCCCCCTACCATCCGGCGCCACATGTCGCTCCTCGCTACCCGCCTCCTCTAGATTGAACATTGCCCTCCCCCAGGCGTGCAGCCCGTGGGAGGGCAATCAGGATTTCCAGGTGCGTCGCACCTGAACGCCTGCGCCCGCTACGAGTTCCGCAGCACGAGCGGCAGGTAGATCATCCGGGGCCGGACCGTCACGTCCTTCGACACGCCTGGAGGACTTGAGCAGGGATTGGCCACCGTCAACACCACCTGGTAGGTCTGCGCCGTCAGCATGGATGGGAAGGTATGGGCGATGGGATTCCCCTCTTGTACCGGGCTGCCGTCGTCAAAGTCCCAGGTGTACGTGATCGGCTCCGAGCCGGACGAGACGGTGCCATTGAAAGTGACCGAATCGCCCACCCATGGCTCGAGCGGGTTAAAGCTGAAATCAGCGCCCGCTATCGGGATGCAGCCCACCACGACCCTCGTCACGTCGGTCGCCGTGTCCTGCCCGGTCTGCACACCGGCGGCAGTGACCAGGGTGGTCTCGACCGTGCCGCTGGTGGCGCCGGTCGGCACGATGACAGTCACCACCACCTCGGCGGAGCCGCCAAAGGCCGCCAGCACCCCGGTGGTCGCCGGCGTCACCGTCGCCCAGCCCTGCGAAGAATCACGCGTCAGGTTCACGGCCTGGGCCACGTTGGCGGTATTGGTCACCCGGTGAGTATAGGTCACCGTGGTGCCCGGGTTGACCACCCGTTCCCCTCCGGCGCTCAACTCGACGCCTCCCACGGCGCTCACTGTCGTCACGTCGGTGGTCGTGTCCTGCCCGGTCATCACGCCGGTGGCCGTGATCAGCGTGGTGTCCACCGTGCCAACGAGAGCACCGGCCGGCAGCGTGACCGTCACCGTGATCTCTATCCAGCCGCCGTCGGGATCGAGAACCGCCGTGGTCGCCGGCGTCACCGTCGCCCAGCCCTGAGACGAATCGAACGCGAGCTCCGCCGCCTGAGCGACGTTGGCGGTGTTGGTCACCCGGTGGGTGTAGACCACCACCGTGCCAGGATCGCCGCTCTGAGCGTATCCAGCGCTCATTTCCAGCCCTCCGACCACCCCCACCAGGATGGAAACCGGCGTCCCGGTCGCCGTGATGCCCTCGGCGCAGGTGACGCCATAGGTCTGGTTGACGATGTGGGTGCCGAACTCGGCGTTCGGATCCACCTGCACGGTAAAGGTGAGCACGGCCTCCTGGTAGGCCGGAAGCAGCGCTGTCCCCCACGTCACCACGTCGCTCGACCCATCGTGACTGCACAAGTCGCCGCCGGCGCAGCTCTGATAGGAGGTACCCGCTGGCACCACGTCACTGACGAGCAGGCTGTTGGCGGCGCCCGGTCCGGCGTTGGAGACGACCAGGGTATAGGTCACAAACTCGCCGGGCATCACTCCCGCCGCCGGGCGCGACGTCTTGACCACGCTCAGCGTCGGCGGGGCCTTGAACGTCGTCGTCACCACGGCGCTGCCGCTCACCCCCTCCTCGGTCGTCACCTCGACCCGGTTGACCAGCGGCCCATCGTAATCCCCATCCACGGTCACGACGATCTCTTGCATCCACCCGGTATACGGAGTGATGACGACCGTCCACGTGAGGGGCGATGGGGCCGGGGTCACATGGTCGGGCAGCGTGTCGGTGATGGCGGCGTGCAGGTAGACACTGCCGGTATTGCTGACCCGGATGGTATAGGTCAGCGGCGAGCCGGCCTCCACGATCGGATCCGGTTCAGCAGATTTGGATACCTCCAGGCTGGTGGCCTGGGCCCAGGTCGTCAGGGTGTAGGTGCCCTGCGCGCCCTCTGCCGTCCACACCTCGACCACGTTGGTCAGCGGCCCGACGTAGGCCATGTCCACCGTGACGGTGAACGTCTGCTCCCACACCCCGTCCGGCGGAATCTCGCCGCCCGTTAGGTCCCAGGTCAGCGGCCCGGCCGGCGTGACGTGAGCCGGCAGCGTGTCGGTGACGAGAGCTTTGAGAGACAGTTGACCGGTATTGGTGAAGCGAATGGTATAGGCGAGCGGGGCTGCCGCAATCCCGGTATCCACCAGGACTGGATCCGCCGTCTTGATCACTTGCAACTCCGCCCGCAGCTCGTCCGCCCCCACCTCGAACCCGTAGCCTGAGGGGCGCATATCGCCATCCACGTCGGTGGTCAGCCCGGCGTCCGTCCCCGTATCCACCGCCGGCGACTCGAGTTGGATGTGATAGTCCAGGCCAGTTGGGTCCATGAACAGCGGATCGGCCAACGGCAGGTCGTTCGTCGTGTCGATGGTGCCACCCAGCAAGTTATCGGTGTACGTCCCACTGCCGTCCCACAACGTATAGTCAGCGGTGACGCTGGCGCTGGCGGCCGCCGTGCGGATGCCGGTCGCATGCCCCGCCAGGATAGTGTTCACCATCGCCACGGCGGTGTTCGAACCAACCCGCAGTCCTTCCCCGGTATCGTTGTCGGCGATGGTGTTGTGACGCAGGTCAGCGGTGACGCCCAGCCCCCAGATGTAGAGCCCGTCGCCGCCGCCGGCCTGGTTGGCGGCCACGATGTTGTTGGTCATGGTGAGGGCAGAGCTGCTGCCGCCCTGGAAGTACAGACCGCCGCCAAAGTCGTTGAAGCCAGCGGTGTTGTTCAGCAAGAGGTTGGCGTCCATAGCAACCCGGTCACACAGGTCGACGAACAGGCCGCCGCCGTTGTCGTTGGCCATGTTCCCATAGATCTGATTACTCGAAAGGGTGACATCGGCCTGGTACAAGTAGAGGCCGCCGCCG
>DSDT01000294.1 GCA_011048615.1 Chloroflexota bacterium | reverse complement strand
CCCACCTCTACTCCCACTCCCACCCCTACTCCCACCGCCAGTCCGATGCCTCGCCTATCCACGCCGGTGCCTATGCCACCTGTCTCTGCGACCCTCTCGTCCCTCCTCCCCAATCCCCTGCCCATTCCCACACCCATGCCCCTGGTGGAGCAGGACAGCGACGTGATCAACATCCTGCTGCTCGGGTCCGACCAGGTCGCTACCAGCAGTATCGGACGAACTGACACCATCGTCGTCGTCAGCGTGGACCCCAAGCTGCCATTCGTCTCGCTGCTCTCCATTCCCCGTGATTTTTACGCCTGGATTCCCACCCACGGATTCGACAAAATCAACACCACCTTTGCCCGAGGGGAGCAAAATCATTATCCCGGCGGTGGCAGCCAACTGCTGAAAGATACCATCGAGTACAATTTTGGGATTCACGTCCACTACTATGTGCGGGTCGGCTTTGATGGCTTTATCAACATCGTCAATGCCCTGGGAGGTGTGGACGTCACCGTGGAATGCGCGCTGTCAGACACGTTCCCCGACCCAACCTCGCCCAGCGGTCAGACGGACATGGATTGGGTGCCGGGCGTCTATCACCTGGACGGTAAACACGCTCTCTGGTACGCTCGCTCCCGCTGGAGCACCAGTGATTTCGATCGCCATCGTCGCCAGCAGCAGGTGCTGCGAGGGCTGTATCACCAGGTCATCAACCTGGGCATGATCCCCAAAATTCCCGAGCTGTGGGGAACGATCCAGGAGAACGCAGCGACCGACCTAAAGTTGAACGAGATTCTCTACCTGGCGAACGTCGGCGCCCGCCTGAACATGATCCACGTCAAGAGCCGCTTCGTCGGACGGACCGTTCTCCAAACGTGGACTGCACCCAATGGGGGCTATGTGTTGGTGCCGTACTATGACGCGCTGGCTCTCCTGGTCGAAGAGGCCCTGGCTCCTCCCGCCAGCGGACGAGCGCTACAGCAGGCCTTCCAGGTCGAGGTGTGGAATGGCACGCCTTACGAGGGATTGGGCCACGTGGCTGCCGAGAGGCTGCGCTGGGAGGGGTTCGCCGTCACCGACGTCAGCCCGGCCGACCAGGCTTACGTGCGCACGCAGATCGTCAATTTCACCACCAGCGCCAAAGGATCGGCTCTCTACCGCCTGACGACCCTGTACCGACGCGAGAACAGCGACGTGATTTCCGAGCCGACCGAAGCGAGTCCCGTGGACTATCGCGTCATTCTCGGCAGCGACTATGATCCCTGCATCGCGACCAAGATCAATTGGAGCGCTCAGGAATCCCTGCCCACTCCCACGCCACTGCCGCCGCCACTGCTGCTGCCTTCACCCACCCCGAATCCTTAGGCCGCAGTTAGCAACCCGCCTGCAAATGGTCATTTCCCGGCAGGCTGCATCACAAATTTGTAGGTCGGATTGCCATTCCGACAAGGGACGATCAGCCAATCCGACCTACAGACGGCTGTCTCGGGAGCAGCATCGCAAAAGGCTACGGAGGAGGCGCTGTCGTGGGATAGGCAAAGATCGGTAGGGCAACTCCGTCCCCCAGAACCCAGAACGTGAGGTCGTTCCAGAGGCTCGCAGAGGAGAACTCCATCGTCACAGTCCACGTGGTCTGCCGCTCTCCATCTACCACTGTGAAGGCCGAACTGGCCCCCTCGTTATCCCCTGACATACCGCTTGCGGGCACGATGATACTCTGCACCGGCGTGTGCAGTGTCATCGTATCGGGGTCACCGGGAATATAGTCCGCGTCCCAATTGTGCTGTTCAACGGTGGCCGTCCCCGCCGGTACGTAGGGATAGAGGGAGGGGCGCTGAGACACGTCGGAGGGCATCGGAAAGGTCCACGAATAGGCAAAGGCCCGGCTGCCGGCAGGCGCGACGTTGTCGTCGCTTACCGTGCTCAAGGCCACGTTGTACAGATTTCCGTCATCGCCGCTGATCCCTTGCACGACTACTTTGAACATCCGCGAGCTGCCCACCGTCTCTCCATCTCCAGCGTCAGCGCTGAGGACGAGAGCCCAATTGTTGTCGTAGGCCGGATCATCCCCTATCTCAGCCTGCATCAGCAGCGTGCCGGCCTGGATTCCGGTCTCATCTGGGTGCGACCAACGGGCGCTGGGCGTCGTGTACGCCCCGGCGCCACCCAACAGCGCGTATCGCATGGTCGTATCGAATATTCCCCGAGGCGTCTCGTCCACTTCTCCGCCGGTGTTGGCGTCGAAAATGCGGACGTGCAGCGGGCCGGTGTAACTGTCGGGCACCTGGAAGAAAATGATCTGCACGTGGTCGTCGTCCCCGTCCGAGCCGGGTGCATCGGGGCCGAAAATCGAGAGGTAGCCCGTCTCCAGCGTCGTGTTGGGATTGGATGGTTCCTGCGCGGTATAGGCCGGTGACAGGGTAGCGGATCGTCCATCGGCGTTCATCACGGTGAGGGCATAAACACCGGCCTGGATACCCGCCGGCACCGTCCCGATGAGCGTATCGGTGGTGGCCGCTGAGATGGCAATGTTGACACCTGTCCCTAGCCGGGCCGTGGGCAGGGGGCTGGGAATAAAGTTGGCCCCGGCGATGACGACCGGCACCGGCGCGTCGTTGATCCCCCAGTTGGGCGTGATACTGAGGATGGAGGGATACGGCACGGGCGTATCGGTCGGCGTTGGAGTGTCCGTTGGCGTTGAGGTATCGGTTGGGGTTAAAGTGCTGGTTGGCGTCGAGGTGTCGGTTGGGGTTGGCGTCGGGGTATTCGTCGGCGTTGCAGTGCTAGTTGGCGTCGGGGTGTCGGTATCGGGGCGCGGGGGCAGGT
>DSDT01000369.1 GCA_011048615.1 Chloroflexota bacterium | reverse complement strand
TTGGGTTTCAACCTCGTCGGTTTGAGGCGTATCTTTGTTAGACGCTTACGTCTATTCTATCCGCCTGCGCGTTTCACGCTTTACGAATTTTGTCGAGTTGCGACAAAAGTGATACAATGTGGGCTACAGGGCCGGACGCGGTGTGACGGTCGCGCCGGGTTTGGGGAGTGGGGGCTGCTGCATCCATTCCCTGGCAGTGGCGGCATCTTGCTCCTTAACCGGGTGGACTTTGGGGAAGGCTCTGGATTGAGGAACGGCTGGCGGCGGAGATGAATTCCATTCCTTGGTTGGTGGCTCGGCAGGAAGCGCCCGACGGCGAGACGCGGAAGGATTTGCTGCAGCTTGAAGATGGTGAGCAGGTCGAGGTCGTGCTGCTGCGGTATCGCCAGCGGCGCAGTGCGTGTGTGTCCACCCAGGTGGGTTGTGCCTGTGGATGCTCGTTCTGCGCCACCGGTCAGGCGGGGTTCGTGCGGGACCTTTCCAGCAGCGAGATCGTCGGCCAGGTGCTGCACGTGCAGCGGGAACTGGCCGCTGAGGGGAGATCGCTTTCGAACGTGGTGTTGATGGGGATGGGGGAGCCGCTCCTTAACTATACGTCCGCCCTGGCCGCTGTGCGACGGTTGGTGGACCCGCGCAGCCTGGGCCTCGTTCAGCGGCGCGTCACTCTCAGCACGGTGGGTATCGGGCCAGGGATCGACCGTTTGAGTGAGGAGGGGCTGGGGATTGGATTGGCCATCTCGCTGCACGCTGCGACGGACGATGTGCGAGATCGGCTCGTGCCTGTCAACCGGCGCTATCCGCTGGACGACCTGTTCGCGGCGGTACGTCGGTACACGAACCGGACCCGGCGGCGGGTGATGGTCGAGTGGGTGATGATCGAGGGCGTCAACGATGGGGTCGCGCAAGCGGAGGCGCTGGCGGCGCGGCTCTCGGGACTGCCGGTGCACGTCAACCTGATGCGGTTGAATCCGACCCCGGGCTATGCGGGCCGGCCATCATCGCCGGCAGCGATTGAGGTGTTCGCGGCGGTGTTGGATCGAGCCGGTATCCCTCACACTATGCGCCAGCGTCGGGGCGCGGGGATTGAGGCCGGGTGCGGTCAACTGCGCCATCGGGCGTCGTCACGTGAACGTGCCAGCATATAGACTGGGGGATGAGCGATGGATGAAGGACAGACTGATACATTAACGGGTGACATTCTGGTCATTGATGATACCGCCCACGTCCGGTTGTTACTGTCTCAGATGCTGGTTGCTCAGGGACACGAGGTGCGAGTGGCCGAAAGTGGGGCGCAGGCGCTAGAGATGACGGTGGCAGCGGTGCCAGATCTGATTCTATTGGACATCATGATGCCAGAGATGGATGGGTACGAGGTCTGCCGGCGGTTGAAAGAGAATCCGCTCACCGGCAATATCCCCATCATATTCATCAGTGCGTTGGATCAAACGGCGGACAAGATCAAGGCCTTTACCGTCGGCGGGGTGGACTATGTCACCAAGCCGTTTCAGCCGAAGGAGGTGTTGGCCCGCGTCGCGACGCATCTCTCTATGCGGGCGCTGCAGAAACAACTGGCGGTGCAGTTGGAGCAGCTGCAGGCCCGTAACGAAGAGTTGGATGCCTTCAGTCGGGCAGTGGCCCGCGATTTGAAAGTACCCTTGACCTCGATCATTGGATTTGCCGACATGTTGAGGACGATTCATACCACGATGGATGGTGAACAGGTGGAAGAGTCGCTCCGCGCTATCGCTTCCAATGGGCGCAAGATGAACAAGATTATTGACGATCTGCTGATGCTGTCGGGGCTGCGTCAGACGGACCAGGTGGAGGTCAGGCCGTTGGATACGGCGGTCATTGTGGACAAGACGCTGAGGAGCCTCTCCGACCTGATCGCCGAGTATCAGGCGGAGGTGATCCGGCCGGATACGTGGCCGGCGGCGCTGGGGCAGCCTCAATGGGTCGAGGCCGTGTGGCAGCATTATATCAGCGATGCCATCGAGTACGGTGGGCGTCCGCCGCGCGTCGAGCTGGGAGCCATAGTCGAGGACGAGGATACGGTGCGCTTTTGGGTGCGGGATAACGGCCCTGGCCTGAAGGATGAGGAGCAGGCCAACCTGCTGGGGGCGTCCCGGCAGCGGGGGGACTCGTCCGGTTCGGCCAGGGAGCGCGGATTGGGCCTGTTCGTGGTGCGGCGCATCATGGAGACGTTGGGCAGAAAAGCCAGCGTCGAAAGTACGGGTGAGGAAGGCACCGTGTTCTCCTTTACTCTCAAGAGGGTCGTGTAAATTTCTCGCAATTGCTTCGCGGTCTCGGAGGGAGTGGATTCCAAACTCGAGCGCCGACGTTGAATGACACGTCGGTGAATGGTGGAGGGAGGGAAGCGAGATGTACGTCCAGGACACGGAGGACTTGCTGGAATTTTGGAGCGAGCTGCGGGTTTCGGTGCACGCGCTGCGGGAGGCGTACAAGGAAGGGCTGCGCGGGCGGGATATTCTGTACGCCATCTTTAAGGGGCAAGTGATCGAATGGTACCCAGAGCGCAACCGGGTGTTGATCCGCGGCCCCATTCCCCAAACCGACGTGCCGCTGCACGTAGCTTGTGATTACAGGGACTATGAGGAGCTGGTCGTCGTGACGGTCTACATCCCCAATCCCCCCCAGTGGCCGGCCCATTTGGCCAAGCGCCATCGACACGCCAAATGAAGGGAGATGGACTGGGCAGTGGTCGTCACTCGACCGGCTTGGCCCGCAGCATGATCGTGCGGGCCAGTTCCTGGCCGAATTCCCTCAACGTGGATACGTCGAGGGGTTTGAGCATTGGTGGCAGC
>DSDT01000210.1 GCA_011048615.1 Chloroflexota bacterium | reverse complement strand
CGCCTGGTCCGGGTGTCGCTACTCCCTTCCCCACCTGGACGCCGCTGCCGACGGTAGCGGTCCGCGAGACCGGCGAAACCAAAGCCCCCATCACTCTGCTCGTGACGTTGCAGGGAGTAGTCATCATCCTCGGCGTTTACCTGGCCCTGCGCCGTGGACAGGAGTAATGAGACGATACGGCGTAGCGCGTATGAGCAACTCGGGGCCTATTGGCGTCTTCGACTCTGGCGTGGGGGGGTTGAGCGTGTGGCGCGAGATCGCCCGCCAACTCCCTCACGAGGACACCCTCTACCTGGCCGACCAGGCCCACGTGCCCTACGGCTCCCGCCAACTGGCCGAGGTGCGGGAGCTATCCGCCGGCATCACGCGCTTTCTGCTGGGCTGCGGAGCCAAGATCGTCGTCATTGCCTGCAACACCGCCTCCGCGGCCGCGCTGCACCACCTACGACGCATCTTTCCCGACGTCCCTTTCGTGGGGATGGAGCCGGCCGTCAAGCCGGCCATCGAGCAAACCCACAACGGCGTCGTGGGCGTGATCGCCACCCAGGCCACCTTCCAGGGGGAGCTGTTCGCCAGCCTGGTGGAGCGATACGCGGGCGACGTGCGAGTGCTCACCCAGGTCTGCCCGGGGCTGGTGGAAGCGGTGGAGGCCGGCGCGTTGGATACCCCCGAGACCGAGTCGCTGCTGCGCGAGTGTTTGATGCCGCTGGTCGAGGCTGGAGCAGACCAACTGGTGCTCGGCTGCACCCATTACCCCTTCCTGCGACCGGCCATTGAGCAGGTCGTGGGGGCAAGGTTGGCGGTGGTTGATCCTGCCCCGGCCGTCGCCCGCCAGACGGCCCGGGTGCTGGCCCAACGGGGGTTAGAGACCAACCGAGATAGAGCGGGGCGTCATACATTCCACACCAGTGGAGACGCGGCCGCCTTTGCTGCGCTGATCGAGCAACTGCTCCCTTCCTTAGGGAAAGATGCGCGAGTGCAGGCGGTTCGCTGGCGGGAAGGACGGCTGGAGACGAGGGCGTGAGACGTAAGACGTGAAACGTGTGCGTTTACTCATACTTGAGCGCGGCGATGGGGCTGAGAGACGCCGCCCGCACAGCCGGGTAGATCCCCGATACCACGCCTACCCCTGCTGCGAACAGGAGCGTGAAAATAGGCAGCCACAAAGGTGTGTGAATGATGAAGATGCTCATGTCCGAGGCTGCCGCTCCGCTCTGTTGAACCGCCTGCGCTGCCAAGTAGGTGCCAGCGATCAGGTCAATCAACGCCCCCAGGCCCACACCCAGCAGCACCCCACCGATCCCGCCCAGCAACCCGATGCCACCGGCCTCGGCCAGGAAGACGGACATCACGTCCCGGTTGGTCGCCCCCACCGCCTTCATCAGCCCGATCTCCCGTGTGCGCTCGTAGATTGACATCGTCATCGTGTTGGCGATGCCGAAGGCAGCCACGATCAGTGCGATGGCCCCGATGCCGCCAAAGATGCCCTGGATGACCAGGAAGAAGATATTCATCTGCTGAAGCATGCTGCGCGGCGAGTAGGCGAAAAAACCCTGACGCAGAATCTCTTGCTCCACGGCAAGCACTTGTTCGGGATCAGCGACCTTGACCAACGCCTGACTATATCCGTCGCGACCTGGGTTGGAGCGCTGTCCGGCGAACCAGCCGTTCAGCTCCAGTACGTCGTTCAGCGCCAGGTAGAGCGTGTAGTCATCCTGCCCGCCTGATTCCTCCAGCACACCCGCCACCCGCAGGCGCGCGATCCGTTCCACCGGGCTACCATCATCCCCCATCTTATTGAGGACCAATTGCAGCACCTGCCCCTGCAAGTCAGGAGGCTCTGTCGCCGGGCGACCTTTTTGAGCGTCGAAGAAATTCTCCGTCACACGACTCCCTACCATCACCTGCCAGCGCCCCAGCCGGTCTGTCCCGCTCGCCAGCGCGAAATCCAGGTGCTCCACCTGCGACGGGTCAATGCCCACGATCTGTGCCCAGCCCAGCAGCCGGTTCAGGCGAAGCATACCCCCGCCCATCAATGGCTCCTGGGGCGTGGCTGCCACCACGCCCGGCAGGTCACGGAATTCGGCCAGCGCGCGGTCGTCCAGCACGGCCTCTTCCCCGCCCACCCCTGACCCACCGAAGGTGCGGACAACGCCGCTGCCAAAGACGGTGATCTCGGTCAGTTCGCCGATGGAGCCCAGGCCCTCGGTGGCGCTGTGCTGCAGGCCGGCCCCCAGCGAGATCAGGACGACCACCGCCGCCGTGCCGATGACCACGCCGATGGCTGTCATCGCCACACGGGCCTTTATCCGCCGCAGGTTGCTCCACACCAGACGCAGTAAATCACGTGTTGTCATCTCAATGTAGCTACCCCACTTCACTGACACAGAACCAGGACGAGAATACAATAGGGGCAGTGCAGGTCGAGGTGATCGGGCTGGCGGCCGGTATCGGCGATGAACTTGTACGTCAGTCCAGCGATTCCAGAAGCGCCAGGAAGCGAGCAACTGTGATGGGCTCTATGCCTCGCTCCTTCAATCTAGCAGCCAGTTCTGGATCGCGGGTGATGTCCTCGTCGCGGCTAATGACGTAGGCAGCCCCTCCGATTTCGGCGGTCTCCAACAGCATATCATCACGGAGATCCCGGCACAGGGCCAGACGGCCCGTCACACTGACTGGTATCCCCCCCTCGACAATGAGGCTCAGGAAACGCTGTACCTGCTTCTCACTGATCTCGTATTTGGTACGGAGCCTGGGGCGGCTCAACACATCTTCAAGCTCTTCAAGGATAGGAGGGGAAATCACCACCTCGAAACGCTCGTCCAGCCAGGCAGATATGATCTGGGCCGGGCAGCCACCGGG
>DSDT01000332.1 GCA_011048615.1 Chloroflexota bacterium | reverse complement strand
GAGAATCGGCGTAGGGCGACGGGTGGGCCGGGGCGGGGATGGGAGCGTTGGTGTGGGCGGCGGTTCGCCCGATCGGCGACAGGCCGGGGCGAGCAGGGTGACTGCCAGCGCTGTCAGCAGAATGCCACGAGGCCAGCGGCGATTCATCGGCTTTCCCTCCCAAAATTTCGTGTCATAGCCTATTCCTCTGCCGGGCGTAGAGATGGAGGGTTGGCGGTGTCAATCTATCTCTCACGGCCTGGGAGATCGCTTCGTCTATCACCGTATCGGTCGCGCTGGCGGTCAGAACTGGGTAGATCCACCGCCAGGCTGCACATGGATGGTCCCTTGTAGTCATAATGATCCCTCTCGGCTATAATTGTAACACTACTTGCCGAAGGAGCAAGCGAGAACGATCACGACGATGGCCGAGACCGCGCCTCGTCGCCCTCACCAACGACGAGCTGCCGGCCCTGGCTCTCTGTGTTCTTCGTGGTGGTGAATTTTCTCGCCCAATGCACAAGGATTTCACTGACCGGGTTTAGAGATCTTTTTCGTCGCCGAGAGGGTCAAATATCTCTTCCAGCAACGCGTCGAACAGGCGAGCGATCCTGAAAGCCAGCGACAGGCTGGGATCGTACCGTCCTGTCTCAATCGCATTCACCGTCTGGCGCGAGACATCGAGTTGTGCAGCCAATTCGGCCTGCGACCAGTCCCGTTCGGCGCGCAGCACTTTGAGTCTGTTCTTCACCGGTATCTCCTCCGGGCCATCCAAAAGCCGACGACCAAAAAGGAAATGCTGATAGGAAAGATGCAAACGATCGGCGTCTCTCGATTATACCAGATCGGTGATCCGGTCAGGGCATAATGTCCAAGCGGCAAACTGATGACGAGGGTTGCCAGCAAGGTGTTGACCATGCTAAATGCCAGGGCTTCCAGATGGATGCGCTGCTGCAACTCGTCCAGCTTGCCTACAGTCCGGGCGGCAAAGAAGCCCACCCCAATGGCAGGGAAAACCGGGCTGAACATCACGACTTCGCGCCAGTAACCAGCCGACCACGTCGTAGCGATTCCGGCCGCGACGAAGAGGACGGCGAAAACCACGAGGGAACCGATCAAGTAAAGCCTTTCTTTTTTCATCCTGACCTCCTTTTTGACAAGTATGCTTTATATATTGTAAAGCATACTTGTCTTTTTGTCAAGGAGCCCGCCCTATTTCTGTAGCTGGACATCGTTCAGTGCAAGGCCCTAAAGGCCTCTCATCAGGAGACCTCTGGTGGCTGGATAGTGACGAGTATTTTGCAGCTATACCGGCTGGTGAGGGGCCTGGCGGGGTGTGGTCAGGTCGTCATCTCGTACAACTCGAGCAGTACGCCGTGGGCCGATTGGGGGTGGACGAAGATGTAACGGGTGCCGTGGACGTCCACGCGGGGTGACTCGCTCGACAGGCGCGCGCCGCTGGCTTGCAGCTGCGCCATCGCCGCCTCGATGTCCGGCACCGCCACACAGATGTGGTGCAGCCCTTCGCCCCGCTTTTCGATGAACGCCGCCACGCCGCCCTCGGAACTCTGCGGGCAGAGCAGCTCGATCTCCACGCCGCCGGCGGGCAGAAAGGCGATCTCGACCCCCTCTTCCGGCGCCTCGCGCCGCTCGGTCAGCTCCAGGCCCAGGCCGTCACGATAGAATTCCAGCGCCGCGTCTAGGTCTCGCACGGCGATGGCGATGTGATGGATGGTCGGTTTCATCGGACGCCTCCTCGTCTAGATTTAGGTCAACGGTAAACCAGCGCGTACCGGCCGCGCGTAATCTGGGACGTGGCGGTGTAGAGATAGGTCGCCGGGCCGACGATAACGATGTCGGCGTGGCCGATGCCCCAGTTGTAAGATACGTCCATAATCACCGGGTTGCCGGGGTATTTCTCCCACGGGCCGTCAATGGCCGGACCCAGGCTGCGCGCAAACCCCAGCCCGAACTGATCGTCCCAGAGCACATCGGGGTCGCTGCGGCTGTTGCCGCGCACCCCCTCATAGGCCATGTAGTAGCGGTCGCCCACCCGCACCACGTCGGCCGAGGAGATGGTGCGAAAGTCGAAGTAAGGATTGGCCGCCGCGCCCAACGCCTCTGGCGGGCCGTATTCCAGCCCGCCGGTGAAAAGCGGATTGGCGGTGCACTTGCGCAAGCCGCTCGCGCCGGCCTGCTTACTGCCCACGTAGCAGCCCATATGGCCCGGATTGCGCCCCATGCCGACAAAGACGTAGAGCAGATCGCCCTCGACGTACAGACCCGGCGGGGCGCCTACCAGGCAGTCGCCGTACTCGGTCTCGGCCGGGTAATGTGGGTTTGCACCGACGCGCTCGAACTCGGCGCAGGGGGTCTGGCTGTGTAACCACTGCCCCGTGCCCGGCACGTGCGCTGCAGCCGACCAGTGGACGCCATCGGCGGAGGTGCGCATGTACGATCCCGCGCCCCACTCGTAGACGATGTAGACCTGACCGGCGTCGAAAAAGACGCGCGGGTACTGCTGCTGCCCGGTGTGGTCCCGACCGGTGCACGGGCAGCTCGAGCAGGGGAAGAGGCAGCGCGGACTCTCCAAACTGAAGCTGATCCCGCCGTCGTGACTTTTCCACAGCGTGACGCAGCCGGGGAAGGGCGCGGGGTCGCCGCATTGATCCACCACACCGCCCCGCTCGAAACTCGCGTGCAGGTACGACCAGAACTCGGCTCCGCCCCGGTAGACGGTGTCCGACTCGCCCACCGGCAAACCCACGTCATAGATCTCCAGCACCCACTCGGCGCTCCCATTCCAGAAATCGTCCAGCGTAGCAAAAGCCCGACCGGGCGGGGGAGCGGGGGAGAAAGAAAGGGTCAGAGAAGGTATGAGAGTGGGAGTGAGGGTGGGGG
>DSDT01000296.1 GCA_011048615.1 Chloroflexota bacterium | reverse complement strand
TTGTTATAGCGCGAAAAATTCGCCGCGCGCGACCGCGCTGCGCGCGGACTGCGCCTGGGGGCTACGCCCCCAGACCCCCGTTCAGAAAAACAGGATTCAGCAGTCAGAAAGCAGCAATCAGAATTCGGAAGGCGGAGAGCCAGGGCGTACCACCCGAAACCCGAAGTAGAGGAAGGAGTCCGGGGGAGAGGCGCCCCGGGACGCGCAGCGCGCGCTGCTCTGGTCATGCCACCAGGAACCACCCCGCACGGTGCGCCAATCGTCTCCCTTGCTATACCAGGAGTTGGTCCACTCCCACACGTTGCCCGCGCCATCCCACAAGCCCAGGGAATTGGCCCCTTCAGGGAAAGTGACCACCGCCGTCGGCGAGGGGTTGGCCTCCTCGTATGCTTCCGACTCCCGCCATGCCTTCCGGTCGTCGTCGCTGGAGAACGCACGCCCGGCCCACCACTCGGCGCAGTTGAGGCAGGCGCGGTCCCAGTCGTCGCCCCAGGGATAGGCCCGGCCGTCCGTCCCCCGCACCGCCCGCTCCCATTCCTCATCGGTGGGCAGCCGGTGGGCGTCGGGCGCGTCGAGGTCCAACCCCGCTTCCAGCGCTAACCAGCGGCAGTAGGCCTCCGCCTCGAACCAGGAGACGCCGACCACGGGGCAGAGGGGACTGCCCAGCCGTGCGTCCTCCCACCAGTAGGGACGGTCTCGCGTCTCCGGCGGGCGGTTCTCCGCCAGAAAATCCCGCAGCCAATCAGGCGCTTTGCTGTCGTACGCGCCGGTGCGCCAGGCCCAGCCCTCCTCGCTCCAGCACTTGCGCCGCTCGTACCCACCCGCTTCCACGAAGCGGGCGAACTGCCGGTTGGTGACCGGGTACTTGCCGATGCGGTAGGGGGTCTCAATCACGCGCTCTTCCTTTCCATCGCCGTAGAGGAAGGGGCCGGGCGGAATCTCGATCCAAACGTCCAGCCCGCCTTCCGGCGCCCAGCCCAGGCGCCCCAACACGTGACCAGCGTCGCGGCGGGCCGGGGCCGGGACGCGCCGGTCCTGCATCGTCTCGACCAAACGACGGGTCACCACCCCGGCCGAGCGCCGGTCGGCGCCCACCTCGCCCACATCGACCAGCGCCTCCCCCGCCAGCACCACGTTTCGCCCCCGGTCGTCGCCGGGTAGGTCCTCGGCGCAGAGCTGCCGGAGCATCTGTCCCGCCGTGAAGGGGTCCTGTTTGACGATGCCAAACACGCCCACCGTCAGGAGCAGCGTCTCCCGCCAGGCCGGCGTCAACCAGTGCTGGCATACCCGGTCCATCATCGTCTCAAAGCCCTCCCGGCTCCCCAGGAGTGCGATCCCCTTGGCGGCCAGCATCTCCTCGAAGGTCAGGTGCAGGAACCCGTACCGGTTTTGCCCCCGCTCGACCAGGAGGTTGGAGTAGTTGCGCACGCCCCGCAGGAACTCGCGGGCGCTTCGCCGGGCAGGCCCCGGCGACTCGTCCCACTCCCGCCGGTAGTAATCCATCAACCACCTCTCGGCCTGCTCCCGGCTCACCAGACCGGCGGATGGGCTCTCCTCCCGCAGCCAGAGGGCCAGCGGGGCCAGCACCTGCACCGTCTCCAGGTACCTGACCTCCGGCCCCACGGGCCGCTTGTCGAGCGCGCGGGCCTTGTTCCAGGCGCTGATTAGCGTCTCCAGGTACAGTTCGTACAGCTTGACCCGCTGATGGGGCAGCGTCACGCGCTGCCGCTTGATCAGCGCCATGATGGTCAGCAATAGGGGATTGGAGGCCAGCCGTTCGATACCCGAATCGGGCAGGATGGCGTTCAACAGGTCCTGCCGCTCCTCCTCGGCCGCGACGCGGGCCTCTGGCGTGTCGCCGTGGGTGGCGATCTCGAAGGCCAGCGTCCAGCGGGCGGCGAAACGCTCGATCTCTTCCCGCCCCCAGTCGGTGAGGGTGTAGACCGGCCACCTGGCCCCCGAAAGCGAGGCGTCCCGATACCCCACGATGCGGCTGGTGACCACGAACCGGTTCCCCTCCCGCCCTGCGTGAGCGCGCCCGGAATGGGCGGCGACGAAATCCTCCACCAGTTGATTGACGTACTGCCGCCGGTCCTGCACCTCGTCCAGCCCATCCAGGAGCACTACGGCTTGTCCCTCGGCCAGTGCGTGGTCGAAGAGCGCTTCCACCCCTGCCAGGCCCTTGCGTCGGGCGGCGTAGTAGCGGGCCAGGTAGGCCTGCAAGCTGATCTCTTCCCGCTGCAAAGCCTCGGCGTAGGCGTTGAGGGGTAGGAGAATAGGCAGCGGGCCGCCCTCGTCGCGGGCCAGGTGGAGGGCCAGGTGCTTCATCAGCGTCGATTTCCCGGCCCCGGGATCTCCCAGGATCACCAGCGCGCCCTCTTTGTTGAGCGCCTCGTCGATGGGCATCGGGGCGGCGCTCTCCCCCGGCGCGACCATCCCCTCCAGGCGCAGCTCGTCCTCCACGTCGCCCATCTCCCGACCGGCCAACCGCAGCCGGCGCCAGGTATCGGCCTCTGGGGCGGCGGGCCGGGCGTGGAGCGGCACAAAGACCTCCTCCAGGGGCAGCAGCGCGGCCACCTTCTCCACCTGGGGCACCCCCTTGAAATCCAGATGCCGGTGTGTGCTGGAGAGATAGTCGACGTAGGCGGCGCGCAGATCGGCCAGGTCGGGCGGGGGGCGGAAGGGGGTGAGTTGAAAGGTGAAGTTGTACTGGACCAGGTCGCGCCCGGCGAAGGTGCTGCCGTCTTGCACGTCGACGTCGCCGCCGACGTGACTGCCGTCTATTTGTGTTGGATCGGTCGTTGTCATTGGAACCTCCTGGTGTGAAACGTGAAGCGTGATGGGTACATCAACCCCCGCGCCAACGGTCGAGAGCGAGCGCGAGACC
>DSDT01000185.1 GCA_011048615.1 Chloroflexota bacterium | reverse complement strand
GTGCCCGCCCGGCGATAAAGTCGCCGGGCTACAGAACCGCGCCGGACGAGTCCGGCTAGGGCGGACATTCAGCCCCGTTCACGGGGCGCTGCTCCGTAGCCGGGGCACTTTATGCCCCGGCGGTATCGGTGAACTGCGACTCATCGCCAAACACCATCAACTCTGCACGCCAAACATCCATATCCAGCGCATAAGACGACGCGCCTTCTCTCACCAACCGCGGCCCAACGTTCTCTGAACTCGCACGTTCCAAAATAGGAATGGTCGTACCCTCCTTATGGTGTTTCTTCTGCTGTTCGACGTAGGCAATATAGTTGGGCAAACGCTTGGCGTCGAAAGAGAATGCACCATACTCATCCTGCCACTCAAATCTCACATCGCTAACGCCGGACTTGTTGAACTTGGTCGAAGCGACCCCCTTGACCTGCCCGACAAACTTGGCTACCGATATTGCTGGGGGCACCGATACGACCATGTGCACGTGATCCTCAACACCGCCGATGGCATAGACGACGCCACGTAGCCCAACGGCCTTGCTGGCCAGATGGCCATAGATGTGGCTTTCGACTGTGGGTATTAACAAAGGTTGTCGGTTCTTTGTTGACCAGACCAGATGATAGAACAACTGCCAGTAGGGCATCGTTTGCTCCTTGTTTCATCCCTCGCAACCTATTGACCGCTCAACAACTGCGCCACATTCTCCGCGATGCGCTCCTCCAGCTCGTGCGCCTCGGCGTTGAGCACCTCCAGCTCCTCGTGCAGCTCGGTCAGTTGCTCGGCAAAGTCGAAATCCTCCTCCTCCGCCCGCTCGGCCACGCCCACGTACCGGCCGGGGTTGAGGCTCCAGCCCTGACCCTCGATCTCCTCCAGCGTGGCCACCCTGCACAGCCCCGCCACGTCCCGGTACACGCCCTCGGGAAAGTGCTCGGCCAGCAGCTCGCCGCTGCCCTGGCCGGTCTCCAGCTCGCGCCCGCGGTACAAGCGCACGACGTTGGCCAGGAACTCGATCTGCGGCGGCGTGAACTCGCGGTGGGCGCGGTCCACTTGTGTGTAGACGTGGCGCGCATCTATGAAAAGCACCTTGGCGCGTCGTTCCTCCGGCTTGCCCCGGTCGAGGAACCACAACGTGCAGGGCAGGGTCACCGTGTAGAAAAAGTTGGAGCCCACGGCCACCATCACGTCCACCGCGCCGCTCTGGATCAACTGCCGGCGGATCTCTAGCTCCGAGCCGCGGGCGTCGCTGGCCGAGTTCGCCATCACAAACCCTGCCCGGCCCGTCTCGTTCAACGCGCTGTAAAAGAGCTGGATCCAGAGGTAGTTGGCGTTGTCCACCCGCGGCAGGCCGAAGGGAAAGCGCGGGCTGTCCTTGAGGCGGTCCTTGTCCACCCGGTTGACGTTGAAGGGGGGATTCGCCATCACGAAATCGAAGCGCCCCAGCGATTGGTGAATGTCCTCGTAGTAGGTGTTGCCCTGGCGCACCCGGCCTTCCAGGCCGTGGACGGCCAGGTTCATCTTGCACAGCCGCACCGTCCCGGCCACCCGCTCCTGGCCGTAGATGGAGACGTCGGTCGTCTGCCCCTGGTGGCGCTGCACAAAGCGCGCGCTCTGCACAAACATGCCGCCCGACCCGCAGGCCGGGTCGAAGATGTAGCCGTGAAAGGGTTCGATGATCTCGACGATCAACCGCACGAGGGCGGTGGGGGTAAAGAACTCGCCGCCGCGCTGGCCCTCGCTCATCGCGAACTTGCCCAGAAAGTACTCGTAAATCTTGCCAAAGACGTCCCCCTCGACGTCCATCGAGATACCGTTAAAGATGCGCAGCAGCTCGCGCAGGGTGGCGTTCTCGAAGCGGTTGTAGGTCTTGGGCAGCACGTCCTTGAGGTCGGGGTTGTGGGTCTCGACCGCCTTCATCGCGTCGCCGATAGCGCGGCCGATGGCGCTCCCCTCGGGCAGCGCCACCAGGTGGGCGAAGCGGGCTTCCTCGGGCAGGTAGAGCACGCCGCGGGCCTGGTAGTCCAGCGAGGAGACCGGGCGCTGGCGGCGTCCCGCCTCGGCGGCCGCGGCCCGCTCGGCCTGGATCGCCGCGTCGGCTGCGGCAAAGCGGTGGTCGGCGTAGCGCAAAAAGATCAGCCCCAGGACGGGGACCGAGTACTCGGCGGCGCGCAGGCGCGAGTTGGCGCGTAGCTCGTCGGCGGCGTCCCAGAGACGTTTTTCGAGGTCGTTGTTGTTGGCGGGCATAGATGCTCCTCTCGCTATCGCGACGGCAGGCCAGTGCAAAGCGACGATATGTCAGACGTATTATATCAAGAAGGGGCGGATTGGGGTAGTCGGAAGCATCACAGAACACTTCCAGTCGCCCCCACCCCCCTCAGCGTCTCTCGGAGAATCTCCTCCTCCGGTCGCGCCCTCAGCCAACGCGCCAACCTCAGGCTGACCCGCAGCATCAACGCTCCCCAGAACCGGCCGCGCGACCGCGTCACCATCACCCACTCCTCCGGTCCCGTCCCCATCCGGAGTCCCTCCGGCCACACTCGATTCGTCAACCACCACCAGAGTGAGGCCATCCGTTTCCCTCGCATCGTCACGACCCTGGAACTCCACCACGGCCACTTCAATCCCTGGGGGCGGGGCGTCTTGACCTTCCACCACCGTCCCACCGACCACGGTTTCGCCCAGCCCCCATGCAGCGCTGATCATCACCTGGTCGCGCCGCCCGGTAAACGGGTTGGCGGTGAACATGACGCCGGCGGCCTCCGCCGGTACGAGCTGTTGCACGACCACCGCCAGGGCCACCGTCTCCTGGTCGATGCCGTGCTGCATCCGGTAGCCGATGGCTCGCGCCGTCCACAGGCTGGCCCAGCAGCGTTGGACGGCGTCCAGCACCACGTCTATACCCTGCAC
>DSDT01000364.1 GCA_011048615.1 Chloroflexota bacterium | reverse complement strand
TTGAATTGTTGGTGGACGAGATCGAAGAGCGGATGCGGCGGAGGCGGTCGATTCCACCTGCCAGGCCAGCCGCGCCTGAGGCGAAAGCCCCGCTTGTGACGGGGGTTGAAGATACGGCCGCGCCGGGGCGCTTGGTGGAATCGAAACTCGAACCGCAGCCGAACAGAGAGCAGCAGGAGGATAATGAGGAAGTGACGCTCCCGCCGATGGCGACCGCTCCCTCCCACGCGGCCCGTCTGATGGGACGGTTAGCGATGGGGCTGCTCGTGGCCGTCGCGCTGATCAACATCCCCTTCAACCGGCACGGCACCACCCTGGCCACCGCCTTGCCCGATAACGCCGCTCTGGTCATCACAGAGGGGCTGGTGGTGAAGGAGGAGCACGACGAGCGCATCTATGTCTATCAAAATGACCGCTTCCGGTGGATCAGCAGCCTGGATGCCTTTCATCACTATGGGTACACGTGGGGAGACGTGCGCATCGTGGAGGATGGTTTCCTGGCCCGGTTCGAGAAAGGGCCGCCCCTGCACGTGCTGCTCAAGTGCCCGGAAAGCCCCCACATCTACCGGTTGGAGGATGGCGAAAAGCGCTGGGTTCGTGATATTGCCACCTTTGAGGCGGAAGGGCACGTGTGGGAAGATGTGCGCTTCGTGTCTTGCCCTTACCTGCGAGACCTGCCCGATGGCGAGACGATTCCCCCTGGCTCTGGTCCACCACCCCAGCCTTGACGATCCCGTTTGAACGGCGGAGCGCGGCGTGCCAAGTCCATAGATTTGGCGCGCTTTTTCGTTCTCTTCAACCTGTATGTCTTTGGTGAATGGGGATGATTGTGGTATACTACCCCCGTTATTGGCAAACGAGTGTTGCAAGCAGCGCTACCTACTGAAAAAGGAGCTTTGGTAATGCCCTCCAATCCTGCCGACCGGAACAACATGTACCATACACCCCCAGCCATAGAGATTGATCCCACCAAGTCTTACGTCGCCACCATCGTGATCGACAAGGGGGATATCGTCATCGAGCTGTTCGCCAGCCAGGCGCCCCGCACGGTCAACAATTTCGTCTTTCTGGCCCGCCAGGGGTTCTACGACGACACGAACTTTCACCGGGTGCTGCCCGATTTCATGGCCCAGACCGGCGACCCCACCGGCAGCGGGCGGGGCGGGCCGGGCTATCGCTGCGCCGACGAGTTTCACCCCGACCTGACCCACGATGGCCCCGGTGTGCTCTCGATGGCCAATGCCGGTCCCAACACCAATGGCAGTCAATTCTTCATCACCTACAAGGCCACGCCGTGGCTGGACGGTCGGCACGCCGTCTTTGGGCGGGTGAGCGCGGGGATGGATGTGCTCGAATCGTTGACCCCCCGCGACCCCTCGCTGAACCCCTCATTCCCCGGTGACCGGATCGAGACCATTCGGATCGAAGAGCAGTAATGCCCATTGTCTCGGTCGTGAAGTGTGAGGCGTATGATCTGGACGCCGTTCGCCAGGCGGTGACGGCCGTGCTGGCCCCCCTGGGAGGGATGGAGCGGTTCGTCCAGCCGGGGATGCAGGTGCTGCTCAAGCCGAATTTGCTGTCCGCCACGGACCTGGAGCGAGCGGTGACGACCCATCCGACCGTGGTCGAAGCGGTGGTCGAACAGGTGCAGGCGGCCGGTGGGACGGCCCTGATCGGCGATTCGCCGGCCGGGCCGGTCGTGGAGCAGCCTCCGGTCTGGCGGGTGGGAGGGATGGCCGGGGTGGCGGAGCGGACTGGCGCGGCACTGGTGGCTTTCGACGGCGTGGCGTGGAAGCGGCTGAACGGCCACGATTACTACATCGCCCGCCCCGTCCTGGAGGCCGATCTGGTGATCAACCTGCCCAAGTTAAAGACCCACATCTTTGCCCTGTACACCGGCGCGGTGAAGAACCTCTTTGGCGTCATCCCCGGCACTCGCAAACGGGAGCTTCACTGCCGGGCGCCCAGCCTGCCCGAGTTCTCCGAGGTGCTGGGGGACGTGCTGGCCCTGGTCCAACCGGGGCTGACTCTGATGGACGGTGTGACTGGCCAGGAGGGGCACGGGCCTGGTCCGGGAGGAACGCCTCGCCGGTACGACTGCCTGGCGGCCTCGACGGATGGAGTGGCGCTGGATGCCGTCATCACCCGGGCGATGGGATTCCGGCCCAGCGAGGTGCTGCACGTGACCCAGGCGGGCGCGCGCGGCCTGGGCGTCTCCGATCCCGATGTGATACGGGTGGAGGGCGACCGGCGGGCGCTGGAGTGGGGAGCAGTGGACCGGCCGAGATTCCCTTTCAACTTTCGCCTGCCCACGTGGATCGGCGGCTGGATGGGGCGGGCCGTGCAGCTGCGCCCCCAACTGGACGAAGCCGAGTGCGCCGGCTGCGGACGCTGCGCCGAGGTCTGCCCGGCGGAGGCGATTCATCCGCTGGACGGAAAACCGCCCCAATTCGACCTGGACGCCTGCATCGGCTGTTTCTGCTGCGCTGAGATCTGTCCGCGCGCTGCTATCCGCCCCCGGCGCGGTCTGCTGGCCCGGTTGCTCGGCGTGGACGTGTGAGGTGTAGATATGAAGGGGCGTCTTGCTCTGCCAGTCGAGGGGTTCGTGCTGAAGTGGTTTCTGATGGTGCAGGGTTGGCGGTTGGTCCGCGACGTCGCGGCAATGAACCTGGTCTCTGGCCTGGTGGGGGCAATTGGGCTGGTCCTGGGGGGCAGCTTTTGGTGAGAGGAAGGGGCAAGCGATGGAAGGTGTTGGTGCGGCAGAAGGACTCGTGATGCTGTTGGGCATCGGCGTGCTCCTGCTCGTCATCCTGTTGGTTCTCAAGATCGCGTTCAAATTGACGGTCAGCTTTCTCAAGGTTGGCTGCCTGGTTGTCGGCGTGGTCCTGCTGCTTCTCTTTGTCGTGCTGCTGGGG
>DSDT01000052.1 GCA_011048615.1 Chloroflexota bacterium | reverse complement strand
GCCGAGTTCTACGCCGGGCTGCGCGAGCGCTTCCCCGAGCGCGACGGCATGTTCTTTCTGCCCGATCAGGCCCCGGTGTACGACCGCGCCCGCCTGGAGGCGCAGGGCGTGGCGCAACTCGCTCTCTTTGTCAGCGACGAGAAATCGGCCGTCCAGTGGCTGCGCCAGCAGCTCGATCCGGCGGCCGGCGGCCGCCCGCAGACCTACCAGGAGCTCCAGCCGGCCTTTCTGCGGCAGTTGCACCAGGCGCGTCACGAGGCGCTGCCCGAATTGAGCGAGATGCTGGAACAGAGTTTCCTGCAGGATGAAGCGGGGCGCTGGTACGTCCCGGACCCCAGCCGGGCCAGCGACCTGGAGAGATTGCGCCGGCGGGCGCTCTTGCGCGAGTTTCGCGAGTATACGGAGGGGCGCGGGCGGCTGCGCACGTTCCGCACCGAGGCGGTGCGCGCCGGCTTTGCCGAGGCGTGGCGCGAGCGCGAGTACGCGGTGATCGTCCGCGTGGCCGAGCGGCTGCCGGAACGGGTGCTGCAAGAGGACCCAGAGCTGCTGATGTATTACGACAACGCGACGCTGCGGGCGGGGTAGACCATGCCGCTGCAAGAGGCGATCCTCTCCCGCTTTCCGGCCCAGGCGTATGCGCTCATCCTGGTGCACGACCCCGATGGGCTGTTGGCCGACGAGGAGCTGCTGGCGGCGCTGGGCGAGCGCGGTTTTCGCGTCGTCGCCGAGGCGGACCCGTTCCGCCTGCGCCGGCGGGTGGAGCAGCTGCGCCCCTGGCACGTCGAGCGGCCGCTGTTGGTGCGCAGCGCGGAACCGTTGGAGGCGCTGCCCTACGACCTGTGGCAGCAGGGCCATCGCGTCGTGCTGGCGCTGCACGATTTCTTTCCCCGTCTGGCCTATCCCCTGCTGCGCGCGTTGAGCCCACGCCAGCGCTGGCGGCTGGCCCAGGCCGCGCAACCGCCGGGCCGGTTGGGCCAGCGGGGGACGGCCGAATATCTACTGCGCACTGTCTTTGACGTGAATCCGGAACTGCTGCGCGAACCGGCCAACCTGGTCGCTTGGCTGGACCGCTATCACCAGGCCGCCGACCCGATGCCGCCGCCGTTGGTCGAGCATCTGCTTTCCCTCCTGTGTCATCCAGCCCACGCCGGGTGGCCGCTGGAAGAGATGGTGGTCAGCCGCGCGGCATTCCAGACCTTTTTACAAAAGCAATGGAGCGCCTACGTGGGTCAGCAGACGGGGCAGCCGCTGGGCGAAGCCGCCGCGCGCTATCTGCTCCGCTTCGACGAGGACGCGGCGTTGCAGGATCGCCTGCCGGGCCTGGTGCGCAGCGGCGCGCTCTGGCCGGTCGAGATCGAGCGAGTCGAGCGTCTGCCAGGCTGGGCCCGGCCCGCCGTCCTGGCGCCGGATGAAGACCCCCGCCCGAGGCGCGCGGGCGAGCTGTCGGCGGCGCTGCAAGAGCACCTGGCAACCCCGCTGACCGAGGCGCGCTGGGTAGCGTGGCAGGCCGTCGCCCGGGCCTGGGCCGAGCTGACCGCCCTGCGCTACGACCCCGACGGGCCGTTGGGCGACGAACAGATCGAGGCGTATGCCGGCCTGCAGCACAGATTGGACGCGGCGTTCCTCGCCTGGCTCGGCCAGCGGTACGCGCCGCTGGCGGGCAAAAAGCTGCCGCAGCCGCACCACCTCTACCACGTCCCTCACTACATCGCTTTCCAGCGTCGCCAGGGAGCGGCAGAGCGCGTCGCATTGCTGGTACTCGATGGGATGGCCCTGGCCGACTGGGCCGTCGTCGGCCCGACCTGGCGCGCCCGTCACCCGGCGTGGCAGTTCGAGGAGCGCTTGCTGCTGGCGCAGGTGCCCACGATCACGTCCGTTTCCCGCCAGGCGCTGGTGAGCGGCCTCTGCCCGGCGGACTTTGCGGCCACGCTCGACACCAACCGGCACGATCCACGCCGCTGGGCCGAGTTCTGGGCGGCAGAAGGGCTGGCCGCGGAGGCCTGCCCAACCGTCCAGTTGGCGCTGGAGCGGAGCGGCGTGCCTGCAGAGGTGGGCAGCAGCCGCGTGCGGGCGCTCTGCCTGATCGACCACAAGATCGACGACCTGGCCCACGATGCGACGTTGGGCAGCGCTGATTTCTACGCCTCGCTCCAGGTCTGGTTGAAGGGATATGGTACAGTAGTTGAAGAGCTCGTCGGCAGCCTGCTGGAGCGCGGGTTCGTCGTCCACCTGACCAGCGACCACGGTCACGTCGAGGCGAGCGGCGTTGGGCGTCCATCAGAGGGGCTGGTCGTCGAGACGCGCGGGCGGCGGGCGCGGATCTATCGCGACGCGCGGGCGGCGGTCAACGTGCAGATGGGCTTTGCGCAGACGGTCCTCTGGCACGGCGATGGGCTGCTGCCGGACGATGCCTGGGTCTTGATGCCGGAGGGACGCTGGGCCTTCGATACCGCAGGTGAGACGTGTGTCACGCACGGCGGGCCGACGCTGGACGAGGTTGTGGTGCCGCTGGTGACGATTACGCGGCAAGAGTGAGCGATGGACAAGGGAATCAGGTTCAACCGCACCATCTATCGAACTTGGTTGGATGCTACAGCGGCGTTCTGCGCCGAGACCGACGACCCCGCCGAGATACGGAAACGATTGGAGGCGGTGGTTGGACAGGACTTGGAGGGTGTCGAAGCTCGGCGCAAAACGATCGATATTCTACTCAACATCTGGTTCAACAGCCAAGAGACTGCGCCCGATCTGCGGGACCAAGCCGTGTCCTGGTTTCAGGCCACGACGGTTCCCGGCGACCGGCTTTGGCTGCACTATGGCCTGACGATGGTCTATTACCCGTTCTTTCGAGAGTGCTTGATCGTCATCGGCCGCTCCAGCCGGCTGGGAGAGGCGATCACGACCCGGTTGGTGAAACTGCAACTGGTGGGCGAGTT
>DSDT01000150.1 GCA_011048615.1 Chloroflexota bacterium | reverse complement strand
GTGTGGGGGTTCGTCGGGGCCGGATGGGGCGTGGTGGTGCTGATCGTCGCATTACACGCCTGGACATCGGAAGATGCGCTGCGCACGACAGGCGCTGCTCTGGCGGCCCTGGGGTGGGTGGCTCTGTGGGCCATCCTGGCGGCGGTGTGGATGCGACAGTACGTTCAGATGGAATGGGCTTTCCAGCGTAACCGGGCCCTGTATTGGACCTGGGCCTCGATCCTCCTGGTCGTCGGGCAAGCGCTGGTCATGTTCGTTCCCTCCTCCTGGTTGGTGGGGGCTGTCGGTCTGCTCCTGCACCTGAGCGGTCTGATGGCCATTTCTATCGCCATCACGCGATTGGACCTGCCCAACGTGCGGGCTGTGCTGCGCCAGAGTTTCATTCTAGCCTTGCTGGTCCTGCTGATGACCGTACTGCTTTTGGTCAGTCTGGTGGTCTTTTCCCCCGGCTTACAATCTTTGCAGCCAACCTCTGTCCTCCTGATGATCGCTGTGGCGGCCGGCCTGGCGCTCATCTATGAACCGTCTCGGGAGTTGATCGGTCGGCTGGCGGACCGGCTGGTGCCCCACACCGGTTACGATCTGGACGAAAAGCTGCGCCAGTACAGCCTGGCCATCGGCAACATCATTGACTTGGAGCGACTGGCCGTCGTCGTCACAGAGACGGTCGGCGAGGTGCTGGACGTTCGGCGAGCGGCGCTGATTCTGGTCACGGAGGAAGCGCAGATGGTTCGACTGCGCCCTCTGCCGGAGAGCGGAAGCTTTCCCTCAGAAGAGGTGATCCTGGATCACTCTGACCCCTTTGTCACGTACATGCGAGAGCAAAAGCAGCCCCTCTTACAGCTCAAACTGGAACAGTCCCCGGCCTTTCAGGATCTGTCGCCCCCGGTGCGGGAGTGGCTGAATCGGATGGGGATGGAGGTTTACGTCCCCATTTTTGCCCCGTCCATCTTGCTCGGCATGTTGGCCGCCGGCCCGCCGCGCAGTGGGGAGCCTTTTGGACGACGGGAGCAGGCGTTTTTGATCTCTCTGGCCTACCAGACGGCGGTAGCGTTGCGGAATGCCCGCATGTTCGCCGACGTGCTCGAACTCAACTTTGACGTCGCACAGTTGAACGAGGAGCTGCGCCGGACGATGGAACGGTTAGAGCGGCTGAATCAGGCCAAGACCGATTTTTTGGCCGTCGCCTCGCACGAGTTGCGCACTCCCCTGACACACGTCAAGGGATATGCCGATTTGTTGATGGAATTGTGTCAGGCGCGAACCATCACCGTCGAACAGACCGCCGAGATTTCCCACAGCATCAGCACCGCTTCTGATCGGCTGACGTCTATCATCGAGGACATTATCAACATGTCTCAATTGGAGGCAAATAAACCGGATCTGTTCTTGACTCCCACGACGTTGAAAGCGGTGATGCGGTTCGCTTTGGAACCCTGGCTGGAGCCGATTCAGCGCCGGCGTATGCACCTGACCGTGCAAGGTGTGGAGGATATTCCCCCCATCGTGGCCGATCTGCAACGACTGGCTCAGGCCTTGGGGCATCTGATCTCGAATGCCCTCAAGTACACCCCCGATGGAGGCCGCATCACGGTTCACGCCCGATTGGTGAACGGCGAGCAGTTCGAGGTGGTGGTTTCCGATACCGGGGTGGGGATCTCCGCGGCCGATCAGGACGTGATCTTTGAAAAGTTCTTTCGCGTGGAGCGCACCGACCTGCACTCTTCGGGGCAGTTCAGTTTCAAGGGAGCGGGTCCGGGATTGGGGCTTGCCATCGCGCGAGGGGTGATCGAGGCGCACGGCGGGCGCATCTGGGTGGTGAGCGAGGGGTGCGACGAGGTGCGCTGTCCGGGCAGTGCGTTTCACGTGGTGCTGCCGCTGGGGGGCCCTCCCGCCGCCGATGACACGGCGCAGCCCTTTACTGTCCTGCCGGAGGGCCTCGAATAGGTCTATTCCAGCTCTTGCAGCGCGATCAGCGCCGCCGGCCAGTGCTCGTGGTAGCGCAGGGCCGCCTCGAAATCGGCCCGCGCCCCGTCCAAATCCCCCAGCGCCAGGCGTGACTTGCCGCGCCAGTAGTAGGATTCCTCCAGGTTGCGGGTCGTCGCCAGGGTCGCGTCGGCCAGCGCGATGACGTCAGCGTGCCGCCCGACAGCAGCGTAGCTCTCGTAAGGCCCGAATTGGTACCACAGCATCCGAAAGGGCAGCCCCAACTGCCGGGCCTGGTCGTAGGCGGCCGCAGCCTCTGGGTGCCGCCCCAGCGAGGTCAGGCTGCTGCCAACGTTGAACCAGGCGAAAGCCGTCCAGTCGTCGCAATCAGCATAGGCCACACAGTCGGCCGGCGGACGTTCGACCTCGGCGCGGGCTGTCTCCAATGCCCGTTCGTACATTCCCGCGTCGTACAGATCGAACTCGAGGATGGTCGTCAGCGATTCCCACCGTTCCGGCGCATAGACCACCAGGTAAGCCCGGTTGAACACGCGCCACAGTTCGTCCAGCTCCTGATAGCCGATGGGCAGTTCGGGGCCGTGGAGCGAGTCGTAGGTGAGGAACTCGTGCGCCTCGTCGTCGTAGCCGATGAGCAGCCGGTAGTGGCCGAGTTGGTCGCGGGGGTCGCGCACGTACCAGGTCTCGACGATGACGGGGAATCCGGCGTGTACCAGCGCTTTGAGCCGCTCGAGGTCGCCGCCCACCCGCACGATGGCGCCCAGGCCCAGACCTCGCGCGTAGGCCTCCATCTCCCACAGACTGACATTCTTGTCCTCCGGATCTGGTTTGAGGGCTGGGGCGACGTCGTGCTGGGTCTCGCTGCGACCCCAGTAAGAAAGGGCCATCGCCAGCGTGGTCGGTCCGCAGTTGTTCCAGCCCTGATGCTCGTGGCGCAGGCCGGTCAGGGTGGCTTGGGCCGGCGGTGTGGGTGTTGGGGTCGGCGTGGGGGAGGGCGTAAAGGTGGGCGGGAGGGGAGTAAAAG
>DSDT01000261.1 GCA_011048615.1 Chloroflexota bacterium | reverse complement strand
CTGGCCTCGAACCCCCTCAGCGACCCCTACTCTGTCTCCAACGTCCGCACCATCGAGAGCGTGGCCGAGGTCTTTGCCGCCAAGATCAAGTTCCCCCGCTTTCTGCAAGAAGTAAAAGAACAACTCGGCCTGCCGATGGACGTCCGGATCGAGGACATGATAACCGTCCAGCAGATCGGCAGCACGCAGCTCATCCGCATCTCGGTCGAGAACGACGACCCCGCCCTGGCCCAGGCCCTCGCCAACACCGTCGTCCAGGTGCTGATCGAGCAAGAGATCAGCCAGCAGCAAGCCAGTTTTCAGGCCGGCCTGACGGAACTAGAGACCCAGATCAACGCGCTGGAGGCGAACATCGCCGCCACCCAGGTCGAGATCGCGACCCTGGGCGACCCCGGCGACGCGCTCTCCGAGTTCGTCCGCCTGGAACGAACCCGCCTGGAGAGCCAACTGACCCGTGACCAGACCCGCCTGGTGGTCCTCCTGAGCAGCGCCGAGGAATTCCGCCTCGCCATGGCCCGCTACACCGATACCATCACCGTCTACGCCCCGGCCGAACTGCCCACCTCCCCCGTCGCGTCCCGCACCCTGCAGAACACCCTCCTGGGGGCCGCCACCGGCCTGATGATCGGCGTCGGCGTCGCCTTCCTGCTCGAATACCTGGACGATACGATCAAATCGCCGCAGGACGTGCGACAAATCCTGCCGGTGGGCGTGCTGGGCGCGCTGCCCCGCATGGAACAGCGGGAGACGAACGGCCAGACCGCCCTGGTCGTGACCGCACACCCGCTCCACCCCATCGCCGAGGCCTTTCGCAGCCTGCGCACCAGCATCCAGTTCTCCGGCGTGGACACTCCCACCCGGACGCTGCTCGTCACCAGCCCCCTCCCCACCGACGGCAAGACCTTTACCGCCGCCAACCTGGCCGTCGTGATGGCCCAGGGCGGCCAATCGGTGATCGCGCTGGACGCCGACCTGCGCCATTCCACCCTCCACCGGGCCTTTCGCCTGCCCAAGGAACCGGGCCTGACGACGGCCCTCCTCTCACCCGACCGGTGGGAACAGGCCTTGCAGCCGACAGAGGTGGAAGGGCTGCGCATCGTCGGCGCCGGCCCCCGGCCCCCCAATCCGGCCGAACTGCTCGCCTCGCACCGCTTCCGCGAGTTCCTCTCCTGGCTGCGGGAAGAGGCGGACGTGGTGATCATAGACAGCCCCCCCGTGCTGGCCGTCACCGACGCGGCCGTGCTCTCCACCCTGGCCGACGGCGTGATGCTCATCCTGGACTGTGGCGAGACCCGCCAGCCGGCGGCGGTCCAGGCCGCGGAACGGCTGCTGAGCGTAGGGGGAAACCTGCTGGGCGTCGTGCTCAACCGGCTGTCCTCCAAGGGGGATGGGTACTATTATTACTCCTACTATTACAGCCAAGAAGACGGCGCAGGCCAGAGCGCCAGCGCCCCATCCCGGATCGCGCGCCTCCTCAAGCTGAACGGCCGGCGAAGGGGCAGAGACATGCGTCGCCGGAGAAAAAAGCCCAGCGCAGCGGAGAGAACGCCGTGATCCAACGCCGATTGCCCGCCGTTCGTGCATCCCTGGCAGCGCTCCGACTCGCCCTGTACCCCGCGCTGCTCTCGATACTGCTGCTGGTCGCCTGCAGCCCGCCCGGCGCCAACTTTGTCCCCACCTTTGTGCCGCCCGCCACCCCCGGACCGCCCGCCGCCTCCACGTACACCGTGGAATACGGCGACATCGCCGAGAGCATCGTCATGCGGGGCCGCGTCGCGGCGGCCCAGGAAGCGCTCCTCATGTTCCCGCTGGCGGGGACCCTCAAGGCGCTCCACATCTCGCCCGGCGATCGGGTGCGGGCCGGGGACCTCCTGGCCGAGCTGGACGCCCCCGGCGCAGAGCAAGAAGTGGTCAGGGCCCAGTTCAACCTGGAACAGGCCCTGCGAAGGCTAGAGGTCGCAGAGCTGCAACGGGAACGGGTCGCCCAGCCCCCCCTGTCAACTGCCGCCGACCTGTTGGCCGCCCAGATCGCCCTGGAACGGGCGGCGGCCGAGCTGCGGTACGCCCAGATCGAGTACGACCGCGCCCTCAGCCGGCCCTGGGACCCGCCCGAGACGACAGAGGCCTACAGTTGGACCCTGCAGTTGAACGTGTGGAATTACGAGCTCGCCCAGGCGAACCTGGCCCAGGTCCAGCAAGCCCAACAGCAGAGTCGAAACTCGCAGCGCATCGACCAGGCGATCCAGGAACTCGAGGTCGAGATCGCCCAGGGCCAGGTCGAGCAGGCCCGCTGGCTGGAGGCCGTGGCATTGGAAAAGCTCTCCAATACGCAGCTCATGGCCCCCTTCTCCGGCCTGGTGGTCTCGATCGAGAAACGGGCCGGCGACCAGGTCGGAGCCTACGAGGTCGTCGGCGTCGTCGCCGACCCGGATGACCTGTGGATCGTCGCCACGATATTGGAGCAGGACGTCGAGCGCATCGCCGTCGGGCAGCCGGCGACGGTCCGGCTCGATGCCTATCCCAACGAGAAATACGTGGGCGCCGTGCTGCAAATCTCTAGCCAGTCCATCCACTGGCAGGGGCAGACCGCCTACGAGGTGACCGTGGCCCTCGACGGGGATCAGGACGCGCCGGCCGTCATCCGCATGGGCGCGGACGTCACCGTCGCCGGGCGCTCCAAGGAAGCTGTGCTGCTGGTGCCCACCTCGGCCATCCTCACCATCGGCGGGCGGCCGTACGTCGAACTCGTCGCGGCAGAGCACGCCAACGACGTCGAGCGGGTCGAGATCCAGATCGGGCTGGCCAACGACGCTCAGACCGAGGTCGTCGCTGGCCTCGAGGCCGGCCAGATCATCCGCATCCCCTGACCCGCCAGGGATCGTCACAGCATCCCCATCCCCCGGTGGTTTCAGCCGTAATCCCCCCCTGAGCCCAGGCAGGACACCACTTGTCAAAAATTCAAATAGGGG
>DSDT01000174.1 GCA_011048615.1 Chloroflexota bacterium | reverse complement strand
GCTTGACTCGATCTAGTACGCGCCGCTCTCTCTCAGCCGCTCGTCGCTCAGCCCAAAGTAATGGCCCACTTCGTGCCGGAGGACCCGTTGGACCATTTCGAGCACTTGTTCCCAGTCGCGGCAGCGCATCATGATCGGCCCGCGATAGATGCTGATCTTGTCCGGCAGGACGAGGGTGTAGCCGTGATCCCGCTTGGTCTTGGGAATGCCGTGGTAAAAACCGAGGATTTGGGAGCGGTGCCTGACTCCAGCGCGGTGCATTGTCTTGGCATCGGGCCAATCCTCTACGACAACGTCGACGTTGTCCAGTTCGGCCTGAAACTCTTCTGGGAGGTTGTCCCAGGCTATGGCGACGAATCTTTCAAAGAGATCGCGGTCCATACCGATTAGCCCTGCCGGGTCACTACTTCCTCTCCGCTGCTACAAGCCTGTCATTCCCGCCGTCATTACCCTGGTCATTCCCGCGAAAGCGGGAATCCACCGAGATCCATTCCATGCAAGCAACCGAGCCGCACATTCTGACAGGCTCGTGGATGATGCCTGCGCCTGTCCCCGAAGGTGGGGATTCGCGGGCACGACGAGTCTGGAGGGGCAACTCAACGACTGCCCGACTTTTCGGTGGCGGCAGTTGACTTGTCCCGGTCCTTTGGGAGAGAGTTAATGCATCTTGAGCATCGCTTCGACAGCCTGGCGGAGCAGGGCGATAGCTTCATCTATTTGCTCGTCAGTGATGACGAGGGGCGGCCCCAGCATCAGCGAATCGCCGGATACACCGTCGGCGCAGCCGCTGCCCGGGTAGACGATCAGCCCCCGTTCGAACGCCGCATCCGCCACGCGCTGTCCGAAGTGCAATTTGGGCGGGAAGGTCGCCTTGCTGGCCCGCTCGGCCACTAATTCCACGCCCCACATCAACCCGATCCCGCGCACGTCGCCCACGCAGGCCAGGTCCGCCAATCCAGCGCGCAATTTCCGCCCCAGCAGTTCACCTTTCTCCGCAGATGCTGTCACCAGGTCGTGTGTCTGTATGTAGCGCAGGGTCGCCAACCCGGCGGCCGCGCCCACCGCGTGGTGGGAGAAGGTCCCGCCGTGCACGAAATTGCCGCTGCCGTTCAAAATGACGTCCGCCCATTCGCCGCGCAAGGCTGTGATGGAAAGCGGAAAATAGCCGCCGGTCGTCCCCTTGCCCATGGTCACGATGTCCGGCTCGACGTCCCAGTGCTGGAAACCGAACCAGCGCCCCGTGCGCCCGAAACCGGCCATGACCTCATCAATGATCAGCAGCAGCCCGTACTCGTCGCAGATCTCGCGGATGCGGGGCCAGTAGGCCGGCGGCGGGACGACCGCGCCCAACGTCGCCCCGCTGACCGATTCGGCGAGGAAGGCAGCGACGTTCTCCGCCCCCACTCGCTTGATCTCGTCGGCCAACGCCTCGGCACAGCGCATCCCGCAATCGGGGTGCGTCAGCCCATACGGGCAGCGGTAGCAATAGGGCGGCGGGATGTGGGGCGTCTCTGGCAGCATCGGCTGGAACGGGCGGCGCATCTTTGGCTTGCCCGTCATCGCCAACGCGCCCAGGGTCGCGCCGTGATAGGATTGCCAGCGGGCGACAATCAGGTGACGCCCCGCGCGCCCGCGCTCCATCTGGACCTGTCGCGCCAACTTGATCGCCGTCTCCACGGCCTCGGAACCGCTGCACATGGGGAAGAAGCGCACGTCCGGCAGAGGCGTCACCGCTGCCAGCGCCTCGGCGTACGCCTCCATCGGTCGGCTGGTGAACATTGTGGGGTGGGCGTAAGCCATCTGGGCGGCCTGTCGCCCAATGGCATCCGCAATCTCGCGCACGCCGTGCCCGACGTTGACCACGAGCGCCCCGCCGGAAGCGTCTAGATAACGTTTCCCGTCGGCGTCATGCAGGTAGACTCCCTCTCCACGCTCGGCCGCCGGGTGGAGATGCCCAGCCTGTCGATAGAAGACGTGTCCTGTTGCATGAGTGTCAGATGTGACCATCGCGTTATATTCTCCGCACCAGAAGGGACATCCCCAGTCCCCCACTGACGCACAGGGTCGCCAATCCCAACTCGACGTCTCGCTGCTGCATAGCATAGAGCAGCGTGACTACGATGCGCGTGCCGCTGCAGCCCGTGGGATGTCCCAGCGCGATCGCTCCGCCGTGGACGTTGCGGTGACTCACGTCCCAGTCCAACTCTCTTTCCACGGCCAGCACTTGGGCGGCAAAGGCCTCGTTGAGTTCGATTAATTCGATGTCGGTGAGAGAGATGTCGGTTTGATCCAGCATCTTGCGCGTGGCGGGCACCGGCCCCATACCCATACGGCGCGGGTCGACCCCAGCGCTGGCGAAGGCCTCGATGCGGGCCAACGGCTCGACGCCCAGCGCCTGGGCCCGATCCGCCCGCATGACGATCACAGCCGCCGCTCCATCGGTGATGCCGCTGGCGTTGCCGGCTGTGATGGTCCCATCTACCTTAAATACCGGAGAGAGCCGGGCTAGCATCTCCATCGTGGTGTCGGAGCGTGGACGCTCGTCGCGCTCTACCTGAATCGTCGTACCCTTGCGGTCTGGCACAGCTACCGGCGTGACTTCGGCGTCAAACCAGCCCTCCTCCCAGGCCTGGACCGCCTTGCGATGGCTTTCCAGGGCCAGGCGGTCCTGTTCCTCGCGCCCGATGCCGTATTCCTCCACCAACACCTCGGCCGTGCGGCCCATCATCATCTCTGCCAGGGGGCAGTAATAGCCGTCCCGGTGCATGGCGTCCACCAGCACGTCGTCGCCCAGGCGGTAGCCCCAGCGAGCGCCCATCAGCAGGTAGGGAATCTGTGACATTTGTTCCACCCCCCCGGCCAGAACGATCTCGTTTTCTCCGCTGAGGATGGACTGGCAAGCCAGGGTGATGGCTTTGGTCCCGCTGCCACAGGCCTTGTTGATGGTAAAGGCCGGTCGATCGACCGGC
>DSDT01000422.1 GCA_011048615.1 Chloroflexota bacterium | reverse complement strand
GGCCGTTTTCCAGGCCAGGCGGGCGAGCGCGTCGGCTCGTGGCGCAGTTGGGCGGACAGATGCTCCACAAAGTCTGGGTCGGGATCAACGGCGGCGGCGCTCAGACGCAGCGCCTCGACGATGGGTGACTCCGGTGGATGCGCCACATCGCGCCCGGCCTCGATGGGTCGGTCGATGTAGGCGTCTAGCCGGTCGGCCAGTTCCTGTTCAAGCCTCTTCATCTCGTTCATCCAGGCACCTCTCTCGTAGATCTGCGACGGCGCGCCAGACCAACATCTTGGCCGCATCCTCGCTGCGGCCCATCACGGCGGCGATCTCCTGGTGCTTTAGCCCGCCCCAGAAGCGCATCTGCAGCGCCTCGCGCCGGTCGGGCGTGAGCGCGTCCAGCGCGCGTCGGACGCAGTCTAGCACGCCGCTCAGATGAGCCCTCTGCTCCGGGTCGGTGACGGCGAGATCGGGCAGTCCTTGGGCGGCCTCCAGCGGCTCACCTGGGTTGGCGTAGGCCCGGCGGTAGTGGTCGGCGCACTTGTGGCGCGCGATGCCGAACAGCCAGGCGGCGAACGAGCCTCGGCCGTCGAAATCGGGCAGCCCCTGCAATGCCGCCAGGAACGTCTGAGCGGTCAGGTCCTCGGCGTCGGCGCGATCGCCCACGCGGCTGTAGCAGTAGCGGTAGACCTGCTCGACGTAGCGGCGGTAGAGCAGGTCGAAGGCTGCGTGGTCGCTCTGTGCGGCTTGGACCAGCACCTCGTCGTCCGGTTTAGATTGGGATCGGTTCACTATCCCTCCACCAGCGCTGAGATGGGATCATTTCACTATGTATGTCGTAGCAGCAGGGAAAGGGTAACACCTGCGATAGATGACTTTGTCCAGGAGATAAAGGGTCGCCAACACGGTGATTGTCTTCAACGCCGATGCGACTTGAATGGTCAACGGCGATAGAATGTGAGCCACAACGCTCGCTGTGGGCCGATGACCGACTCTAGCCCTGCCAACAGCGAGACGCGATAGGCCATTTAAAAGCATTCATCGCGGCCGAGAGCAGCACGGTGGTAACGCGGCTGCAGCCAGAGAATGCCCTGCCAGCCGATGACGCCAAAGACGATCAAGATGGCCTCGATTGGCCAGATGCGCCCTACGGTGTCAACGCCCCAGAATTGGGCAAACGCGGCGAATGTGTCGAGGACGGTCTTGTAGGCAAAGGCCAGCCAGAACCAGCCGGGCTGTTTTTTCTGCACGCCGTAGAACAACAGCAAGTTTGAAAAGATATGTGCGAATACGACGGCGATGCGCTCGATGACCGGGGCCAGGCCAAAGAGCGGGTTGTTCAGCCGGGCCAACGCCGCTAATCCTTCATAGGGAATGACTGCCGGTGCCAGCACGGCCGTCAAAACGCTGCCCAGGCTCAACAGACCCAGCAGCAGCGCCTCGACGGCGCCAAAGCCGATGCCAAAGGCCAGTGCGCGCGCCCATGTCGTCCGGCCCAGTCTGGTGTACCGCAGCAGCAGCCACGTCAAGGCGACCTCGAACACGCCGGTCAGCGCGCCCAAATACAGCCAAAAGATCGGCCCGGTCAGCCATTCCGGCAGGCTGCCGGACAGCGCATTGGAAACCGGCGTGTTGGTCGGGATGGCCCAGGCGAACTTGAGCGCGACGGTGACGACCCAGGCCAGCGCGCCCAGCCCCAGATAGCCCCAGCCCAGCTTGTTCCAGGCGGCATAGGCGATAAAGGCCGCCGCTACCAGCACCATTCCCGCGCCGCCCAGCAGCGCCAGCGGCGACAGCGCCGCAATCTTGACCTCTCCCGGCTGCCATTTGAGCGAATACTGGGCCAAGACCGCGCCGTCCCAGGCCAGGCCCAGCTCGTAGATGCCGTGCTGGGGCAGATTGACCACCGTGTTGGCGGCAAACGGCCCCGGATCGGCCTCTTGTGTCCACATCACCCGGCCTTCGGCGTCGTGGAGCTGCGCGCGCACGTTGCCCCGGATGACCGTGCCGCGAAAGTCGATGCCGACCGCTTTATCCTGGTCTTTGGTCTCGATGGTGAACCACCAGCGCTCACCGGCCTCGCCCTTGTCTAGTGTCCCATTGACGCTGGCTCCCTCGGCAGGCGGCTTTTCTGCCGGATCGCAGGCGGTCAGCGTGAAAACAAGCATGACCGAAATGATAAACAATCCGAGTCGTTTCATATTTTTCCCCTTGAGCCAGGTTGGGACATTGCCGCTTAGCTCGTGTGCGAGGGCGTTAGGCAGCATACTCACCAGCAGCATACCAGGCCAGGCTGTCGCCAGCAAAAAGGTATTCTGTTTCCTCCGACATTATACCATATTGTTCAACAAATAGAGACATCACTGGTCCACTTTGGCGCAACTGGTATCCCAACCGTGGAACCAATCTCGCAGCACATCGTCTATAGATATGAGTTTGGCCGACGTATCGAGATTGGCCGTAACGATCTAACCAAAACACAAAAAGGAGACAAGTTGTGAATATCACTCGTTCGTTCAGGAGTATGGCAATCGCTAGGCGCACTTCGCCCTTCCCCTCTCGGGGCGCAATCAGGGCACGGGGATGCTGCTTATCCCCGCGCGTTTGGCCTTTTCGCGTTCCAGAATCAGGTAGAAGAGCGTCTCGGCCTGCCCTTGCGAGCTGAAACAGCCGATTTCGTCAGCACGATCACCGAACTCTCGGAAGAAGCGTTCCAACAAGTTCGTCGTGCGAATCAATCGCTTGTGGGGAAATGGTACTCGCAAGTAGTTGAGCGTCAAGTCGAAATTGTTCGAGAAGCGACGCACGGCCTTGGGCTCGCGAGTTCTCCACTGCTGTTGAAAGTTAGACAAGCGCTGGGCGATGACCAGCAATTCCCGTTTTAGCATCGCCGTCACACATTTGACGTTCGTAGTGGCGACTTTAGTCGCTTCTATTGCGCAAACAGCGACTAAAGTCGCTACTACGAACTCCATAACGGGAATTGCT
>DSDT01000278.1 GCA_011048615.1 Chloroflexota bacterium | reverse complement strand
CGTAGTCGGTGCCCTTGCCGGCCCGCAGTGTCTCCAGGATGCGCGTCTTCACTGCCTCCCACTCGCCCTGGCCCACCGCCTCGCCCGCCAGTTCGGCGAACAGGGCATCGGCCTGCGGCGTGGGCCGGAAGACGATGCTCGAGCGCCCGGCTCCCTGCCCTTCTCCCCGCAAGACGTACTGCGATTGCACCAGGCCCCGCTCCTCCAGCAGCCGCAGCATGTCGTAGGCGGTGATCTTGCTGACCCCCAAATGCTGCGCAACGGCGGTATAGTGCAGCGGCTCCTGCGCCTCCCGGCACAGGTCAAGGAAGGTGCTCAAGAATGCTCTCTGCCGGCCTGTGAGTTTCATCGCTACTCTCCCTGTGCATCACGCTCATATTCTGAAAAAGCCGAATAAATTATACCACATTTCTTCGTGGTGTCAAGCGATCCACCCAGTAGTAATCGTTCGACGGAAGAGACCCTGAATGACCTTCAGGGCCTCTTGGTCGCTAATTGTTGCCATTGGCTCTCTTGGGGCTCGCGGCAGCATTACGTTCACCAGCAACCGCGCCTTGGAGGAGGGGCCCGACCTGTTCGGAGTTCCCTTGCTGGCCTCGGCAGGCCTGGGCCACTTGAGCTATCGGCATGCGTCATCGTCACCGGCGCTAGCTTCAGGGCTCACGGGCCTCGTCGTCTGGAATGAGAGTAGACCACCCTGGCCGAGAATTGGTAGTCCAATATCGGGCGAAAACTGACAACGAACTACAACCCATTAGGACACTTGCGACGAAGCCCGAGTCAGCACCTCCGGGAGCATTCGGGTTGTCATCAGACAACTATCCCTGGCTGGTACCCATCCGGCGGCCGGAAGCGTCGCGTAGTTCGGTCGGAGATTGACCACGACCATCACTTTGCTACCCTCGACCTGCTCTTGTACTGGCGGAAATCGCCGGCACCGTTGGGCACCACCTGGCACAAGTCAGCGTCTAGGAACCGGGAGCGCAACCGTGGCTCCGGGATGTCGTCCGGCCGAACGTTGCTCACCACCAGCGTGTGCGCCCTGGTCGTGTACCTGGCGTTGAAAACCCGGAACAGCACCTCGGCAGCCCAGTCGGTCAGCCGTTCCGCCCCCAGGTCGTCCACCACCAGCCAGGGCACGCGCTGGCACAGGCCGATCAGGTTCTCTGCCTGTCCGCCGTCGAAGCCCTCCCGGATCATCGCCAGGAGTTCCGGGGCGGTGGTGAAGAGAACGGCCCTGCCCTGGGCGATCAGGTGGTTGACTGCCGCCGCAGCCAGGTGAGTCTTCCCGTTCCCGGGTGGACCATACAGATACACCCAGGGAACCTCTCCGCGGACGAAGCGGACGACGGCGTTGTACGCGACCACCACCCGCTCATCGGATGCAGTGTCGAAGTTCTCGAACGTGCATTCCCGGAGAGAGCCCCGGAAAGCCGTGTAGCGCGCGATGCGCTCCTGCAGCAACTCCATCACACGCAGTTCGCGGAGCTCGCGGACTGCATCACCACACCCTGGGCAGGGGACAAGCTGACCAAAGCGTGGATCGGCCGGGTCCGCGATATCCGGCTTCACCCAGCCCAGCCCGTGGCACTCGCGGCATTGGGCGATGGCTCGCTCCAAATCGCGCATTCTACCCGCCTGCGCTTGTACCTCGCTCATCCGTCACCTCGCTACGGCGGCGGCAGCGGTTCTTCCGGCCGCACCTCCGGCATCTCCTCTGGAGATACGACGCGCCCGCGCTGCCCATAGATGCGCCTTGAGGCACGTCCTGAGCTTCTCAAAGGGCCTGTCGAAGAGGCGGTCCTCCGGCTTCGCCGGGGAGCCTGGGGCTTTGGCTTCGCTTTACCGTTCTCTAAACAGGCTTCCAGGTAATCCAGGCGGCGCACATTCGAGCGCACCACCGCGTCAAACGCATGTTGCCACCTGTCTGGATCCCGATGCTCCTCGGTGAGCACAAGGAGCCTCTGCGCCACGCCCTCGGTGACGGTGCCGATCTCCGCCTCGTACCTCCGCATCACCTCGCCCAGCAGGGGATCGGGATCCGGGGGTATGTCCCGGACCGGACCCTGTGGAGCAGGAGGGGGCTTCGAGGTCTCGACCTGTGGAGGCAATGCTGTCTCGCCCTCGATCACCGCCTGGACCACGTCCACCGTCAGGTCTTGCACCCGGTTGGCAGTCTGCAGGATGGTCGCGAGGAGCCGCGCCAGTGGTACGCCGGGGCCCAGCAGGGCCGCCAGCCGTTCCACGTCGTCCTCGCCTGGCTCACACCCCGTGGCGGCCATCCAGGTGGCGGCGATAGCTTCGTCGAGCGGAGGTGGGATTCCGCCATCATTCCCGCTGCTTTCCCCTTCCGGTCTCACGGCATACGGGTTGCCCTCGGCCAGCCAGCGGTCGGTGATAGTGCGGATCAGGTTGACCGAGCCCACCGGGCCGTTGGCGATGGCGTCCACCACCGCGTCCAGCACCCAGCCCGCGCCGCCGGCGTCCGGCCAGGCGCGTGACGGATACTCCATCGCCGCCGGGTGCAACTCGGCCGCGAGGGTGTAGAATGGGACATCGGCCCGCTCCCGCAACCTGGTCGGTAGTAGCGCCAGCGCCTTGTCCAGCGCCAGGTTGAATGCCCGGTCGAGGTCCAGGCCATCCGGCTGCACCGGATACCTGGTCGTCAGTGCTTTGACGGTCAGCTCACTGGATTGGCGCACAGGCGGGTCCTTGTTATTATTATCATGCATGCAAGCATGCATGTTGGTGCCCGTTAATGGGGCACGGTGTGCCCGTTTAACCGTGCCGGTTAATTGGGCACGGTTGCCCTCCACCGTGTCCGTTAATCGGGCATGGTCGTCCTTCGCCGTGACCATTGATTGGGCACGGTCGCCCTCGTCGTCCTCCACCGTGCCCGTTGATTGGGCACGGTGGAGGACGACGATGGCCAGTGCCCACCCCGAACTGGCGATGTTCCGCGCCATCTGGAGCACGGCGACCGTCTTTCCGATGTTCTGCATACCCCCGATCAGCG
>DSDT01000092.1 GCA_011048615.1 Chloroflexota bacterium | reverse complement strand
TGAATGCTTATCTCTTTCATTCACCATTCCCATTACCCCGACCGATCTTGACTCGTCGTAGCCCTGCGGTGCCGATTAGGCTAGATCATTCAGCACTTCTTGCAGCAGTCTCTCGGCTGTGCGGTAGGAAAAGTGTTCCCGCGCCAGAGCAAAGTTGTGTTCGGCCATCGCCTGCCGCCGCCCGGCGTCGTCCAGCAGAAGCCGCACTTCGGATAGCGATTCGTCGCTGATCCAACCATCCACTTCGACGAAATCGAACCCCAGCGGCGCGATGTCCGCCACGTAGACGCTGTACCGGTTCACCAGCACAGGTTTTCGGAAGTAGATTGCTTCCAGCAGCGCGTTGCCGAATCCTTCGTATAGTGTGGGATAGGCGACGAAATCGGCGTGCGGGTAAACATCCCACAACGTGTAATACTTCCGCCCGTCTCGGATGGCGCGCTGCTCCTCGATGAATCCGGACAGGTAATGCACTTCGATGTTGGACGCCTGAGCTCGGTGGAGGAGTTGGCGGTAGTAAGCCATCCCCTCGTCCCCGGCCTGGTGCGTGATGACCAGCCGGGCGCGGGGTTCCCGCAGGCGGCGCAGCAGCTCGAAAGAGATGTCTATCCCCTTGCGCGCCACCACCCGCGTCGGTTGCAAAAAGAGCCAATCGTAGGCCGAGAACCCCATCGCGGCCCGAAAATCCCGGTTGTAATCGTCGAACCCCGGCGGCGGTGTGTCGTAGTCGAACACGTTGGGCAGCACCACGGCATCCAATTGGCGGAAGATCTGTAGATCTCGCTGAGCCAGGCTGTTGATCACCACGTGCCGGAGCGACGGCAGATCGGGCGGGAAGTGCTGCCACAGCAGGTCGGGGATGGCGTTGACCCGGAAGCGTTCCCGTTCCCAGAAGAAATCGTGGTGGTGACCGATGGCAGGGATGCCGCTCTCGGCGATGAAGCGGGACAGGGCCAGCCCCAGCGGCACGTGCATCGGGATCGCCAGCGCGTTTTGTACGATCATCACCTGGACGCCGCTCGCCTTGACCCACGCCTGGAGTTGGCCCGTCAGGCGCTGGATGGACGCTTCCATCCGGCGCAGCAACTCATCTGAGGGGACCATCTGTCCAAAGACCTGCGCGCCAATTGCCTCCGCCTCCGGGTGGCGGAAGTGAAATTCGGGGATCAAGGTTGGGTTGGGCGCGTCGTCGTCCAACTGCCCAGCGCAATAAAAGACTGTGTGCCCCATCCGTTGGAGGATCGTCGCCAGTTTGGCCGTCTCCAGAGAGACGCCATCACTGCCGGCCAATCGCGTGGAGATGAAGCCGATTTTCACGTGTCTACCTCCGTCAACCAGAGCACCTGGTACGGCGCGACTTCCACGGTCAAATTTCCACCTGGTTCGACCGGAAACGTCGCGCCGCTGACGATGTCTGTTACGTGCTCGCCGGACAGTTCCACGGCGCGGGCGTCGAACGCGCTGCGCTGGGGGGCGTCGGAGACGTTGATGATACACAGCACCGGCGTGCGTCCATCCGGCGCGGTGCGCAGGAGGACGAACAGCGCGGGGTGAACGTCGAGCACGTGCTGCGGCCCGTTGGGGTGGAAGGCTCGCTGTGTGGTGCGTTTGCGAATCAAATCCAGGTAGGGGTAGAACACCCGATGCCGCAGCGAGGTCGGATCGGCCAGTGCGGGCGCCAACTCGTCCCGTTGGAACTTTTGGCGGTTGATGGTGCGGCGCCGTCCAGTCTGCGCGACGCCTGATCGGTCGCTGCGGGAGCCGAACAGGCTGTGGACGTAGACGCCCGGCACGCCGGCCAGGCTGAGCATGATCGCCTGTGAGGCCAGAAAGCGGCGCACCTGCAGCTCGAGAGGCTCGCCGCCGGTCGGGTTCGAGAGGGCGTCGAAATAGGAGATGTTCAGCTCGTAGACACTCTCGCTGCCGTCGGGATTGGTTTTGCAGGAGACGTATCCCCCGTGGGCGACTGTGCGCTCTACTAACGCCTGCATCTCGGCCGGGGTGAGGATGCCCTCCGCCGGGCGGACGCCGATCCCGTCGTGGGAAGCGAGGAAATTGAAGAAGGTCGTGCTTTCTGAAGGTGTGCTCAACCCGGCGGCCCACCGGGAGAGGCGGGAGGCGTCACCCGTGGTGATGGCGTGCAGCGTCAGCGGCGGCAGTGGGAACTGGTAGACCATCTGGGCCTCGTCGGCGCCGTCGCCGAAATAGGAGACGTTCTCCGCGTGGGGCACGTTCGTCTCGGTGATCAAGATCACGTGGGGCGCGGCGATGTCCAGCGCTGCCCGCAGCAGCTTCACCACCCGATGCGTCTCCTCTAGATGGATACACGAGGTGCCGATCTCCTTCCACAGGTAAGCGATGGCGTCCAGCCGGATGATCTCGGCTCCTTTTTCGACGTAGAGCAGCAGCGTCTCGATCACTTGCAGCAGTACCTCGGGATGGGCGTAGTTGAGGTCTATCTGATCGGCGCTGAAGGTCGTCCATACCAGCCGCTCGCCGGACGCGGTCTGCACCGGTGTCAACAGCGGCAGGGCGCGGGGGCGGACGACTCGAGACAGGTCCGTACTCGTTGCCGCCCCTGGCTCGACGACGATGAAGAAATCGGAGAAAGCCGGGTCGCTGGCCAGAAAACGCTGGAACCAGTCGCTCTGAGCCGAGATGTGGTTGATCACAGCGTCGAACATGAGGCGAAAACCCTGTCCAATCCGTTCCACGTCTTCCCAATCACCCAGGTCGGGGTCCACCATCGTATAGTCCATCACCGAAAACCCGTCGTCGGAGGAGGAGGGGAAAAAAGGCAGCAGGTGAACGCCGGTGACGACGCCCCGGATGTATGTCTCCAGCACCTCCGCCAGGGTCCGGAGAGGTGGACGACCGGGTTCCGTCACCTGGTCGGCGTAGGTGATGAGCACAACGTCCCGCTCGGTCAACCGCTCAGCGGTGAATGGGCCGGGCGGACGGCGGTGGTGGTGGAAGTCCACCGCCATGCGCTCGATCCGCGCTTGGAGCGCCGGCGCCCG
>DSDT01000044.1 GCA_011048615.1 Chloroflexota bacterium | reverse complement strand
TGCGCACCTCTCAATGTCTCAGAACCAACGGCAGATAGACGCACCCCACGACCATGCGGACCGGCACCGTCACCTCCGGGCGATCCGGGTCGTTGCTGGCGACACGCAGCGTCGTGGTGTACGGGCCGGAGGACAGGCCGTGGCTGTCGAAGGTGGCCGTCAACACAGCATGGCCTCCCGGCGGCAGGCTGCCGCCCAGGGAGGAGAGCGCCAGCCACTCCACGGCCGGACATTTGGTCACGCTCCACACCAGGTCGGCGCCGCCGCCGTTATCGAGGCGCACCGCCCTCTCACCGACCTCCCCCGCGCCCAGCGTGACCGTCAACGCTGCCGGGGTCAGGCTGAGGAGGGCGCGCTCTGTCACCGTCAGGGGACGGGAGACGGCGGCCCAGGCGGTGCCGCCGCAGTTGGTCGCTGTCACCACGGCCGTGTAGACGCCGCTGGCAAGGTAGTCGTGCTGCACGGTCTGGCCGGCCCCGAGCTCGCTGTCTCCGAACGCCCAGGTATAGGCGAGCGGCGCCGTGCCGGACACGACCGACCCGGTAAAAGCGACCGTCCTGCCCGGCCAGGGGAGCGGCGGCGCGAAATCGAGCGCGACGCCGGTGGGGGGATTGCAGGGCAGGTATTGGAGCGGAATGTCCAGCACCAGGGATTGGCCGGGCGCGATGACGACGCCTGAGGTGACGTAGGAGGTGTGCCAGGGGCCATCCGCTCGCACGGTATAGACGCCGGAGGGGAGCGTCAGTTGGTAGGCGCCGGTGGAGGTGGTCGTCGTGGACCAGACCTGGGTGGCGGAGAGTTCCGCCTCCACGACGGCGGCGGCGATGGGCGCACCGCTGCCCTTCTCGTAGACCAGGCCGCTCAGTTGACCGTCCCGCAGTTCCGCCAGGTGAGCGGCCGTCCCCACCGCCGCCCGCACGAACTGGGTAAAGTAGGGGATGTTCAGCGTCGCCAACGTATCGCCGGTGGTGTGGTAGTAGGGCGTGAAATCATCCGCGTCCTCGATAGCCAGGACCGCGGCGTAGCCCCGATCCCAGAACGACTTGTTGTCGCTATAGTTACCCAGCCAGTCGTCTATCAACACGTCGGGCAAGAGGTCCAGGCCGTAGGTGGTGATGACCTGGGAAAAGGTGTTGGCGAGGGTCACCGAGTCGGGAATCGCGCTGCGGGCGTGCAGGTCCAGGATGGGTGCGGCGTCCGAATCATAGGCGATCATGTCCATGTTGACGACGGCGGCAATGTTCTCCCCGGCCGCGTGGACGGCGGCGGCGTAGGCGGCGCTGCCGCACAGCCCCTGCTCCTCACCGGTAAAGAGCACGTACCGCAGGGTGTAGCGGAAATCGTACTGGCTGAGGATATCGGCCGCCACGAGCACGCCGGTGGCCCCGCTGGCGTTGTCGTCGGCGCCGGGGGCCCGCGGGCCGGCGGGCATGTCGTCAATGTGAGCCGTGACCAGGACGATGCGGGCGGGGTCCACGACGCCGGGCTGCTCGGCGACGACGTTGCGCCAATTATTCCCACTATAGGTGTACTGGTGAAACGACGGGGCCAGCCCCAACCCCTGGAAATGCTCGTAGGCGTACTGGGTCGCCTTTTGAATCGGCGCCCCGCTGTACGAATAGCGGGTGGCGATGGTGTAGGGCGCTCCCTCGATGATGACGGGCCATTCGCCGCTCAGGCCGCCGTCGTAATCATAGACGGTGGTGGAAAGCACCTGCGCGATCATCTCGGCGACGAGGGGCTGGAAGGCGACGTCGGCGGGGGCGAGGGCCGGCGGCTGCGGCTCCAGGAGGACGGGGGAGAGCGCCAGGCGCTGCAGCCGGATCCCCCAACCGGCCAACTGGGCCGCCTGGCGGCCCGTGGCCCGCGCCACGGCGTGGCAGCGGTACCCCTCCGCCGCTCCCCCGGCGGACTCGGCGCAGCCGGCCTCCTCGTACAGGATAGCCGCGTGGTCGCGGGCCAGGCGCAGCGCCGTGGGATGGCGAACGTGCAAGGCATAGTAGACCGCCCCGCGCGCATCGGGGTCGAGCACGCGCAGGGGCAGTCCTTGCCGGCTCAGGGCCGCCTGCCGGGTCGGGTCGGCCTGAACCAGCAGCCAGCCCCGGCCCTGGGCGTCGAGGAGGGAATCGTAGGCCAGCACATCCTCCCCCCAAACGGCCATCACCCGGTTCCGGTCGGCGGGAGCGCGCAGCTCGATCCACACCAGGGCCGGGACCGGCTCGGCCGGCGGCCCCGCCGGGGGATCCGGCCAGGCGGCCTCCGCGGCGGGCGGCCCCTGAAACAGGCCGACCAGCATTGCCAGCATCCCCAGGAGCAGCAAAACACGCTTTCCATTCGTCGTCTGTCGGTTCAACTCGACCTCCTGAGGTGCACCAGGTGCGACGCACTTGACAAGTGCGTCGCACCTCTTATTTGAGCACGAGGGGGAGATAGATCACGTTCCCGTACACGATCACCCTCTCGTCCCGCCGGCCCTGGCTGGGGCAGGCGTTGGCGATCGTCAGCGAGACCGTGTAGGTGCGCGCCGCGGTAAAGGCGTAGGTCACCGGATTGCCCACCTGCACGGGACTATCGTCGCCGAAATCCCAGGTGTAGGTCACGGGCAGGCGGGCCGTGCCCGCCGCCGCCGTGCCGGTGAACGTCACCGTCTGCCCGGCGAACGGCTGCGCGGGCGTGTAGGTGAACTCGACGCCGGCCACGGCAACACATTCCAACACCGTCGTCGTCAGCAGCAGACTATCCGACGCACCGGCGTCCGCCAGCGACGTCGCGGTCAGCGTCACCGTGTCGGCCGCGCCGATCGCCGCATCTGCCGGTATCTCCACCAGCACGCCAACCTCGACGGCGTGTCCGGCCGCCACCGGGCCGACTTCCGTCACGACCGTCGTCGTCCAGACGTCGCCGCTCACGTCCAGCGCGAACGTGTCGCTGTAATCGCCGGTGTTCGTCACCCAGATGGTGTATGTCACCGTTTGCCCGGCCAGGGCGCTGCCGGATGTGGTCACAGCATCGAGCATCACGCC
>DSDT01000007.1 GCA_011048615.1 Chloroflexota bacterium | reverse complement strand
TGACGCTGGGGTTGTTCGTGCTCATCATCAATGGCCTCACCCTCTGGTTGGCCTCGGCCATTGCTGTCAACTGGTTCCACGTGGGCTTTTACATCCAAGATTTTTGGTCTGCCTTCCTGGGGGCGCTCATCGTCAGTGTCGTCAGCGTCATCCTATCGGCGCTGGTCCGGGAAGACGACGAGAACAGGTAACTCGATTATGCAGGGAGGTGATACATCGATGACCGAATACCGAAAACTGCGCCGCCAGAATGGAATCGTCGCGGGGGTATGTGGAGGTCTGGGAGCGTTTTTTGGTCTCAACCCGGCCTGGTTCCGCCTGCTCTTTCTGATTCTGCTGATTCCGGGGGGCCTGCCGGGGTTCCTGCCTTACGTCTTGCTCTGGATCATCATCCCGCGCCGGCGCTAGGCAAAAGTTACGATTCCGAAACACTCTTGTAACGGTTACGAAACCCACAGATCCCTCGCCTTGCGGTATAATGAGGCCGTGAAGAGATGGAAGGATAACTGAACAAGTAAGCCCAAGTCTCTTCTCGTGGCAGTGCCTGGGGACTACCGACCCCGCCCCGGTGGTTCTCAGGCACGCCGCCTTTTTAACCGCCCCGATCTCCGGTCTTTTTGCGCCACGTTGTCATTATGCCGGATTTCTGCTATTATTCCCCCAATGTCAAGCCGCGATCAACTTCAGGGCATCGTCGAGCGCATCACGTATTACAACGAGGAGAATGGGTACTCGGTCATTCGCCTCAGCGTCGCCGGTCAATCCGACCTGGTGACCGTCGTCGGCAATCTGCCCGAAGTCAACCCCGGCGAAAGTCTGCGCCTGGCGGGTGTCTGGACGGCCCATCCCCAATACGGCCGCCAGTTCAAAGCCGAGCAGTGCGAACAGATTCTCCCCGCCACCGTCGAGGGCATCAAGAAATACCTGGGATCCGGGCTGGTCAAAGGCGTGGGTCCGGTCACCGCCGCTCGCATCGTGCAGCGGTTCGGCGCCGAGACGCTGCGCATCCTCGATGAAACGCCCCGGCGGCTGCGGGAGGCCCTGGGGGTGGGACCCAAGCGGGCGGCCGCCATCGCCCGGGCCTGGCAGGAGCAGCAAGAGATTCGCCAGGTGATGCTGTTCCTCCAGAGCCACGGCGTCACCACCGGGCTGGCGGTCAAAATCTACAAGGCCTATGGTGACGATGCCCTGCAGGTCGTGCAAGAGAACCCGTATCGGCTGGCTCGCGATATCTGGGGTGTGGGCTTTAAGACCGCCGACAAAGTCGCGCGCGACCTGGGCCTGCCGGCCGACGCTCCGGCCCGTGTTCAGGCCGGCGTCGCCTATACCCTGAGTCAACTGGCCGATGAGGGGCACGTCTACGCGCCGGAAGAGGAGCTGGTGCAAGAAGCCCGGCGCCTGCTCGACGTTTCCTCCGAACTGGTCCAGGCGGCTATCGAGGACCTGGATGTCGAGCAGGTGGTGCGCCGCGAGACCCTGGTCTACCCCACAGCCGACGGGGAGAGATCGGTCGGCCAGCCGGCCGTGCGCGAGGAACAGGCCGTCTACCTGGCTCCTTTCTACTATGGCGAGATCGGCGCTACCAACCGGCTGCACGCCCTGATGGAGAACTCCACCACCCGCCTGTACTCCTTCCGCGGCGTCAATTGGGACGCGCTGCTGGCGCAGATCACGCCCGATTCCGCCATCCAACTCTCACCGGAGCAGCGGGAGGCAGTGCAGACGGTCCTCACCCACAAAGTGACGGTGCTCACCGGCGGTCCAGGTACCGGCAAGACAGTCAGCATGCGAACCGTCATCCAGGCCCTGGAGGCGCTGGGATGCAGCTATGCTCTCTGTGCGCCCACCGGACGGGCTGCCAAACGCCTCTCCGAGGCCACGAACCGCCCGGCCAAGACCATCCACCGGATGCTCAAGTATGCGCCGCTGGATGGTTTCCGTCACAACGAGGAAAACCCGTTGGAGGTAGACTGTCTCATCGTGGACGAAGCCTCTATGCTCGATCTGCTGCTGACTAACCATCTGCTGAAAGCCATAGACCCGGCTGCTCACGTGCTCTTTGTCGGTGACATAGACCAACTTCCCTCTGTCGGTGCCGGCGATGTCCTGCGCGACATCATCGCTTCGGGTCGCGCTACCACTGTGCGTTTGACCACCATCTTTCGCCAGGCGGCCGACAGTGGCATCGTCGTCAATGCCCATCGGATCAACCAGGGTCACATGCCGATCCTCAACCAGTTCGACGATTTCTACTTTTTCTCCAACCAGGATCCTCAGCAGGCCGCCGATCTGCTGGTGGACATTGTTCAGCACCGTATACCGCGCAAATTTAGTCTCCATCCGATAGATGAGGTGCAGGTGCTCGCTCCGATGTATCGCGGGGCGTGCGGGGTCGCCAATCTCAACTCCCAGCTCCAGGCGGCGCTAAATCCGCCTGCCCCCGGCAAGGCGGAGCGTCGGCTGGGCGGGCGGGTGTTTCGTGTTGGAGACAAGGTGATGCAGACGCGCAACAATTACGAGCAGGACGTGTACAACGGGGACATTGGGCGCGTGGTCGGCATAGACCCGGTGGAGCAAACGCTGACCGTCACCATAGACGATCAGCCTGTGACCTACGATTGGGGCGAAGCGGATGAACTGGTGCACGCCTTTGCCGTGTCGGTCCACAAGAGCCAGGGCAGCGAATACCCGGCCATCGTCGTCCCCGTACTGACCCAGCACTATGTGATGCTGCAGCGCAATCTGCTCTACACCGCCATCACGCGGGCGAAACGATTGGTCGTGCTGGTCGGAACGCGGCGCGCCATCGGCATCGCAGTACGGAACAATCAGGTTCGGGAGCGCCGGTCAGGATTGCGGGTGCGATTGCGGGCGCGGTGAACGGAGGGGCCGACGGTGCGGGGACACGGCAAAAGCGGGGGCCGATCGGCCCCCGCTGTGGTAACCAGCACTGCCGTAAAGAGCGTTTACACGCCCTTTGCTACTTGAGCAAGCTGGGCAAACGTCTCTGGGTCTCGCACGGCGATGTCAGCCAGA
>DSDT01000043.1 GCA_011048615.1 Chloroflexota bacterium | reverse complement strand
CTTCCACACCGACCCCCACCGCCACACCGACGCCTACACCGGACCCGGCCGAGCAGCTCTCTGACGCCGCGCGGGTGATGCACGACGGCGATTATGGGACGGCGGCCGAGATTTACCGGGACTTGCTCACCCTGCCCCTTGACGAGGAGGTGTCTGCACAGTCCCAGCTTGATCTGGGCGCGGCCTACCTGCGAGACGGAGAGTACGTCGCTGCCATCACGACCCTGCATGCTTTTCTCGATCTTTACCCTCAAAGTGAGCAGATTCCCCAGGCGCGCTTCCTCCTGGCCGAATCGCTGGTGGGGGCGGGCGAACCGCTGTCGGCCACCGAAGAGTATCGCGCCTACCTGTCGTCCGGGACGGTAATCACCTCCTATCTGAACGAGTGGCTGGGCGACGCCCTTTACGCGGGGGGCGAATACCTCGCCGCCAGCGAGGCTTACCTGGCTGCCATCGCTCAGGTCCCCGACCTGTCCACCGAGGTCGGTCTGCGGGAGAGGCTGGCTCTGGTCTATGTGGCGCTGGGGGAGTACGGGGCCGCCGTCGCCCAGTACGACGGGATTCTGGCCGTGGCCCAGATCCCCAACTATCGCGCCCGCATCGAGCACCAGGCCGCCGAGACGCTGCTCCTGGCGGGAGAGACCGAGGCCGGCTACGAGCGCCACCTGACCGTCGTCGAGAGGTATTACGCTGACTATTCCCCCTACGCCGAATACTATCCCTACCTTTCATTGGTCAAGCTGGTGGAGGCCGGGCGTCCGCCAGGCGATCTGCTGCGGGGCATCGTGGACTATTACGGCCGAGCCTACGGTCCGGCCGTCGAGGCCCTCTACCGGTACATCAACGCCGACCCCGATCACTCTGGCGACGCTCACTGGTTCGCGGGGCTTTCGTTTCTCAGAGCGGGCAGTCCCAACCTGGCGATCAACGAGTTCCAGGTGTTGATTGACACCCATCCGGAGAATCGGCACTGGGGCGACGGGTGGATGGGGCTGGCCGAGGCGTACAGCAACGCTGGCGACCTGGAGGCGGCCGGCGAGACCTACCGGGAATTCGTGGCGGCCGCTCCTGACCACGCCCGAGCCCCGGAGGCGCTGTGGGAGGCGGCCTGGCTGTTGGAGCAGAACGGCGAGCTGAGGGCCGCCGCCGAGGCTTATATGGACTGCCACGTCCACTACCCTGCTGCCGACCGCAGCGCTGAGGCGCTCTTTCGCAGCGGGTTGCAGTCCTATCGGTTGGATGACCTTTCGGCGGCGGCGGTGGCCTGGGAGACGCTGACCGCTCTGTATCCCGATTCCCCGCATCGGCCGGCCGCTTTTCTCTGGCTGGGCAAACTCCGCCGGCGCCAGGAGGACGACGAGGCGGCTCGAACTGCATTTGAGGAGGCCGCTGCCGCCGCGCCGAGTAGTTATTACGGCCTGCGGGCGGCCGATCTGGCCGCCGACCCGGACGCGCCGCCCTTTCCCCCCGTCCGCTACACCACCGCCCACGACGAGGCCGCTGGGCGGGCCGAGGCGGAGGCCTGGCTGGCGGGCTGGTTGGGGCTGGAGGAGGCCGCTGGCTTGGGCGAACTGGTGACATCTCTGGCGGCTGACTCTCGACTCCGCCGGGGGCTGGAATTGTGGCGGCTCGGTCGCTTCCAGGAGGCGAAGGGAGAACTGGAGGCGGTGCGCATCGCGACCCGCTCCGACGCGCTGGCCCAGTATCAACTGGCGCTGCTGTTCCGCGACATCGGTCTATATCGTTCCTCGATCCTGTGCGCGGCGCGACTGGTCTCCCTCTCCCCAGAGGGGGATTACTTGAAGGTGCCGCCCTTCGTCGCTCGCCTGACTCATCCCACCTATTACGAAGAGTTGGTGCTGGAGAATGGTCGCCAGAGTGGGCTGGATCCGCTGCTGGTCTTTGCCTTGATCCGGCAGGAGAGCCTCTTTGAAAGCCTGGCGGCATCCTCGGCCAGTGCACGGGGGCTGATGCAGGTGATCCCGCCCACCGGGGCAGAGATCCAAGCCGCGCTGAACTGGCCGCCCGATTACCAGACGGCCGACCTCTACCGGCCGTACGTCAGCCTGCGCTTTGGCACGTATTACCTCGCCCAGCAGCGGGACCGCTTCGATGACCGGATCGAGGTGGCGCTGGCGGCCTACAACGGTGGGCCGTTCCGCGCGGCCCGCTGGGTGGAGGCAGCCGGCGCCGACCCCGACATGTTCCTCGAACTGATCACCCTGAGCGAGCCGCGCCTCTATATCCAGCGCATCAAGGAACACTTGGCGGTCTATCACGCGCTCTATGGGGACTAGCTTACCACTCGGCCGTGTAAAAGCCCAGGTATTCCACCATGTTTGCCTCCCACAGCCCGTTGGTGTGACTGCCAGAGTGAATGGTGAACTGGTGCGCGATCCCCTGCTCCACCATTGCATCGTGGAGCGCCTGGGTACCCTCCAATGCCCAATCGGTGTCCCCGGCGTCCAGGTAGATGCGCAGCATACTGACGCCCGGCTCGTCCAGCAGGTAGAACGGATCGTAGGGTGGGGGGGCCAGGTTGACGGAGAGGGCCGGACTGTGAGCGCCCACCGTCGAAAAGAGGCCGGCATTCAAGAATCCGATCTCTAGCGCCCAAACACCGCCCCGCGATATCCCGCCGATGGCTCGTCCTTCTCGTGTGGCCTGGGTGCGGTAGGTCGCGTCCACGTGGGGGATCAGGTCGTTGAGCAGTTGGCCCTCGAAGGAATAGTTGCCGCCGCTGGTGCCGATATATATCCCCTCACTGCCTCGTGGCATGACGATGATGACGGGGGGCAGGACGCCGGCCTGGATGCCCACGTTGGCGGCCTCGTTCACTCCCAGGTTATCCCAGTGGGCGTCGTCGTAGGGCCAGCCGTGGAGCAAGTAGAGCACCGGGTAGCGTCGGTCGGCGTGACCGGGAAAATCGTAACACTGGGGCAGGTAGATGCGGTAGACCTCGTCGCTGCCGGTGGTGGGGCTGGAGTAGGTGCGCCGCTCGATCTGTCCCCGGGTCTCGGTGCAGGCCGGCGTGGGGG
>DSDT01000336.1 GCA_011048615.1 Chloroflexota bacterium | reverse complement strand
GGCCAGGTACGGGATCAAGGTGAACACGGTGGCGCCGTTGGCGTGGACGCGGTTGACGGAGGACGTGCTGCCGCCGGATTTCGAGGAGCGGCTGCGGCCCGAGTTCGTGGCCCCGGTGGTGCTGTACCTCTGTTCGGAAGAGTGCCCGGTGACCGGGCGCATCTATAACGCCGGGGCGGGCTACTTTAGCCGGGCGGCGGTAGTCAGCGGGCGCGGCACGTGGTTGGGCGACGAGGGCGAGGTTCCGACGCTGGAGGAAGTCGCCGCTCGATGGCCCAGGATCACATCCCTCCAAGCCGCGAAAGAATACCCCAACGCCAACGCTGCGCTGATGGATATGTTGACTCCCAAGCCGGATATCGAGCCGGAGGTGGGAGAGCCAGGGGAGAAGGCCAGACCCGCCGGTATGGGATCGGTGGCGGAGGTGTTCGACCGCATGGCCGAGTTCTTCCAGCCCGACAGGGCCGGCGGCGTGAACATGGTCTTCCAGTTCACCATCTCTGGTCCCGGCGGCGGCGAATGGCACGCCGTCGTCGAGGGCGAGACCTGTACGGTGGCATCGGGCGCGCACGCCAGTCCCACCACGACCCTCGAGATGTCGGATGAGGATTTCCTCAAATACATCGGCGGTCAGCTGCCAGCGATGCAGGCCTATACCAGCGGTCGGCTCAAGATCGAGGGAGACCTGATGAAATCGCAGTTGATTGAGAGGTTGTTCAAGTTTTGAAACGTGAAACGTGAAACGTCAAACGTGAAAGGGGAAACGGTGAACTATGAGGGGTGGGCCCAAACGGCGCCGGAGGAGATCAAAGCTGATTCTCTCTGGAAGATGACCGCTTACCGGTTGGCATTGTTCCTGGGCGATTTGGGGTGGCGGGATACGGCCAAATTAGTGCGAAACCGGCGAATGACTGGCCTGTCCGACCAGTTGTACCGGGCTTTAGGATCCATCAGCGCCAATCTGGCCGAAGGATACTCACGAGGCAGCAGCAAAGACCGCGCTCGTTTCTACGAATATTCTCTCGGCTCTGCCAGAGAAAGCCGGGACTGGTACTTTAAAGCACGACACGTTCTTGGTGAAGCCGTTTTCCAGCACCGCTTGCAGTTGCTCACTCGGGTGATCCAACTCATCCTGACCATGATCCCCCAACAACGTGGTCGTGTGCTTCGACAAGAGTCGGCTACTTACGAGTTCACCCCCGAGCCTGACGAGACACTGGACGCACTGTTACAACACGTGCCCTTGCCCGGCTCGGATGACGAACGACGTTTGACGCATTACACAACGGAGGGCAAATATGATCGGCATTCTTTCTTATGGTGGTTACATCCCGCGTTGGCGGCTGAGCCGGATGAGTATTTTCCAGAGCGTCGGGTGGTTGGCGCCGGCGCTGATGATGGTGGCTCAGGGCGAGCGCGCGATGTGCAATTGGGACGAGGACAGCGTCACGATGGCGGTGGCGGCCTCCAGGGACTGCCTGGTCGGTGCGGACAAGGGGGCGGTCGAAGGGCTGTACCTGGCCTCGACGACGCTCCCCTTTGCCGACCGGTTGAACGCATCCATCGTGGCGACGGCGCTGAACCTGCGGCCCGACATCCTGACGGCCGATTTCACGTCTGGGCTGAAGGCCGGCACGTCGGCGCTGGTCACGGCGCTGGAGGCGGTTCGCGGGGGCGAGAAGCGGCACGTGCTGGTGACGGCTTCCGACAAGCGGGAGACCAGGGCGGCCTCCTTCTACGAGATGTGGTACGGCGACGGCGCGGCCGCGGTCCTGGTCGGCGCGGGGACGGAGAACTGCCCCGTGCTCGCCGAATTCAAAGGGGCGTATTCTCTCTCTTATGATTTCGTGGATCATTACCGGGGGGCACGCAAGCGGTTCAACTATACCTGGGAGGAACGGTGGATGCGGGAGGAGGGATACGCCAAGATCATCCCCCAGGCGATCAATGGGCTGTTGGACCAGTTGGGCCTCTCGATCCAGGATGTGGACCGGGTGATTTATCCCTGCTTCATCAAGCGGCAGCACAGTGACATCGCCAGATCCCTCGGCGCGGGGGCGGAGCAGGTAGTGGACAATCTGCACGAGGTCTGCGGCGAAACTGGCGCGGCGCACCCCCTGGTCATGCTGGTGCGGGCGCTGGAGGAGGCCGAGCCGGGCCAGCGCATCGTCGTCGCCGGGTTCGGGCAGGGGAGCGACGCCCTCTGCTTCGAGGCGACGGAGCACGTCCGCGACCTGCCGGCGCGGCGGGGGATCGCCGGATCGCTGGCCCAGGGACGAGCGGTCGACAATTACGTCAAGTACCTCAAGTTCCGGGACCTGATCCTCACCGAAGCGGGCATCCGGGCCGAGGCTCCCGATCAGACGGCGATGACGGCGCTGTGGCGGAACCGGGAAATGATCTTGGGATTGGTCGGTGGGCGGTGCACGGCGTGTGGGACACCCCAGTTCCCCAAGATGGACATCTGCGTCAACCCGGCCTGTGGCGCGCTCCACACGCAGGAGGATTACGAGTTCGCCGACCGGCCGGCGACGATCAAGTCCTTCACCGGTGACATGCTGGCGGTGTCGGTGAACCCGCCCGCCATCTATGGTTTGATTCAATTCGAGGGCGGGGGGCGGTTCATGGCGGATTTCACCGACTGCGAAATGGACGACCTCAAGGTGGGCATGCCGGTGCGGATGGAGTTCCGCATTCACCACGTGGACGAGGCGCGAGGTTTTACGGGGTATTGCTGGAAGGCGGTCCCGCAGCCGGAGGAGCACAAAGAGGAACGGGACGAGATTCGTTTCGACGGGCAGGTGGCGATTGTGACGGGAGCGGGGAGCGGCCTGGGACGGGTCTATGCGCTGGAGCTGGCCAGGCGCGGGGCCCGCGTGGTGGTCAACGACCTGGGCGGAGCCCGCGACGGTGCTGGCTCCGGGTCGGCGCGCCCGGCCGACGCGGTGGTGCGCGAGATCGAGGAGGCGGGAGGCGAGGCCGTCGCCAACTATGACTCGGTCGCCACGCCGGAGGGGGGCGCGAGGATCGTGCAGACAGCGGTGGAGCGGTTCG
>DSDT01000081.1 GCA_011048615.1 Chloroflexota bacterium | reverse complement strand
TTCCCGCTGCGTTCCTACAGTGGAAGCGACCTGCCGGCGGTCAACCCGCGTATCCGCTCCGTCGATAGCCCCTACGGCGACGAAACGATCGCCGTCGTGCCGCCGCTCAATCCCGACGTCGCCATCCTCCATGCCCAGCGGGCCGACACGGAGGGCAACACCCAATTGTGGGGCCTGTTAGGCGTCCAGAAAGAGGTCGCTTTTGCCGCCCGCCACGTCATCGTCGTAGTCGAGGAGATCGTGGAAACCGACATCATCCGTTCCGACCCCAACCGCACCGTCATCCCCAGCTTGCTGGTGGACGCGCTCGTCCGTGAGCCTTACGGAACGCATCCCTCCTACGTCCAGGGCTATTACGACCGGGATAACACATTCTACCTGGCCTGGGACGAGATCAGCCGGGACGAGGCGGCGACCCAGGCGTGGCTCGATGAATGGGTCTATGGCGTACCGGATCGGGCTGCATACCTGGAGAAACTGGGGCCGGAGACCTGGGAACGGCTGGCCCCCGGCGAGGCGATGGCTGCATCCGTGAACTATGGAGCATACCAATGACCCATTGCACACCCTCTGAAATGATGATCGTGGCGGCGGCGCGGGCGCTGGCTGGCGTGCGCACCGTGTTTGTCGGCGTGGGGCTGCCGAATAGCGCCTGCAACCTAGCGCGGCGGACGGTGGCCCCACACTTGGAATTGATCTATGAGAGCGGCGTCTACGGCGCGCAGCCCGCCCGCTTGCCCCTCTCCATCGGCGACCCGACCCTCATCAGCGGCGCGACGTCGGTCTGCTCGATGGCGGATCTGTTCGGGCTGTATCTGCAAGGAGGCCGTGTGGAGGTCGCTTTCCTGGGCGGCGCGCAGATCGACCGCTTCGGCAATCTGAACACCACCGTGATCGGCGATTGGCAGCAGCCCAAGGTCCGCTTGCCCGGCAGCGGCGGCGCGTGCGAGATCGCCATCAACGCCCAACAGATCTTTGTGATCATGCGGCTCAAGCGGCGGGCCTTCGTCGACCAGCTCCACTTCCTCACCAGCCCGGGACACCTGGGCGGCGGAGGCGAGCGGGCCGTGTTAAGGCTCCCCGGCAGCGGGCCCCAATTGGTCGTCACCGACAAATGCGTGTTTCGTTTCGACGAGGCGACAGGCGAGATGGTGTTGCACAGCCTCCATCCGGGGGTCGAACTGGCCGAGGTGCAGGAAGCGGTCGGGTGGGAGCTGAAAATCGCCCCCCATCTGGGCGAAACAGAATCCCCAACCGATGAGGACCTGCGCTTGCTGCGGGAGGAACTGGACCCGCAGGGATTATACCGTTAAGAGAGAGTCTTAAATAATCGCTCTAGCCACCGTCCCGGGGGCGCCAATCGGCCCGAGGACGGGCCTCGAATTTTTTCTAGTTCTTGAGGAGATTCGTAAATGGCCGAAAGGCGACCCTATCAAAGCATCCCGCTGTGGCAAGACGTGGATGATGCGCAATGGAACGACTGGCGGTGGCAGATCGCCAATCGGATTACGACCGTCGAGCAACTGGGCCAGGTGATCAACCTGACGGAGGAGGAGCGGCGCGTCATCGCGGAATCGCTGAACACCCTGCGGATGTCCATCACGCCCTACTACGCCAGCTTGATGGACCCCGACGACCCCGCCTGCCCCATCCGGATGCGGGCGGTGCCGACGATGTTCGAGACGCAGATCCGGGACGAGGATCAGGTGGACCCGTTGGCCGAGGACACCGATTCCCCGGTGCGGGGGCTGACCCATCGCTACCCCGACCGGATTTTATTCCTGGTCACCGACCAATGCTCGATGTACTGCCGTCACTGCACCCGGCGGCGTATGGCGGGCGAGACGGACCAACCGCTCCCCCAATCCCAGATCGACGAGATGATCGCCTACGTCCGGGAGGCCAGGGGCGTGCGCGACGTCCTGTTGAGCGGCGGCGACCCGCTGACCTTTGCGACCGACAAGCTGGAATACATCGTGGCCCGGCTGCACGAGATCCCCCACGTGGAGATTGTGCGCTACGGCTCCGCCGTGCCGGTGGTGATGCCCCAGCGAATCACCGACGAATTGGTCCAGATGATGAAAAGGTACCAGCCGGTCTGGCTCAACACCCACTTCAACCACCCCCGCGAGGTCACGCCAGAATCCCGGCGGGCGCTGGCCAAATTGGCCGACAATGGCATCGTGCTGGGCAACCAGAGCGTGTTGCTCAAGGGGGTCAACGATTGTCCCTACATCATGAAGGAATTGGTCCAGCGCCTGGTGCACAACCGCGTCCGCCCCTACTACATCTACCAATGCGATCTCTCGCAGGGCATCGGGCACTTTCGCACCTCCATCGGCAAGGGGATCGAGATCATCGAGCATCTGTGGGGGCATACCACCGGTTTCGCAGTGCCCCGGTACATCAAGGACGTCGGCGGCGGGGTGGGGAAGACGCCCATCGACCCCTGCTACATCATCAGCAGGAGCGAGCGCATGGTGATCTTTAGAAATTACGAAGGAACCATCGGCCGGTATATTGAGCCTGAAGCGGAGGAGACCCGCTCCGGCGGCTACCCGGAGCAATGCCAGATATGCGAGGAGCGGAAACGGCGTGGCCTGGACCAACCCCAGGTCGGCCTGGAGCAGCTCTTCAGCGGCGAGGTGAGCGCCCTCGAACCGGCCCACCTCGATCGACACGAAAGGAATCAGATGGCGCGCGCCAAACGGGGCGCGTGAATAAGGCGTGTGTAAAATTGAGGAGGACATATGACTGACGTAGTGATCGCTTCAGCGGTGCGCACACCGATTGGGAAATTCAACGGGGCGCTCAAGGACGTATCGGCGGTCGAGTTGGGCCGCATCGTGGCCGAGGAGGCTCTGAACCGGGCCGGATTGACGCCGCAGGACGTGGACGAGATCATCATCGGTCACGCCCGCCAGGCGGGGAACGGGCCCAATCTGGCCCGCCAGATCGGCTTTCGGGCCGGCGTGCCGGTCGATCGACCGGCCTTTACCATCAACAAGGCCTGTGGCAGCGGGACCAAAGCCATCACCCTGGCTTGCCAGTCCATCCTCAGCGGAGAAAACGAGATCGTTCTGGCCGGGGGGGTGGA
>DSDT01000110.1 GCA_011048615.1 Chloroflexota bacterium | reverse complement strand
TCCGGACCGATGACCGCTGCCAGCAACTCGCTCTCGGTCACGCCGCCAGCCGAGGGTTCTTCTTCCCCCTCACCGGTCTGGAGCAGCCCGCCGAAGGAATAGGTCAGGATCGCCGTGGCGATGCGCAGCGCCGGGCGGACCCCGCTCAGGCTAGGGTGCTCCCGCTCCAGCCGCTCGTCAATGCGCGGCACGCGGGCGTTGGGGCCAAAGAAATCCCGCTGCAGCACCGCCTTGAACGGCTCGCGCTGGCCCACTTCGGTGAAAAAGGCGTGGGCGACGTCGTCATCGGCGACGGGGACGTCGCCGGGGCCCAAGAGCGGCCCGGCCTGGGCCTCCCGCTTGAGCGTGTGCAGGCAGACAGCCAGGAAGCGCAGCGCGCCGCGGGTGCGCTGGAAATCGGGCAGCGAGGCCCAGCGCTCGGTCATGATGTCGATCAGGGCCGGGTGGAAGGGATAGGCAGCCGCGATGCGGTCCTGGAGCGCCAGCCGGTCGTCCTCCGCAACGCGGCGGGCGGCCTCGTCCACGGCGTGGGCGGCCCGACTGCGCGTGATCTCGGCCGCGTAGGCCTCCGCCGCGGCCTCCACCACGGAGGCATCTGGCAAGGCGGACAGCAGCCGGCGGCGCAGCACGGACAGGATCTCGTCCCCCACCACCGGCTCCCGCTTGGCATCCACCCGCGAGGTGAGGTGGTCGAGCATCTTGAGCAGCGCCTCGTGACCAAAGGCCTCGTGGACGCTGGCCTGCAAACTGTAGACGAGGACGGCGTGCTTCGTCCCGGCGACCTCCACCGAGAGGGTTTGGAGAAAATCTTGGGTCAGCCGGCCGAGGGTGGAATCTTCCACCCGCTCAGCCGAGACCCGCTCCAAGTACTTGAGCACCTCGTCCAGCAGGATCAGCGTCGGCTCGCCGCTCAGCATGTCGGCGATGACGTCGCCGCCGGGGGAGACCCGGTTCTGGTCGTGGTAGGCGACCAGGTCATAGCAGCCCAGTTGGACGGCCAAGAGTCCCCACACGGTCTGCACCCGCTGACCGCCGACGACCCGGCCGCGGACGTCGAATTTCTCGCCGTCAAAGACAGCCACGCGGACCGCGCCGGGGGCGGGCAGTTCGACTTCCGGGAACACCGCCGCCAGGGCCGCACGATCGTGGGCGGCGTGGTAGAGGGCGGCCAGGGTGTGGGACTTGCCACCGCCGAAGGGGGAACGAAGCTGGAGCACCCGGTCGCCTGTGCCGCCGGCCAGCCCGCCCAGCACGTCCTCCAGCAAGCGGCGCAGGCCGGAGGTCAGGTGGGTGGCGGCGAAGAAGGCGTCAGCCCGGCGGTAGACCTCGGGGACGTTCTGGTCCCCGGCCACCAGCGCGCCCAGGTCGATGGCATAGGTCGCCACCGCTGTGTCGCCCCGCTCCACGTCGGGGTGGAGATGGACGGCCTGAGTCCACGGCAAGAGAGATGGATTGGTCATGGTTCACCTCGTGCGAATAGCGAATGGCAAACGGAGAATGTGCGATTACGGTCCTTTCAAAGCCTGGCGCAGTTCGGCGACGGCGGCGTCGAGGTAGTGCAGTTGACGATCTATGACGCCGGCGAGCTGCGGCGTGAAAAAGATCTCGTCCAGGTAGAGCAGCTCGAGCTTGGTGCGGTAGGCGTCGCGGAGGAGAGCGAGCACCCGCTCGTGCTCAGGGCTGCGGGAGGAGACGACGAGGAGCTTGCCGGCGACATCGGCACCTTCGACCCGGTCAACTAGGAAAAAGAGGCCGTTCTTGAAATTGGCGACGAACTCGGCACGGGCGGTATCGAGATCGAACTGACCGGAGCGAGAGCCGCCCCAGCTCTTGAGCTCGGCCAGGTAGCGCTTGCCCTGCCGATCCAGGAGAAAGTCGGGCTGGAGCCGGCTGCGGCCCTCCAGGTGACGGCGGATGGCCGTCTCGTCCAGTGCCGGCCCTAGCCGCTTGTGCCCATCGAAGAGGGCGTTGACCACGCGCTGGATGTCGGCGCGGCCGACGAGGGCCGGACGGCGCAGCACGCGGTAGCCGGCCACGCGAAAGTATTCCTCGACGATCGGCTCGTAGAAATTGGGGTAGCCCTGAATCCAGTAGCGAAAGGCGGCGATTTGGTCGGGCGACCACACGGTCATGCTACTCCTCCCCTGCCAACCGGAGAACCTGAGCGATCAGTTCGGCATCCAAATAAAGGCCAGCATCCTGCAAATCGCCCAGCAGGGCAGACAGGTCAGAAACGAGACGTCGCTCTTTGGCAGCCAGCAGTACCCCCCAAGGGGTATTATTGGCAATGACTGGCCTGTCGTGCATGGCGCAGGTCCTCCTCAATCTCGTCAGGCGTTTCACCAAAGGGGGAGAGACCGTACCGGCCTAGCAAGAACATAAACGTGACGCGGGGGACGCCCGCCAGGCGGGCAGCCAGCCCGGTGCTGAGCTTGCCCATCTCGTACAGTTTGACGGCCAGCAACAAGCGAGCCTCGGTCTCGAACTCGTCAGAGTCTTGCTGCAAGGCCCAGAGCACATCAGCAGGATATTCAATCGTCAACACGTTTTCCATCACACTATCTCCTACGAATGTCAAGTCCCGGTTTGCCCAAGCCCGAGCAAGACCTCGGCGAGGGGTTCGGCTGAGGTTCACCCCAAGCCCTCGGTCGAGCCGTTCGAGAGTCCAGCCGATGACTCTAGACGAGTTTGGGAGTCCGATCACCTCGATGCTCACACCATCGGCCCGCGGTGCGCCTCGATCAACGACCGCCAGTTCGTCGTCAGCTTGCGCAGCGCCGAGGCCTCCGCCCCCCGCGCCGCGACCAGCGGACGCCCGCCGCCGTTGCCGTTCCCCGCCAGCGTCTGACCGGCCAGCGTCTGCGCCACCAACCGCAGCCGCTCGACATCCGGGCGCGCCTCGTCCAGGTAGGCCGGGATCAGCGCCGGGCGGTGCTCCACTAACCACAGCAGGCGGTGCAACACATCTATCAGCGGCGGCAGCTCGTCCGCCCGCGGCAGGCCCAGGTCCTCGTCCTCGCCCCGCTCGGCAAAGTCGCGCAACCGGTACTTGCCCTTCTTTTTCTCCATCAGCGGGTTCGACCCCGCCGTCAGCCCGCC
>DSDT01000197.1 GCA_011048615.1 Chloroflexota bacterium | reverse complement strand
CTACCGCATGATGATCCCGGAGCGTATGACCAGCGCGGCCGGCGCCATCGGGATGGGACAGGCGGCGTTGGAGGTGGCGACCCGCTACTCAGATCGGCGCAAAGCGTTCGGCGAGCAGATCCGGCGCTTCCAGGCGGTCAGCTTCAAGATCGCCGATTCGGTCACGCTGCTCGACGCGGCTCGCGGACTGGTCTACGGCGCGGCCCGCAGCGTGGACGGCGGTGACGATCCGGCCCGCTCCCGACGGCTCGTCTCCGAGGCGAAAAGGTTCGCCACCGACGCCGCCTGGCAGGTCGTCAACCACGCCATGCAGGTGTTGGGCGGCATCGGCTATACGAACGTCTATCCCATCGAGCGGCTGCTGCGGGACACGCGGTTGATCATGATTTGGACCGGCACCAACGAGGTGATGGACTTGATCATCCAGCACGAATATTACAAGGAGCTGCTGGGCGGCCCGCCGGAGGCGTGGGGACGGGATGTGGAGCCGGACGCGCCGGAGGCGGGGTCAGCGGAAAAAGTGTACGAATGAAGGGGGGGGGATGACTACACTAGTTGTCGATAAAGTAGTAGAACAGATGCAAGTCTTGCCTCACGAGTTGCAATGGCAAGTGTTAGAGTTCACCCGTGCCCTGGCGCACTCTGTGACACGCGGTGTTTCTGGCCGGACGTTGCTACGCTTTGCGGGTGTGATCTCATCTGATGATGTGGAATTGATGCGTCAGGCAATAGAGCGGGGATGTGAACAGGTGGATGCTAATGGGTGGTAGGTATTTGTTGGATACCAGTATCCTCATCGCCTTGTTTGCTGGTGAAGTAGCGGTACAAGAGAGTCTCGCTCAGGCGGATGAGATCTTCATTCCCAGTGTTGTCATTGGGGAGCTCTACTATGGAGCGTGGAAGTCGGGACGGACGAAAGAGAACGTGGCTCGTGTGGACGAATTGGCAGCAGAAAGCGCGGTGTTGGGATGTCATAGCGAGACAGCCCGTTGTTATGGCCGAATCAAGAATGATCTACGCATCAAAGGGCGTCCCATTCCTGAAAATGATATTTGGATTGCTGCAATTGCGTTTCAACATGATCTTGTATTGGCTACACGTGATGCGCACTTCGACGAGATTGCTGACGTGAAAGTGGTGGCGTGGTAAGTTAAGATGCTACTCGATGCTGTCCTGCTGCCCCGGTTGGAGCAGCTTTCCCTGGTCGCGCGACGCGTGCGCGCCGGGCAGTCCGTCGGCGAGCGACGTTCGACCAAACGCGGCAGTTCGGTCGAGTTTGCTGACTACCGCGACTACGCCCGGGGCGACGATCTCCGCCGGGTGGACTGGAACATCTACGCCCGGTTGGAGCGCCCGTACGTCAAGCTGTTCGAGGAGGAGGAGGATCTGCTGGTGCACATCCTGCTCGACGGCAGCGGCTCGATGGATTGGGGGGCCGGGGGGGACAAGGAGACCAAGGAGACAAGGGGACAAGGAGACGGGGAGAACAAGTGGCTGTATGCGCAGCGAACGGCGGCGGTGCTGGGATACGTGGCGCTGACCTCCGGCGACCGTCTCACGGTCGTCAACCTGCAATCGTTGTCGTCGGCGCCCAGCCCGCAGTTCGGCCCGCTGGGGGGGCGGGGGCAGGTGCTGCGGCTGTTCGCGTGGCTGGCGGGGCAGTCGGCCGAGGGGACGACGGATCTGAACGCGGCGCTGCGCACGTATGCCATATCCGGCGGGCGGGCCGGATTGGTGATGTTGATCTCCGACCTGTTTTCGCCGCCGGGATATCTCGAAGGGCTGACGGCGCTGGCAGCGCGGGGGCACGAAGTGGTCGTGATTCACGTGCTCTCGCCGGACGAGGTGGATCCGCCGCTGGGGGGGGATCTGCGGCTGTTGGACGTCGAGACGGGCGACCCGCAGGAGGTGACCATAGACGGCGGGCTGCGCTCCCTCTACCGCTGCCGGCTGGAGGCGTGGCGGGACGAGATTCGGGCGGCCTGCCGCGCCCGCGACGTGCATTACGTCCCCGTCGTGACCGACATACCTTCGGAGCGGGTGGTGCTGTACGACCTGCGGCGAGCCGGCGTGGTCAAGTAATGTGGAGCTGCCATAAAGGTCGGCCGCGACGAGAACGTGGAGGACAGAGCAGTGAGGCATCGAGAAGCGCAGCGGACTGGGTGGTCGGTCGTGTTCGCCGCATGGCTGGCTGTGTTCTGCCTGTTTGGCTATCGGGCCACATTTGCCATCCTGAAAGGGCCCATTGCGATCACGATGGAGTGGCGCGCGGCCCAGGTGACGCTGGGATATTCGTTGATGATGGTCTGCTATGCGATCACGGCCTATGGCAGTGGGTTGATGCTGGACCGATGGGGCGCCCGGCCGGCCTATGCCGTCGCCGCTGTGCTGGGCGGTCTGGGCTTTTTCCTCACGTCCCGGGTCAGCGATCACCTGGCTTACCTGGTCACTTTTGGTCTGCTCGGCGGCGTCGCGACGGGCATGCTGTGGGTGAGCTCGACGGTGTCGGTGCGCCAGTGGTACGTCGGCCGGACGTATGCGACGATGTGGGGGCTGGCCTTTGCCGGCGCTCCGATGGCCCAGTTCACGCTGGCTCAATGGGTCAAGCCGAGGCTCGGACAGGCCCAACAGGCGTTGGACCAGGCGCTGGTCGCAGCGGCCGGGCTCGACGTCGCAGTCCTCGCGCCATCGGAGTTGGCGCAGGCGGCGTCCGCTGCCCTGGCGGACCCGGCCGTGCGGACGTCGGCCCTGGTGGCGCCGGCGCTCCGCGGGCTGGACGCCGCCTGGCGCGGCGAGATGCGGATGCTGGGGGTCATTGTCTTTGTGGCCCTGATCGCGGCGGCGCTCGCGGCCCGAAAACCGCCTGAGCATTACGGCATGCGGCCCTTTGGGGCGCTGCCGACGGCGGCCGGCGATCGATCCCCGCCGGAGCAGGACTGGCAGGTCGGCGTGTACGAATCAATCGCGGCGGTGAACCCGGCCGGGATTGATTCGTACACGCCGACCGAGATCGCGGTGATCGTGGATCCGGCAGAACCAGAGAGTGCGAGCATCGTCGTCGGCATTATGAACAAAGTCGTTGACGAGGCCACCGTCTGGGGCGAGGT
>DSDT01000045.1 GCA_011048615.1 Chloroflexota bacterium | reverse complement strand
TGAAGATTTAGCTCTTTCTTGGTATACTTGTTTGGTACAGCAATCGTATTGTAACCGAGCCGTAACCCAACCCTGGTGCAAGTGATGTACCATGAGAGAGATTGTCGTTCATGACCACCCGACCGGTTGTCTTGACAGAGAAAAGCAACACAGAACCCACCCCCTCCATCAAAACCGACCTCTTTTACGCACTGATTTCGCTAGCGAGCACGACGTTATGGTCCATCCTGAGCGGCTGGCTGTTGTATTTCTACCTACCCCCCGAGGGAGAAGGGACCGCCCTGGTGCCGGCGGCCCTCTACGGCGGGGCCATGCTCCTCACCCGGACCGTCAACGCGGCCATCGCCCCCCCCATCGGCCACCTCTCCGACCAGACCCGCAGCCGCTGGGGCCGCCGCCGACCCTACATGTTCCTCTCCGCCCTGCCAATGCTGCTCTTTTTCGTCCTGCTGTGGACGCCGCCGGTGCAGGGCGAATCCACCTGGAACCTGGTCTACCTGATGCTGGTGCTGGCCCTCTACAACACGGCCTACACCCTCAACCAGATCCCATACACCGCCCTGCTGCCCGAACTCGCCCTCACCGATCCCCATCGGGTGCGCATGTCGGCCTGGAGCGCCGGCGCATTTCTGGTGGGCATGATTCTGGGCGGCCTGGCCGGGCCGCTCATCGAGCGGTTCGGCTACGTGACCACCGCGCTGCTTTACGCCAGTCTGACCCTGCCGCTCTTTTACCTGCCCCTCCCCGTGCTGCGCGAGCGCCCGGACCGGCAGGTCGCCGCCACGGAGCGGTTGGGCTTTCGCCAGGGGATCGCCGCCATGCTGCACAACCGCGCCTTTCTGGTGATGACCGCCACCGGCGTCTTTTACTGGGGTGTGACTACCCTGGTCCAATCAGTCGTCCCCTACATCGTCACCGAAATCTGCCAGTTGAGCAAAGCGGATACCCTGTACTTTTACGCCCCGGCCCTGCTGTCGTCGTTGGCTTGCTACCCCCTGGTGACCTGGCTCTCCAACCGGCTGGGCAAGTGGACTGTCTTTGCCGGATCGCTGCTGGCGTCGGCGCTGGTGCTGCCCGGCCTGATGCTGATCGGCGACTGGCTGCCCATCTCTCTCAAGGCCCAGGGCATCGGGTGGATCACGCTGCAGGCCGTGGCGCTGTCCGGCGTCACCATGCTGCCGCCGGCCTTTGGGGCCGAGATTGCGGACTACGACGAGACGCTGACAGGACAGCGCCGCGAGGGCGCCTATTACGCCACCTGGGGGCTGCTCGACCAGATCATCAACGGCGTGACGGCGGCCGCGCTGCCCATCATCCTGCTGTTGGGACGCAGCCATTCCGACCCCCACGGCCCCCTGGGCGTGCGGATGACCGGCGTCGTCGGAGGCGTCCTGCTGCTGATCGCCCTGCTGATCTTTACCCAATATCCGCTGCGGCGGCGTGCAGCGCCGCCAAAAGTGTAACGTGGTAAGGAGAAACGTAACATGCCCATCGCAAACGCGCCCGTAACCCGCATCGCCGAGTTGGAATGGGCTAACTATGCCGCCACCCAGGTGACAGCCCAGGTCACGCCCGGCCTCGACGTCACGCTGCGGGAGGACGTGGTCATCACCACCAGCCAGGTCTTTCCCTCGCCCGATGCCAACCACGCCTGCCTGCTGCGGACCACGCCCCCGGCGGCCGATGGCCTGATCGCCGAGATCGTGGACCACTTCCAGTCCCAAGGCCTGCCCCCCACCATCTTTCTCTCCCCCGCCTGCACCCCGGCGGACCTGGCGGAGCGGCTGCTGGCCCGGGGATTCGTCCGCCAGGAGGAGGAAGAGGCCTGGGTCGTCCTGGAAAACCTGCGCGATTTCGAGATTCCCGCTCTCTCCCTCCGGGTGCAGGTCCGGCCCATCACGGCAGACGAGACGCTGACCTATGCCCAGATTTTCGTGGCTGCCTTCGAACTGCCGGACGAATTCGCGCCCTACCTGGCCCAACTGCTGGCGCCCTCCGTGGGACTGCCTGCCGTGCGCCACTACCTGGCGCTGCTCGACGGGCAGCCGGTCGGCATTCTCTCCCTGCTGTGCTACGAGGGCTTTGGTGTGATCGGCAGCGGCGGCGTCTTGCCAGCGCACCGCCGCAGCGGTGCGGCCTTCAACCTGACCATCCAGGCAGGCCGGGAGGCCCGGGAGCGGGGAATTGATACCCTGATGGGACAGACAGCCGGCGGCGCACCTCTCGAACGGCTGCTGCGTATCAGCGGCTTCAAGACCGCCTTTACCAGGACGTGTTACACCCTCCCATGAGATGTCTGGTTGAGATCAACGAGTTACACAAGACCTACCACACGGGAGATGTGGCTTTCGAGGCGTTGAAAGGAGTTTCTTTGGACGTATCGGCTGGGGATTTTGTGGCGATTATGGGACCGTCAGGCAGCGGCAAGTCCACCCTGCTGCAACTGGTGGGGGGACTGGATCGGCCCACAGCCGGATCGGTGCGCGTGGATGGACACACATTGCACACTATGGACGAGACCGGTCTGGCCAGGTTCCGGCGCACCCACATCGGCTTTGTCTTCCAGTTCTTCCACCTGGTGGACAATCTGACCGTCCAGGCGAACGTGGAGCTGCCGGCCCTGCTGGCTCGGCGGAAGGACAGGCGGGCGATTCGGGCGCGCTCCACCGACCTGCTGACGAGCCTGGGCATCGCCGACCAGGCTCCCAAGTACCCGTGGGAGCTTTCCGGCGGCCAGCAGCAGCGGGTCGCCATCGCCCGGGCCCTCATCAACCAGCCCACCCTGTTGTTGGCCGACGAGCCGACGGGCAACCTGGACAGCGCCAGCGGTCAGGAGGTGCTCGCCATCCTGAGCGTGTTCAATCAGCGGGGTCAGACCACCCTGATCGTCACCCACGACGCGGCGGCGGCAGCACAGGCCCGGCGGGTGCTGTTCCTGCACGATGGCCGCATCGTCGGGGATGTGCCGGGCGGCGACGCGCGGCGCATCGCTCAACAGTTGGCGGAATCGGAACAGGAGCAGAGCGGATAATGGACGCGGTCTGGCTCAAGGTCAAGGCGGACGTCCTCAGCCGCCCCCTCATCTCTCTCCTGATCCTCGTCACCATCGTGGC
>DSDT01000155.1 GCA_011048615.1 Chloroflexota bacterium | reverse complement strand
TCCCTACCCCCATCCCCACCCGCGTCGTGCCGCCGCCGGAGCCGATCCAACTCCCGCCGGGTTTTGGCATCTCCGTTTTCGTTCAGGGACTCGGCGGCCCGCGCATGATGGCGCTCGGGCTGGATGGCGCGCTCTACGTCGCCGAGCGGGGCGCCGGGCGCATCGTCCGTCTGCCCGACCGGGACGGAGACGGCCTCGCCGACGGCGTCGAAATCGCCGCCGACGGGTTGCGCGCGCCCAGCAGCCTTGCCTTCTACCGGGATGGCGCGCTCTACGTGGGCGAGACGACCCGCATCCTCCGGCTGCGCAACCCCGACGGAGACGGCGTCTTTCAGGAGCGAGAGGTGATCGTGGACGGCCTGCCCGATGGGGGGCACACTACCCGCACGGTGCTGTTCGGCCCCGATTGGTCGTCCCTCTTCGTGTCCGTCGGCTCGTCGTGTAACGTCTGCGTCGAGGCGGACGAGCGGCGGGCGACCATCGTGCGCTACGACCCCGACGGGAGCGGCGAGGAGATCTTTGCCCGCGGCCTGCGTAACGCCGTCGGCATCACCTTCCGCCCAGGTAGCGATGAATTGTGGGCCACCAACAACGGGCGGGACTGGCTGGGCGACGACCTGCCGCCTGAGACGGTCTACCACGTGCGTCAGGGGGACGACGCCGGCTGGCCCTATTGCCACAGCGGGCGCATCGTGGACCCGGACTTTGGCGCGGAAGGGGCGTGTGAATCCGTGTCGGCGCCGGCCGTCGAGATGCAGGCCCACTCGGCGCCGCTGGGACTGACGTTTTACACGGGGCAGCAGTTTCCCGACAAATACCAGGGTGACCTATTCGTCGCCTTTCACGGCTCGTGGAACCGGAGTGAACCCACGGGGTACAAGGTGGTGCGGGTGCCGATGGAGGCGGAGACCCCCGGCCCGGTGCAGGACTTTGCCGTCGGATGGCTGCGGGAGGATGGCTCCAACTGGGGCCGCCCGGTGGACGTGGTGACCGGAGCCGAGGGCAGTCTCTTTCTCTCGGACGATGGCGAGGGGAGGATCTACCGCCTGTTCTACGCCGGGGATGCGGAATACGAATGACACGAAATGCGAATGACGCGAAAGGCTCGAAGGGAAAAGCCTGGTTCGAGATTCACCGCCGAGATGCAGAGAGCGCGGCGGGTTTTCAACTGCTCAAGCCGAGCAGATTACGCTGCCGAATGCTCGTAGGGCGGTTTGGCAACCCGCCCCAGACGCGCAATGCAATGCCGCGCTACAACAGTCGAGATAAGATATGTGAGGAGGGAGTATGAAGACCAAAGTGTACGACGCCATCATCATCGGCGCGGGAAGTGTTGGACTTCCGACCGCCTTTTTCCTGGCCCAGGCCGGGCTCAAACCGCTGATCATTGACCAGTTCGCCAGCCCGGGTCAGGGTTCCAACAAAGCTGCCATCGGCGGCATCCGCGCTACCCACTCGGCTCCATCCAAGATTCGACTCTGCATCGAGTCGATCAGGACATTTTCCACCTGGCAAGAGACCTATGGCGACGACATCGAATGGTATCGCGGGGGATACTCCTTCGTCGCCTACCGGGAACGGGAGGAGCGCATCCTCAAGGACCTCCTCAAAATACAGCAAGCGTATGGGTTGGACATCCACTGGCTGGACAGGGATGAGCTCCTAGAAGTGATCCCCGACCTGAACCCCGACGACCTGCTCGGCGGGACCTACTCACCGAGAGATGGCTCCGCCTCGCCGATGCTCAGCGCTCACGCCTTCTACATCCAAGCCCGGGAGCGAGGCGCCGAGTTCCACTTTCGCGAGCGGGTCACCGGCATCATCCGCCGGCGGGGCCGGGTGGTTGGCGTGCGCACCGACCAGGGCGGCTATGCTACCGAGATGGTCATCAACGCCGCCGGGCCGTGGGCCCGGTCGGTAGCCCAGATGGCCGGGCTGGACGCGCCAGTCGCCCCGGACAGTCACGAGGCCGGCATCACCGAACCGGTGTCCCGTTTCCTGAAGCCGATGGTGGTCGACATCCGCCCCGCTGAAGGCTCCAAGAACTATTACTTCTACCAGCACAACCCTGGCCCCATCGTCTTTTGCATCACCCCGGAGCCGCCCATCGTCGGCACCGATCGGCGGGAGACCTCGGTCTTCTTGCCCATGATCGCCCGCCGTATGGTGGATTTGATGCCCAAGCTTTCCAACATCAAGGTTCGACGTACCTGGCGTGGTCTCTATCCGATGACGCCCGATGGCTTTCCCATCGTTGGTCGGGTGGAGGAACTGGAAGGCTACATCCACGCTGTAGGCATGTGTGGGCAGGGATATATGCTGGGCCCAGGGCTGGGCGCGCTGCTCTCCCGGATGGTGCGAGATGCCCTCACACCGGAGGACAGACAAATCCTGGAAGAACTGAGCCCCTACCGCGAATTTAGCGCGGAGGAAAAGCTCAAATAATGGCCTCTGACCTGCCACTTCGGATGAAACATATCTAACGTAACGGTTGCGGGTGGAGTGGCTATGGCAAGATCCCTTGCCCCCCACGCCGGACGTGCTGCGAGAATTGGATCTGCTCGGATAGAGAGCGACGGCATCGGCAGCGCGGGGGTCGGGAAGAGAGTGTAGAGGGTGAGGGATGGGGGGGCGCGGGAATCCTGTGGGACGCTCGCGTCCCTTTTTTCTTGCCTATCCGCCGGGTTGTGATACAATTCTCTCACGATGACCTCACCGGTGTGGGACGAGCGTGCAGGCTGACGACCGATTGGACATTGACGTTGAGGTGCAAGCGACGCGGAGGACGCGCCCCGACAGCCGGTCGGGGACAGCGGTTGCTGGGTAGGCGATGAAGGAATGGGGTGTGATATGGAAAATCAACAACTGACGCAGTTGATCCGCCGGGAACTGCCGGGTATTTTGCAGCGCGACCGCGAGATGCGCGAGTGGGTGCTCGCTTTGACGCGGGAACGGTACGCGGACAAAGGAGAGACCGAAAGCCGCTTTGACCGCGTACTGGACGAACTGCGCCGCGATCGGGAGGAAAACACTCGCAAGTGGGAGGAAAACCAGCAAGAACTCCGCGTGATGCGGGAGGAGCAGAACCGCAAGTGGGAGGAAAACCAGCAAGAACTCCGCGTGATGCGGGAGGAGCAGAACCGCAAGTGGGAGG
>DSDT01000315.1 GCA_011048615.1 Chloroflexota bacterium | reverse complement strand
GTGGCAGAGTTGGTCGCTCTGCCTGTGCCGGTGATTATTGGGTTGAATATGCTCGATGTGGCCGAGCAGGAGGGCATGCACATCGAGCCGGAGGTGCTGCAAGCGGCGCTGGGCGTGCCGGTGGTGCCGATGGTTGCGACCAAGAACGTGGGCGTGCAAGAGATACTAAGGACAGTGAACCGCGTGGTGAAGGGCGAGATCCCCTACACTCCCAAACCTCCTCATATTCGAGAGGACCATCGCCAGGTTCTCGACGAGATTGAGGGTTTGATCGCCGGGTACGTGCCGGCCCCCTATCCCCAAGATTGGGTGGCGCTCAAATTGCTGGAGGGAGACGAGGAAATCACCCACATGATGCAGGCCTGCCTGGCTGGTGAGCAGTGGGAGGCAGTTCACAATGTGCTGCGAGATCACGACGACGCCCTGGTGGCCGTGGCAAGCGGGCGGTACGAGTGGATCGGGCGCATGATCCGGGCCGCCGTGACCCGTCCTCGGACCGGTCAGATTGGCCTGACGGGGCGATTGGACCGCTGGGCCACCCATCCTTTTTGGGGGCTGTTGATTCTGGCGGGCATTTTGGGGATCACCTTCTGGCTCACGTATTCGGTCGGCACGCCGTTGCTGGACCTGTTAGTTTACATGGTGGAGGGGTTGGCGAGTCTGGCCCGTGCCGGCCTGGCTGGTGCGCCGGCGTGGCTCGTGAGCCTGGTGGCGGATGGGATCATCGGCGGTGTGGGGTTCGTGCTGACCTTTTTGCCTGTCTTGACTATTTTCTTTGCCGTGATGGGGGTACTCGAGGACGTGGGATATATGGCGCGGGCAGCCTACGTGATGGACAGCTTTATGCACGTTATGGGGCTGCACGGCAAGTCCTTCTTGCCCCTGTTTCTGGGCTTTGGATGCAACGTTCCGGCGGTCCTGGGCAGTCGGGTGATCGAGTCCCGGCGTGCCCGGTTGCTGACGGTGTTCCTGGCCCCATTGGTGCCCTGCACGGCCCGGATGACCATCGTGGCCTTTTTGGCTCCGGCCTTCTTTGGTTCGGCGGCCACGTTGGTCTCCTGGGGTTTGGTGTTGATGGTATTGGCGGTATTGGCCGTCTCCGGCGCGCTTATCAACCGGATCGTGTTTCGGGGACAGCGGGCGGCGTTCATTATGGAACTGCCCCTCTACCATCGACCGAACTGGCGGACTATTGGCATAACGGTGTGGCAGCGCAACGCCGAGTTCCTGCGCAAGGCCGGGACGGTGATTCTGCCGGTGTCCATTGTCGTGTGGATGCTCTCGACGCTGCCGAACGGCGACTTGGATTCCAGTTATTTGGCCACGGTGGGGCGGTGGTTGGAGCCGGCGGGGCGCTTAATGGGGTTTGACTGGCGGCTGATCGTCGCATTGCTGACCAGTTTTGTCGCCAGCGAGAACTCGATCGCTACGTTGGGCGTGATATTCGGCACCGGTGAGGGAACTGACCTGGCCGATGTGCTGGCGAGCACTTTTTCCGCCTCGACGGGCCTGGCCTTTTTGGTCGTGCAGATGCTCTTCATTCCCTGTGTAGCCACGGTCGCGGCTGTCCGGCAAGAGACCGGTTCGTGGCGGTGGACGTTGTTCAATCTCGGATTCCTGGCGCTGGTGGCATTTACCGCAGGAATCGGTATCTTTTGGTTGACCCGCTGGATGGGACTATGATGTCACAACTGGAGCGTTTTTTCATCGCCGGGCTGGTGGCGCTGGTGATATTGGCAGTAGTCATCATCGTGATCCTGCCCCAACTGGGGACTGGGGGGCCCGAATCCTCGCAGCCGTCCCTCGCGCCGGGAGAGATGGAGACGCTGCCCGCCCGCGTGATCGAGGTGTTGGAGGAGGGAAGCATTGACCTGGGCGGGGGGAGCACCCAGCCATACCAACGGTTGCTGCTGCTCATCGAGAGCGGCTCCCTGGCCGGCCAGGAGGTCGAGGTCGAGGAGGGTACGGTCAACATCATCAGCCAGGAGCGCCTGTTTCGTCCCGGCGATCGGGTCTATGTGCAGCGGGTTACCGGTCTCGACGGAGATCGGTTTTACATATCGGACTTTGTACGTACTACCCCATTGTTCCTGATCGCCGTGCTGTTTATGGGCATGGTCGTTTTGGTGGGACGGGGTAAGGGCGCGCGGTCGTTGCTCGGTACGCTGATCGGCTTGATGGTGATCTTTGGGTTCATCTTGCCGCAGATTGTGAAGGGACGTGACCCGGTTGGAGTGTGCATCGCCGGTTCCATCCTGCTGCTGTCCGTTTCTACGTATCTGGTCTATGGCTGGACGCCCAAAGCTCACGCAGCGGTGGTTGGGATGGTAGGCAGCCTGGTGCTGACCGGGCTGTTGGCCTGGCTGTTCGTCGGATGGACCCGCCTGACCGGCTTGAGTATGGAAGAGTCCTCTTACCTGGTGATGGAACTGGGATCGGGCATCAACCTGCGCGGTTTGGTGTTGGGCGGGATCATCGTCGGTTCACTGGGTGTATTGGACGATATCTGTGTGGGGCAGGCGTCGGCGGTCTTTGAGCTGGTCAATGCCAACCGTGATCTGGATTGGCGTGCACTTTTCCGCAGCAGCCTCAACATCGGGCGGGACCACATCGCGGCGATGGTCAATACACTGCTGCTGGCTTACGTGGGAGCCTCGATGCCACTGATGCTGGTCTTTACCATCTACCAGGAGCCGATCTGGCAGCGGGTCAACCGGGAGCCTATCGCTGAGGAGATCGTGCGCACGCTGGTGGGAAGTCTGGGATTGATCCTGGCCGTCCCTATCACCGGCCTGATCGCCAGTCTGTTGGCGCACTGGATGGTGCGGCGGGAGAAGACGGGTAGAAAAGCCATCTCGATGTGACGGGGAGTAGAGTATGCTAAACCAATTGCTAGACCTGTTGAGGTCTGGGGGAACTCGCCGGGTGAGTGACCTGGCTATGGAACTGGAGACGACGCCTGGATTGGTGGAGATGATGCTGCACGATCTGGAGCGCATGGGGTATATGAAGCGGGTAAACGGGACGTGTGTCGAGAAATGTAACACGTGCCCGGTGGCTGGTATGTGCGCCGCCGGGTCCAGGGGGCAGTTGTGGGCTTTGACAGATAGAAACCAGGGATAGTGGACTGGGACATCGGGCTTGGGACGTGTGCAATTGCTCCACGG
>DSDT01000157.1 GCA_011048615.1 Chloroflexota bacterium | reverse complement strand
GTGGCGCTTGGCGCCACCACCGGAGCCGACGCCGTGGAGGTGGGAATCGGGACGGGGGTAGACGTAGCGGGCGGGCTGGTAGGCGGTGGTGGATTGGTAGGAGATGGAGGGTTGGTCGGTGGTCGCGGCGTGTTCGTCGCTGGTGGGACCGTCGCTTCCTGCGAAGGCGTCGGCGAGGGGACCGTCTGGCGCTCAGGGCTCTGACCCGGAGCAGCCCACAGCTCTGGTCCGGTCGTCAACGCCGCGACCAACGCACTCACACACAGCATCCACAGCACGTATTTACCTAAATTCTTGCCCATCATTCAAGATCATCTCCTAAAGCGCAACTCGAACCGCCAATCCTGACGCAGCACTGTCTGGTAGATCACCCCCCCATCCTCTATCACTGTCGCTGAAGGCGCCACGTCCGTCACGACACTTCCCGTCGGTAGCCGCACCTCCACCGTCAACGGGTGGGCGAGAGTGCCGGGTTGTTTCCGCACTTGCAACGTATAGCTCCCTGCGCCGTTCTCCCATTTTACCACATCTGCTGGTAGAGTCCAGGTAAAGGAGCGCGTCTGCGTGCTGGCCGGTGGAAGCAGACCAAACACCCCCAGCGCTGTCCACGGCCCCTCCTCCACCGGGTAGACCGCTACCCCCCCCTCCTCATCCTCTCCAGACAACAACGATTCACCGGGCACCGGAATGCGGGTCGCATCCACCAACTGGCTGCCGGCCGGCACATAGACCTGCACGTAATACCAATAGCAGCGCTCCATCATATCCTCGTAGGACGTTCCATAGCGCGGCTCCTGCTTGCACGGCACGTCTACGCTGCCGGTGTGGGTATAGACCAGCGTGAGCGTGGCCTGGGGCGGGGACTGCCGCAGGTCGACCTGGTAGGAGATGGACTCTCGCACTCGTGCGTTGACCTTGTTGTACCCCATATTCATCCCCAGCACCATCAGAAAATCACCCGCTGCCGCACCCGAACCCAGACCGCCGTCCCAACCATGCTCGGCCAACAGCGCCTCCGCCTCCGGATGCTCCAGGTAAACGAACAGATGCCTCTCCTCCACCAGGCGCAGCAACACCTGGGCCAGAGCGAACCAGTCCACCTTCCCACCCTGCACCCGCTGCCATGCCGCTCCGGCGATCACCCCCATAAAGGACTTGCGCTGGCTCCACCAATCGCCGACCGTCTCCCCATCCTCCGGCCCCCAGGCCTGGCGAATGTAGGCGACAATGGACTGGCCCGTCACCATCTCCTCCACCCCCTCCAGCGAAAGGGGGCCGATGGCGGCCACGATCTCTTGGACCGCGCGCTGATCCAGCGCGATGACGCCAGCCACCGTGACCGTGTAACCCGGCCGGTAGAGAGAGATCGCCTGCCGGGCCGCGGTGGGAAAGTCGGGCGTCCAGTTGCTGTCGCGAAAGACGAGCAAATCGATCCCCATGAAACGGCGCATATAGTCGGGAGGCGTGGGATAGGGCTGCGTAAAGTCGTCCACGCCGTAACTATCGCGAAAGGTCATGCTGATCAACTGCCCGGCCTCCACCCGCACCTCCCCAACACCACTGATGAACCCCCCACCGGGCCGCAGTTCATCCTCGTTCAGCGCGATGACCAGATAGGTGCACGGCTCGTCCATTCCCAGCAGGTCCGGCGCGATGGTGACCGCCGACAGTCCGGCCCGCAGCAACGGCAGTCCACGCTCCAGCAGCGCCGCCTTCCCGGCAAGCCACGGCGAGAGAGCCTCTACGTCCACCTGGCTCCAGGCGTCTTGCGCCCGCTCCACCGCCGTCAATGCCCCTTCCAGCGTCGCCTGCTCCTCGACCAGGAGCTGCACCACCCCCTCCAGCGATAGATCGCCGTCGCCGCCCAAGGCCGTCAACGCCGGCCCCATTCCATCGCAGGCCAACGCCCCCGCCTCGCTCAGGCCATCCCCCACGGTCAGCAAGTGGGGGACAGCGCGCAGGTCTCCCCCGATCCCGGGCAGCCACCCCAGAGCTGGCGCCATGCGGGCCAACCAGCCCGCTCTCCCTTCGAGCGTCACCACGTCGGCGCGCAAATCGCGCACCAGCTCACACGCCGCCGCCGGGTCCAGCGATTGGGGCCGCTCCGCCAACGCCTGGGCCTCGATCAGGTGTTTCCGCAGCGACAACCCCGCCCGGCCCAGCGGCGCCCCCCAGGCCAGGAGCAGCACCACGCCCATCGCCGCCAGCACCAGGCATCCATACTCGAGCCGCGCGCGGCCGTCTCTACCCTGATCCACCTGCACCAGTCCATCCATCTCTTTATCTGTCATTCCTCATCACCTGTTACAATCTGTACTGGCCGCCCGGTCAGACGCACCGCGTCCTCCGGCGTCACAGCGGCGCCCGCCTCGATCCCCAGCTCGGCCGTCACCAGGCGGTGGTACGGAGCATGGGCCCACAAATCCCGATCCAGCACCACCACGTCCGGCCGCTCGCTCAACACGTCGCGCACGTACCAGAGCGCAAAGGTATGTCCATCCTGGGCGGTCAGCAGCACCCCCTCGGCGGGGGCCTGCCGCAGAACTCGCTCCGCCCAAGCCACCGCCTCCCGGTCCGCGCTCACGTCCATCTGCCCCCAGAACAGGATCGCTTGGAGCACCGGCAGAAGGAGCAGCGCCCCCACCCCCCAGCGCCGCCAGCCGCGCCACCGGTCAGCCGCCCGTGCCAACCCCACTCCCAACCCGACGGCCGCCACCGGCAGGGGCAGGGTCAAGTAGATCAGCGAGTCGCCAGTATCATAGCCGATGGCGTACAGGCTGAAGGCGCCCCCGGTGAGAGCCGCCGCCAGCGCGAACCGCCGCTCCGTCCGCCACAGATGAACCCAGCCCCAGGCCGCCAGTGCCGCTCCCAGCGGCGTGAACTGGCGCACCAGCAGCCCCGACCAGACCAGCAGCCGCGTCGGCCAGGCCCTCGCCGCCAGTCCGAACAGGTAGCCGTGATAGATCCGGCCGCTGACCAGCGCCCACCATCCTTCCAGACTGCTCAGGTCCGCCCACGGCGAGGGTGGGCCCTGCCGGGCGAGCAGCACCGGCCCGTACATCAGGCCCCAGCCCAGGATCGCCAAGATCAGCGGCCGAATCCGCGCCGGACCCGATTTTCCCCTCGTGCCCCACATCACCAGGGGAGCCAGGAACAGCAGCGTCGGGTGGACCCCCATCCCGACACCCCAAATGAACCCCAGCACTCCCCCCATCC
>DSDT01000404.1 GCA_011048615.1 Chloroflexota bacterium | reverse complement strand
TCCTCGCGATATTCACGTATTAGGTCAAGAGCGCTTCTGAGGGTATGGCCGTCCGGGTCCGTATACCGAACCGGGTTCCCGAGACAGTAGCTGTACCTGTTGAGCGACTGCGGATTCCCGGGACTCGGCACCACCGTATCCGCGCTGATGAAGCGACCCAGCGCCGGGTCGTAGTAGCGGGCGTTGTAAAAGTACAGCCCAATTGTAGTATCTTCCCGCTGTCCCGTAAAGCGGTAGCTGGTCGGCGTCGTCCCGTCGGTGTAGCGCGTCCCGCCTGCCTGCGCCCGCCTGCACAGCGGGCGGGCAGGCAGGCCGTAGGGATGGTAGCACAGTTCCGCGATCCGCGCGCCGCTGCTGTTGGCGGTGAGCGACGTGCTGCCCAGGTGGTCACTCAGCAGGTAGCGCAGCGTGCTGCTCCCCTTGCGCATCGCCACCCGCTGACCGCCCGCGTAATAATACTTGACCATCGTGCTCGTGCTGCCCGTCCACTCGAAGTAGGCGCCCACGTAGTAGGTGATCACACCGCCCAGCACGGATTTGACGCGGTTGCCATCGCCATCATACACAAAGGTGGCGCTGGCCGCGCCGCTCACGCCCGTCAGGTGGTTCTCGGCGTCGTAGCTCTGCCGGTAGACCGGCAGCAGCAGCAGGTCGTCCAGATCGTAGTCCCTGCGGACGGAGAACCACTTGACGTACTCGACGCCGACGCCTAAGACCGCCGGCCTGTGCGTGTCCGCACGCAGACAGGCCCTCAGGTCGGCGTCCAAGTCGCGGCGCAGCTCGCGCTACGTGCCGTCCCCACCGATGTGAGGCGGTGCTGCCGGAGGTGTAGGGGGCACCGGCGGTCGGTTGCCGGAGAGGCCAGACCCAGCTTGCCGCCGTCCGGCGCGTCCTGTCCAGGCGGTCAATCGAGCAATCCACCGCCTGCGCCGTGTTCGAGGGGTCGCTCTCCCCGCGGATGTTCACCGCCGTGACGACAGCAAACGGCGCGAGGTCCATTGGAAGCGCAAGACCTTGCAGGTCTGGCAGACTTGCGAGGTCTCTCGCGGGGTAAGCTGCAGGAGGATGGAGGCCGACGTGAATGTCCCTCCAACCTCAGATGTGCGCTCACCCCTTATACACATCCCCACGCGGCCCAAACTCGTAGACTGTGATCTCGCGGGCTTCGACATCGACGTCATACAATATACGCAGCCCGCGCTTGCCCTTGGCCAGCACGTACCGGTAGGAGCAGTGGAACGGACCCTTCAGATGCGTGATGTGTACAGGATCGTCAGATGGGAACGGCCCACTACAAATGTGCTCCAGCGCCCCTTCAAACTCCACCAGGACACGCTTCTCGCACCGCTTCAAGTAGCGGGCCACCCGCGAGTGAACTGTTTTGATCGTGAAGCGAGGCGTCTTCTTCACCGCTCGTCACTGTCCAGGTAAGCGCGCAGCTCGCCAATGGTCATTCCGATGCCAGTTTTCGCCTCCTCGCGCGCACTGACGATATCCGGCAGCGCATCGCCCACCAAGGCAATCTCTTCCAACGTAATCTCCCAATCACGCACCACTTCGTACAAGGCATCTGGACGGCGGGGAGCGATCATCGCTGCCCAGGCCAAATCTAGCGCCAGGTCGCGCGCGTACTCTGCCGGAATGCGGTCGAGCAGCACTTGTACCTCGGTGGGCAAGTTCGCCAGTTCCACTTGAGTTACGACCATCTATCCACCTCCCACAGCGATCTGCTCTCATTATACCGCATCTCCGCCAGCGAGCAACAGGCGAGCAAGTAGCCGCCCACATAGGCGGTCGTGCGCATTCCCCACACCTCGATCTCGACCCAGTGGTTGCCGGCGTTCTTGTTCGAGCCGTTCAGGTAATCGCGCACGTAGCGCACGCTGCGGACGGGGAAGGTGTACGTGCGCCCCGCCGCTGTCTCCGCATACGTCCCCGACACAGCGCTGTCGAACACCGTGTACCAGCTCGAGCCGTTCTCGCTCACCTGCGTCTTGGTGGCGTTGTAGATGCGCCCGTCGGCGGCATAGTGCCACACGCGCACTTTGTCCACGCTGTAGATCGCCCCCCGGCCTGCCCTGAGCCTGACGAAGGGTCGAGCTGCACGTATTGCAGCCCGGTCTGCGTGGTGTAGGCGTACTCGCCGCTGGAGCCGCTGCCGCTGTCGGCCCACGTGTCCCCGTTGGTCACGACGTTGGGCCAGTTGAGCGTGCCGCTGCTGGCAGCGCGGATGCCGGCCGCCACGTTCTCGTAACTGACTTCCTTGACGCGATTCCCATCCCCATCATATACGAAGGTGGCGCTGGCCGCGCCGCTGACGCCCGTCAGGCGGTTCTCGGCGTCGTAGCTCTGCCGGTAGAGCGGCAGCAGTCACAGGTCGTCCAGGTCGTAGTCCCCACGGACGCAGAACCACTTGACGTACTCCACCCCCACCCCGAACACCGCCTGCCTGCCCGCTGTGCAGGCGGGCGCAGGCAGGTCGGCGTCCAGGTCGCGCCGCAGCTCGCGCCACATCCCGTACCTACAGCGTACAGCAGAAGCTGCCCAGTCCTAATATTGGGTGAGTGTAATCCCCCACGTTGCTCTTGCGCATCAGATTGCCGAGGTATTGAACTTGGTCATAGATGCATATCAAGCAGATCACCATCCCAACAGTATTCCGGCTATTACTGCTAACATCAGTACTCCTAGCAAGTCGAACCCGACACCAACTAGCAGTACCATTTGCGCCCAAAAGTATATGTTTCCTCTTTCTACAGCTCCATAAGTAGAGTACTTTCGAATCACCCAATTTACTATGGATTTCTTCCTGACATAAGACAAGTCTCGCATCACACGAAGGCCTGCCACGGTTAACCATGGGCCAAAGATCAAAGCAATCACCAAACCAGCAATTGCATCAAGCAAAGCCCCTGGTTCTGCCTCATAGCCGTCCATTTCTGTACTCCTTGAGCCTAAAGCAGCACTCAATGACTATCAGAGTCCAGTGAACTCCACCCCATAGAGTGTACAAAATGCTACTAAAATCACCAACTGCTCCAACACCAGGGACTACACCGATACCATCTATAGCTGTGCTAAACCAAATTCCTGGTGCTTCCAACGGCCCCGGCTGCCCCATGCGGTCCCATTCGGCCAGATCTTGAGACAAACTGTAGGAGTCAATGGCCCAACCGACTTTCATAGCTGCTGGAGCAACTGTTGGCACCGCTTCGAG
>DSDT01000403.1 GCA_011048615.1 Chloroflexota bacterium | reverse complement strand
TGGATGTCATCTTTTCATACAATCAGACAGATCACGTCAAGAATCGCATTGCCGTCGAGGTTCAGTTTGGCAAATACGCTTTTGTGGCGTACGCTCTCTTTGTCAAGCATCTGGCCTTTTACGCCGGAGGCATTATCAACGTGGGAATCGAGATTCTGCCCACCAAGGCGATGCAGCGGGATATGTCCAGTGGGATTGCCTACTATGAGGGCGAACTGCACAACGTTCTCAGGCATGGGCGGAGCAATCCTCCCGTGCCCTTGGTGATTATTGGCATCGAACCTTGACGAATAGGAGGACATCAATGTCACAGACGGTCTATTTTCCGGATGGATTTGTTTGGGGGACGGCCACGGCCGCGTATCAGATTGAGGGGGCTTGGGACGAGAACGGCCGCGGCCTGTCGGTCTGGGATACCTTTTGCCGCCAGCCGGGCAAGGTGCGGCACGGCGACACGGGGGACGTTGCTGCCGATCACTACCACCGCTGGCGGGAGGACGTGGGGCTGATGGCTGAGTTGGGCTTGAAGGCCTACCGCTTCTCCGTCTCCTGGCCACGCATCATTCCGGCGGGCAGCGGTTCGGTCAACCCGGCGGGCCTCGATTTCTACGATCGGCTGGTGGATGAACTGCTGGCCCGGGGGATCGAGCCGTTCGTCACCCTCTTTCACTGGGACCTGCCCCAGGTGTTGCAGGATCGGGGCGGGTGGCCGAATCGGGACACAGTGTACCACTTTGCAGAGTACGCCCGCGTCGTCGGGCAGCGATTGGGCGACCGGGTGACTTGTTGGATCACCCACAACGAGCCGTTCGTCGTCGCGATACTGGGGTACTTTCTGGGCGAGCATGCTCCGGGTTTGCAGGACCCTGTCGCCGCCTTCCAGACCGGACACCATCTGCTGCTTTCCCACGGCTATGCGGTCGAGGCGCTGCGGGGCGTGACCGACCGTCCGCTCCAGGTCGGCATCACCCTCAACCTCAGACCCGTCCATCCGGCCTCGGACACCGAGGCAGATCGGCAGGCGGCCCGGCGGCTCGATGGTGTCCTCAACCGCATCTTTCTCGACCCGCTGCTGCGGGGCCGCTATCCCGCCGACGTGCAAACGCTGCTCGGCCCGGTCTTTCCCGTGCTAGAGCCGGGCGACCTGACGCGCATCGCTGTCCCGATAGACTTTCTCGGCATCAACTATTACTCCCGCACCGTGGCGCGGCACGACCCCGATTATCCGCTCATCCAGGCGGTGCAGACCCACCCTGAGGGGAACGAGTACTCCCAGATGTGGGAGATCTACCCGGAGGGAATCTATGAGCTGCTGACCCGCGTCCGGGAAGAGTACGACCCAGCGCGCATCTATATCACCGAGAACGGCATCCCGGTGCCGGATGGGCTGGATTTCGATGGCCGGGTGCGAGACGAGCGGCGCATTCGCTACCTGCGGAATCACCTGTTCCACATCCACCGTGCCATCGAGGCGGGGGTGCCGGTGGAGGGATATTTTGTGTGGTCCTTCAGCGATAACTTTGAGTGGGCCTATGGCTACGACATGCGGTTTGGGATCGTGTACGTGGATTACGAGACCCAGCAGCGGACGGTAAAAGACAGCGGGCGGTGGTATGCGGAGGTCATCCTCAGGAATGGGCTGGCGGACGGTTTGCAGTAGGCGGTCGCTTGTCACTTTGGACACAGAGATGAAAGAGATGGGCCTCTTTTCCTCTCTGAAAAGCTCCGTGGCCCTCGGTGCATCAATGGCCTGATGGTTGTTCTGTCCTCACGTCGCTGACGCATGGGTGCGGCTGCGCTGCATCTCCTCCAGGTCGACGTACCGCTGGAGCGTCCCGTCGTGGATGGCCCAGATCGCTGTGGCAAAGCGGCGGATAAAGTACCGGTCGTGGACCACCGCCAGCACCGCGCCCTCGAAAGCCTGCATCGCCTGCTCGAACTGAGCCCGGCTGGGGATGTCCAGGTGGTTGATCGGCTCGTCCAGCAGCAACAGGTTGCAGCCGGTGGCTACCAGGCGGGCCAGCATCAGCCGGGCCCGCTCCCCATAGCTCAATCGCTCCACCGGCAGGAACACGTCGCCGCCGGTGAACAGGAAATAGTGCAAGAAGGAGCGCAGGTCGGTCTCTGACAGCGCCGCGACCTGCGAGATGGTCTGGAGCGGGGTGCTCTGTGGGTCCAGGGTTTCCTGCTCCTGGGCCAGGTAGCCCCATCGGACGTTCGTCCCCAGCCGCACGCTCCCGCTCAGAGGAGGGAGCGTGCCGGTGATGGTGCGCAGCAGTGTGGTCTTGCCGACGCCGTTCGGGCCGATCAGCGCTACTCGCTCGCCGGCTCGCAGCACCTGGTTCACCGCGCGCACCAACGGCCGACCATCGTACCCGACCGCCACGCCGGTGAGGAGCAGCACGTCCCGTCCGCTGTCCGGTGTATCGGCGAACTCGAGCCGCATGTGCCACGAGCGGGAGGGTTTTTCCACCAGGTCATCCCGCTCCAGAAAGCGCTCCAACCGCTTCTCCTTGGCTTTGGCCTTGCGGGCCACCTTTTTCGCCAGCCGGCGCTGCTCGACGGTGATGGACGAGTGCTCGGCCTGCAGGGCCTGCGTCTTGGTCCGCCGGGCATCCCGCTTGAGCCGCTCAATCTCTGCGACCTGGTCCCGGTATTCGACCCACCGTTTTTCCCGCTCCTGGGCTTTGGCCTCGAGATAGGCCTCGAAGGCGCCGGGGTAGGGGGTGATGGTGTGGGTCGCGGGGTCCAGTTCCAGGATGGTCCCCACCGTTCGTTCCAGGAAGGTGCGGTCGTGGGTGACCAGTAACACTGCGCCGGAGTATCCATTCAGCCAGTCCTCCAGCCATTCCAGCATCTCGATGTCGAGGTGGTTGGTCGGCTCGTCCAGCAGGAGGAGGTGCGGCTTTCCGAGCAATACCCGGGCCAGTCCCAGACGGGTCTTTTGTCCTCCACTGAGGATGGCTACGGGGGCGTTCAGCGGCACGTCGCCCATACCGAGGCCATCCAACACCCCTTCAGCTTCGTGTAGTGGGATTTTAGCTTCGTGTAGTTGTTCCAGGTGAGTCAGAGCCTGGTTGTAAGTGGCCATCAGGCGGGCCTGCTCCGCGCCCTGAGTGGCTGCCAATCCGGCTCCAAGCTCTGCTACCCGCGCCGCTGCTTCCTCCAACCCCTTCTCGGTCACCTGGAGAAAGTCGGTCTACACGGATTCGTGGGGGAAAATTT
>DSDT01000288.1 GCA_011048615.1 Chloroflexota bacterium | reverse complement strand
GGGGGACAGGGGACCAGGGGGATAGGCGTATGGGAAGGATTCGGTCGCATAGGGATCTTGAGGTGTATCAGCTGGCTTTTGAGGCGGCGATGGAGATTTTCGAGTTGACGCAGGGATTCCCGCGCGAAGAAGTCTATTCTTTGACCGATCAAATCCGTCGGTCTTCCCGTTCAGTGTGCGTGAATATCAGAGGCGTGGAGGAGACGGCGGTATGAGCGAGCCTTTGTGTATCGGCTCAATGATTCGGAGGCCGAGGCGGCCGAGACGCAGACCTGGCTAGAGTTTGCCGTCAAGTGTGGATATTTGGATGCAAAAGTAGCTCGTTCATTGTACGAGGCCTATGATCGCATCTTGGGAAAGCTGGTGGTGATGATTTGTCAGCCGCAAAAGTGGGTGATTGGAAGCGAGGGGTGACGGAAACCATGATACATAGTGACCAGGCAGCGCCTTCACCTCCTTGTCCCCTTGTCCCCCCGTCGCCTTGACTGGAAAGCAAATGGCGTTCACACGGCCTTTACTCTTGTTACTGCTGATACTCCTGCCCTATTTTGTCTACTTGGGCCGCCCCACCGGGCGCTACGGGCGTAGCCGGGCCTGGGCGGCGCTCGTCCTGCGCGGCCTGATCGTGGCCCTCGTTGTCCTCAGTCTGGCCGGAACCCAGTCCGTGCGGGGCGGCGACGAGCTGGCCGTCGTTTTCCTGGTGGATGTCTCCGACAGTGTGCCGCCGGCGGAGCAGGAACGGGCTCTGGCCTTTGTCGAGCAGGCGCTGGCGGCGATGCGGCCCGACGGAAGCGACCGGGCGGCGGTCGTGCTCTTTGGAGCCGACGCACTGGTCGAGCGGCCGATGACGGGGGCCGCCTCGGAGGGCGGCGCGCTGACCGAAATCGCCTCCATCCCCCGCACCTACCAGACGGACCTAGAAGGGGCGGTGCGGCTCGGTATGGCCCTCTTCCCGGCCGGTGCGGCCCGGCGGATGGTGATCCTCTCCGACGGCCGACCCACGCTGGGCGAGGCGGAACAGGCGGTGCGCCTGGCTCACTCCCAGGCCCAGTCCATCCAGGTCGACGTGCTGCCCCTCGAATCGCTGGGCGTGGAAAGTGGAGAGGCTTGGCTCGCTGAACTGGCGGCCCCCGCTCGCCTGCATCAGGGGGAAGAGTTCTCGCTGGTCGTCACCGTCCGCGCCACGCGGGATTTGGACGCCGTGCTGACCGTGCTGGCCGGCGACAAGGTCGCGGCGCAGGAGCAGGTACACCTGAACCCGGGCCCCAACACCTTTGCCATCCCTCTCACCGCCGACCAGCCGGGATTCCTGCCCTTTCGCGCCTATCTTGTCCCTTCCACTGACGTCTATCCGCAGAATAATGGACTGGCGGCTTTTGCGCTGGTCGCGGGGCCGCCGCGGGTGTTGCTGGTTGCCGGGGGAGAGACGACCGGGGAAGTGGAGCACTTGCAAGCGGCGCTCCAGGCCGCTGGGTTGGAGACCGTCCAGTTCACGCCGGGAGCTATGCCCTCGGATCCGGCCTCCCTGGCCAGGTTCGCCGCCGTCGTGCTGGTGAACACCCCGGCCCAGGCGCTCTCGTCCCGGACGATGGGCGCGCTCCAGTCCTACGTGCGGGATCTGGGCGGCGGACTGGTGACCGTCGGCGGACCGCACGCCTACGGAGTGGGCGGCTGGTACGACACTCCCCTGGAGGAGACTCTGCCGGTCGAGATGACGATCCACGACCAGGAGCGGTTTCCGCCCATGTCCATCGTCGTCGTGATAGACAAATCGGGCAGTATGTCGGTGATGGAAGGCGGCGTGCAAAAGATCCGCTTGGCGGGGGAGGCGGCGGCCCGCGTCGCCGAGCTGATTATGGACGTGGACGAGCTGACCGTCATCGCCTTCGACGACCGCCCGGTAGACGTGATCGGTCCCCTGCCGGGCAGCCGGCGGGACGAAGTGATTGACCAGGTGACGCGCTTGCAGGCCGGCGGTGGGGGCATCTATGTACGCGAATCCCTGCAGGAGGCGCTGACCTACCTGTCCGACTCCCAACGGACCGTGCGCCATGTCATCCTCCTGGCCGATGGCTCCGACGCGGAGCATCAGGACGGGGTGCGGGAGCTGGTCGAGCGGGAGATGGTGGGCCAAAACATCACCCTGAGCACCGTCGCCATCGGAGCCGGGCCGGACCTGCGCTTCTTGGAAGAGGTCGCGGGGTTGGGCGGTGGACGATATTACTTTACCGACCAGGCCGCCAACCTGCCAGTCATCTTTGCCGAAGAGACCCAACTGGCGATGCGTTCCTACATTGTCGAGGAGCCGTTCTATCCCCGGCAGATGGCCGTCAGCCCCATCCTGACCGGTATCGATGCAGTGCCACAACTGGCGGGGTACGTCGCCACCACCCCCAAGTCGGCCGCCCGCGTGATCCTCTCCACCCATCAGGACGACCCTCTGCTGGCGGCCTGGCAGTATGGGCTGGGACGGGCTGTGGCATGGACCTCGGATGGGACGGCCCGCTGGGCGCAGGCCTGGGTGGGCTGGGAGGGCTTTGCCCGCTTTTGGGCTCAGGCGGTGCGTTGGACGGTGGTGGAGCGGACCGACGTGCCGGTGGAGGTCGCTGTGACGATGGAGGGGGAGCAGGCGCACGTCGCGGTGGACGCGATAGACGCGGCTGGGTCTTTTGTCAACGGGTTGGAGGCGCGGGTGAGCCTGGTGGGGCCGGACGGCGAGCCGCTGTCGGTGGCGCTCTCCCAAACCGGACCAGGCCGTTACGAGGGGGAATTCGTGCCAGGGGCGGAGGGGGCCTACTTGATGCGCCTGACCGGTTCTCTGGAGGGGGAGGAGGTCGTTGCTCTCACCACCGGCTGGGTGAGGGGGTATGCGCCCGAATACGCGGCCCTGGTGGGAGATCCGGCCTACCTGGCGTACCTGGCAGAGTTGGGGGGCGGACGGGTGTTGGAGGAGCCGGGGGATGTGTTCGCTCATACCCTGCGCGGTTCGGGCACAACTCGCGATCTGTTCCCCTATCTGCTAGGATTGGCGGTGCTGCTCTTGCCCTTCGATGTGGGCGTGCGGCGCTTGGCGTTGAGCCGCCGGGATTGGGCGCGGGTCTGGAACAAGGTGCAGGAGCGGCTGGCGCGCCAGCCGCTCGATGTCGTCGGGGAGGCGGCTGCGCCCTCTCCAGTCAGTCGGCTGTTCGAGGCCAAGTCCCGCGCCGGGGAGCGGCGGCCGGATGGCGCCGAGGTGAAG
>DSDT01000419.1 GCA_011048615.1 Chloroflexota bacterium | reverse complement strand
CAGCAGACTGACCACCGCCAGCGTCTTCCAGTATGGTCGGACAAAAGTCAACAATCGTCTCAGAATGCGCAATCGAGCTCCTCCTCTTGCACAATAGCCTCAAATGAGACGGTTTTATTCCATCGGTGCTCTTCCAGTTCAGTAAGTATAACACGGAATGGCGTGTGCCGTCAAACCTTGACATATCCCGATTATCAAGTAGAATAAACAAGTTGTGGGGCTGTAGCTCAGTTGGGAGAGCGCTACAATCGCACTGTAGAGGTCAGGGGTTCGAATCCCCTCAGCTCCACCAACGAGCACCCTGGTTTGGGCCCGTAGCGCAGTTGGGAGCGCGTCTCAATGGCATTGAGAAGGCCGAGGGTTCGAGTCCCTCCGGGTCCACTTTTTTATACCCAAACACTGCGAACAGGAGTAGTAGGCCATCTCTGCAGCGAGCCGGAAAGAACCCAGTGCAAGTCCGGCAATCGGTGCCCACGGAGAGCACTCTTATTGACAAGGCCGAACTCGCCTGGGAGTTGCGTCGGTGAAAGCGATCTCTGTCCAGTAACCGCCGCCGGGTGGCTCCCGTTCACGAGCCAAGAGTGGGAGACCTGTCCCTGGCGTGACTCGGTCTCCAATCAGGGTGGTACCACGAAGCCGCCCCTTCGTCCCTGAAGGCGAGGGGGCTTTTTTGTTGATGGATACGGACCGTGATCAATAGAGCGGAGGACACAAATACATGAGCCTTCAACCTACACCTTGGATCTGGTACGACGGCGAACTGGTAGCGTGGGAAGAGGCCCGCGTTCACGTGTTCGCCCACGCACTCCACTATGGGTCCAGCGTCTTTGAGGGGCTGCGGGCCTACGCCACGCCGCGTGGACCGGCAGTGCTGGGCCTGACACCTCACGTGCAGCGGCTCTTTGCTTCGTGCAAGATCTATCGCATGCCCATCCCCTATTCAGCAGAGGAAATCTGCCAGGCGATCCAGGAGACCATTCGAGCCAACGAGCTCGAGTCCTGTTACATTCGCCCCCTGGTCTTTCGCGGTATGGGCATCCTCTCCCTGGACCCGCGCGCCTTTCCCGTTCAAGTCGTCATCGGCGCGGTACCGTTCGGCAAGTACCTGGGGAACGAGGACCAGGGCATTGACGTGGGAGTCAGCAGTTGGCAGCGTATCGCGCCCAACACCCTGCCCGCCATGGCCAAGATCGGCGGACTGTACGTCAACTCCCAGTTGGTCACCATGGAGGCCCGTGACCGGGGATTTGCCGAGGCAATCGTACTGAACACCGCTGGGTACGTCAGCGAGGGCAGCGGCGAGAACCTGTTCCTGGTAAAGGATGGCGCGCTGTACACGCCGCCCCTGGCCGCCTCCATCCTGGGTGGGATCACGCGGGCCTTTGTCATCCAGTTGGCGCGGGATCTGGGCTATCCGGTGCGCGAGGAGATGATCGCCCGCGAGATGCTCTACCTGGCCGACGAGGCTTTTTTCACCGGGACGGCCGCCGAGATCACCCCCATCCGCAGCATAGACCACATCCCGGTGGGAGAGGGAGCGTGCGGCCCGATGACCACCCACCTGATGGAGCAGTTCTTTGGCATCGCCCGGGGCGAGATGGAGGACCGCTTCGGCTGGCTGACGCCGGTGGCGCCATGACCTCGCCGCTGAAAGCCAGGAGGTGTCGTTTCGTAATTGCCCACGGATCTTGCAGATGGACACAGATCAAGATACAGGCTGCGAACAGGTCTTCTTTGAGCCAACGTACCCGGCGACGAGACGGAGGAGAGAGCGGTGAAACGGGTCCACCTCGCCCCCGGCATCTGGCATCTGCAGAGCGGCTCCAACATGGGCCTCGGGGTGCAGGATGGGAAGGGGCTGCTGATAGACGCTGGCCTGGATAAGGACGCCGCCCGCCGGGCTCTGCGCGCCCTCGACGAGTTGAACGTCGCGCTGGCGGGTCTGTTCCTCACCCACGCTCACGCCGACCACTTTGGCGGCGCGCACGTCGTGCAGCGGCGGACCGAGGCACGGACCTACGCGCCGATCCTGGAAGCGGCGATGATGGAGCATCCGCTGATCGAGCCCCTCTACCTGTTTGGCGGGGCGGCCCCCATCGCGGAACTGTGCCACAAGTTCACTCTGGCCGAGCCGTGCCAGGTGGATCAGGTCATGACAGCGCCCGGGCCGCTCCAGATCGGGCCGCTCCAGGTCGAAGCGGTTCCGCTGCCGGGCCACTCCCCCCATCAAATGGGCGTGGCGGTGGGCGACGTGCTCTTTTGCGCCGACGCGCTCTTTCCCATCGAGACGCTGGAAAAGCACCACGTCACCTTTTGCGTCGACCTGGACCGGACGCTGGAGACGTTGGAGCGGCTGCCCACCCTGCCCTACGCCCACTTTGCGCCGGGTCACGGGCCGGCCTACGCCGCCGGCGAAGAGATCGCGCGGGTGTGCGCGGCCAACCGGGAGCGGCTGGAGCAGGTGCGGGCGCTGGTCTACGACGCGCTAGACGAACCGCACGAGACCCCGGCCCTGGTCCGCCACGTGGCCGACCATTATGGACTGCGTCTCAAGACGGCCACGTCCTATTTCCTGACCCGCACCACGGTGCTGGCAGCGCTCTCGTCGCTGGAGCGGGCCGGGGAGGCGAGCGTCGCGATGAAGGGTAATCACCTGTGGTGGCAAAAGCAGTAGGGCCGCGGCCGGCCATTCAACCTTTGATCAGGGCGCTGTTCTCGCGGGCAGCCAGCGCTCGCCTGGCACACATCAAGCGGCTGTTGGAACGACAATCGCCGTGACATACGAAAACGTGGGGTATTTACTCAGCCAGACTCGCAGTCCGACATTCCTGCGAATCCCCGCCTTCGCGTGCCTGCCGGCGCGAAAGCAGGGGGACAGGCGCGGGAATCTACCGATCTTGGCAGGTATGGATTCCCGCGTGCGCGGGAATGACGAATTGGTAAAAAAACAACGTGGGGCGGATTGGCAATCCACCTCACCACAGCAGACATGACACACAGCTTTGGAGGAGAGACATGACGGAATCATACGTTCCCCAGGATATCGAAAAAAAATGGCAGCGCCAGTGGGAGCAGGATCAAATCTATCGCGCGGTGATTGATCACAGCCAACCCAAGCACTATGCCCTGACCATGCTCCCCTATCCCAGCGGCGACCTGCACATCGGGCATTGGTACGCCATGGCCTCCAGCGACGTACGGGCCCGCTACACCCGCATGCGAGGATACAATGTCCTCTTTCCCAT
>DSDT01000167.1 GCA_011048615.1 Chloroflexota bacterium | reverse complement strand
TTATAATCCTGTCCTTGTTACTGGGCGGTGGCAGTGTTGTCAGCGCCATTTGGTTCGTCAAGTTGGTCAAGCAAATGACATCCTGATGCAAAATACAAAGTTCACGACGAAAGAATACATCCCTCACACCGTAGCAAACAAGGAATTGTGGCTCATTCTCGTTGCCTTTCTCGCTTTGGCCTGGGCGTATGGAATGGTGATGGGCCCCTTTGAAAACCTGGACGAAATCGAGCATTTTTCCGCCATTCGCTACGTATCCAAGACCGGGTCACTCCCAGTTCACGATCCGGTGCTACAGAAACAATACTTTTACCGCCAAGAGGCCTCCCAACCCCCCCTTTATTACATTCTGATGGCCGGAGCGACGCGCCTGCTGGGCCTCTCCAGCGACGATATGAACGTTTACCTGGTGAGCAACCCCTTCGTCGCCTGCGGCCCATCCGCTCATCCATACAACAAGCATGGCCTCTACCACAATCCATCACGGGATGCATTCCCGTGGGACGGCGCGCTACTGACGTTACACGTGCTGCGCGCGTTGACGCCCCTTTTGCAGGCATTTACTGTCTTTGGCGTCTATGCCGTCACGCGGCTGGTGTTTCCCCGCCGACCACAAGCCGCCCCGTTGGCGGCAGCTATCACTGCTTTCAATCCACAGTTTCTATCGGTCGCCAGCGGCGTAAACAATGACAACCTGGTCACTCCCCTGACCACCCTCGGCCTCTACATGGCCCTGCTCACGCACCAACGAGGGCTTTCGTGGCGACGTTCGGTGGGATTGGGCATCGTAGCCGGCCTGGCCGCCCTTTCCAAATTAAGCGGCCTGGGGCTTTGGGCATTGATAGGCCTCGTTTTTCTCGAAATCGCCTGGCGTCGTTACCGCTCCGAACCGCCCTCTGGGCACAGTCGGTGGACGACGGCCGCCACACCGATCCTCCACGGGGCGTTGATTGGCGTCATAGCGGTCGCCATTTCAGGCTGGTGGTTTTGGCGCAACTGGCAACTGTACGGCGATCTCACAGCCCTGCAGCCGATGCTCAAAATGGTCGGTCTGCGGGGATCCCCCATTCTCCCCCTGAACGAATTTGGGCTCGTGTTCCGGTCCTTTTGGGGCCAGATCGCTTGCTCTTTTTTCAGCAGCCGGTTTTACGTCCTCTATAGTTTGTTGACGGCGGTGGGGTTGGTGGGCTTGGCGTGGGGCCTGGTACGAGGTGACGGGAAGCCGACCGATCGCAAAACAGAATCGTCCAATCGTTCAGCGCTGCTCTTTTTGATTTTGTGGTTTGGTATCATCTTTTTTTCTTGGTTGCGCTGGAATATGCTCACGCCGGCTCCGGGTGGTCGGTTACTGTTTCCAGCCATCGCAACTATTTCTGCGCTGCTGGCCTACGGGCTATTGCGCTTCTTTCCAGTGCCATGGCATACTTGGGGAAGCAGATGCCTCATCGTTTTGCTGGCGGTGGCTGCTTTGGCAGCATTGAGATGGGAACTGTATCCCTTCTTTGCGCCCCCCAACGTCTATGACGAGGACAACATCCCAACCATCTCTCACCCTTTGGATGCGACCTTTGGTTCAGAAATCGCCCTCCTGGGATATGATGCCGAGATCGTTGACGACCCGCTTTACCTGGACGTGACCCTGTACTTGCAAGCAATGGCGCCCCTAACTCGGGATTACGCTCTAGCCATCCAACTGTCCTCCCCAATACCCGGCAACGACAGCCTGCGCTTCAACTATAACACTTGGCCGGGACGGGGCAACTATCCCACCACCGCCTGGGTGCCAAATCAGATTATTGCCGATCACTACCGTTTTCGGTTGCCGGAAAGCGATACACCAACGCAGGCCTGGCATTTGTTGACAATTTTCTACGAGTACGAAAGCGGCGAACGGCTGCCGGTGCGCGTCGGCGGGATGGACGCCGGCCGCCACCTCGTGCTGACCCGGCTGCGCCTGCCCGGCCACGCTCCGACTTGTCCTCCGGATGGACGGCTGTCATCCGACGTGCGCTTTGGCGACGCGGTCCGACTGACGCACGCCGAAGTGCGCCCCCACGCGGCGGGCCTTACGGTGACCCTATGCTGGGAAGCGCTTCAGCCCCTGCCGGCCGATTACACCGTCTTCGTCCACCTGCTGGACGCCGGCGGCGCGCTGGTCGCCACCGGCGACGGCCCGCCGATGGACGGCGCTTTCCCGACCTCGCTCTGGCAGCCCGGAGATATGGTGCGGGACACCCACGAGATACCCACTGCCGAATTGAATCCGGCGCACAGCATCGCCGTGGGATTATACCATCCGGAGGACGGCAGCCGCCTGCCGGCAGTCGTGGCAAACTATGCAAAGCCCGACAATGCTGTGCCAGTATGGCCGGATTTGCCATAAAGCCATATTGACATGAAACCCCTTTTACTACATCCGGAGAGATGACAAGGTGAAGCATCGCTCATGCATTGCAACGGTTTTGACGGTCGTTTCCGTTCTCTTTGTGCTGCAACCGGCGCAGTTCAGCTATGGAGCGCAGCCGACGCCAGAACCAGAGATAAAAGCTGCAGCGGGAAACTTGTTAAAGAACCCCAGCATGGAAGAAGGCTTTTACTGGAAATACCCCAATCACTTTGTCGCCAACGAGTGGCGGCGCTGGTGGGTGGGGGACGTGATCCCCGAATACGACGACGTCCGGGAATGGCGCCCCTGGACCTATGACGGCAAACACGCCCAGGTCTATTTCTGGTACTGGAACATCCCTTACACCGCCGGTATCTTTCAGCAAGTCCAGGTCCAACCTTGCACCCTCCACCAGTTCAGTATGTATGGACGGAATCACTCCCAAGCCGGCGCCGACCACCGCGCCCGCATCGGCATAGACCCCCTCGGCCGCACGTACGGCCTCTATATGACATCTCTGCCTACCGACATTGTATGGTCCCCCGAACAGACCTATTTCTACGAGTGGGGCCCGCATACCGTCACCGCCGAATCCCTCGGCCAGACCCTCACCGCCATCACCCACGTCTCGCCCGATCCCGACAAACAGCCCTACGATACGTTTTGGGATGTGGGCGACCTCTTTCCACTCCCCTTCCCCGACGACCTCATCCCGGAACCAGACTCGTGGAAATCGTCCTCCTTCATCTACAACGTGACCACCCAACAAAAGATGGACGACCTGATCATAGAGTGGGACACGCGCCACCCCGCTTCGAGTCAGGTCTGGTACACCATCACACCCTACTCCCCTCCCCCTCCTC
>DSDT01000111.1 GCA_011048615.1 Chloroflexota bacterium | reverse complement strand
CCCCACCCCCACCCCGACGGTCCGGCCCGAGAACGTCAACCCCCTGACCGGCGAGGTCGTGTCGGACGCCAGTCTGCTCGACCGCGTGCCGGTGGTGCTCAAAATCTCGAACTGGCCGGGGCAGTACGTGCGTCCCCAGGCCGGCATCAACAGCGCCGACATGATCTTTGAGCATTATAATGAGGGTTGGTTCGCCACCCGTTGGAGCACCGTCTACCTGGGACAGGACCCGGAGCGCGTGGGTCCGGTGCGCAGCGGCCGCCTGATCGACCTGGAACTCCCGGCCATCTACAAGGGGGTGCTGGCCTGCTCTGGTTTTAGCAACGGCGTCCTGGCGATCATGAAGAACTCGGACCTGTATCCGGAGCGCATCGCCTCCCCCAGCGTGGGGGTCGGACAGCCGGTCTTTTACCGCGACTATAGCCGGGACGTACCTCTGGAGCACACGATGTACTCCAGCCCGGCCCTGGTGCGAGAATGGGCCGAGCAGCAGGGCGTCAGCGGACGGCAGGAGGGACTGGATGGACTGATCTTTGTCGAGGATCTGCCGGACGATCTGGCGGCGGGGGAGCCGGCCATCACTATCCAGATTCCGTGGAACCGCCTCGACGCTGAATGGCGGTACGACGAGACCAGCGGGCGCTATCTGCGCTGGACCGATGGCGCGCCGCACACCGATGCCCTCACCGGGGAACAGTTGAACGTGGCCAACGTGGTGGTGCTCTACGTGCCCCAGTGGAATACCACCATCATCGAGGATCCCCACAGCGGCGCTCTCTCCATCCAGTTCGCGCTGTGGGATTCCAACGAGGCGGTCGTCTTCCGGGATGGGGTGCGCATCCCGGCCTTCTGGCAGCGCTGGGAACGGGAGGATATGCTGACGTTGACAGACGCGGAGGAGAACCCCGTGCCGCTCAAGGTCGGCAACACCTTCTTCGAGGTGATCCCCTCCGACGAGCGCCGCATCGAGATCGTCGTCGAGCCGTGAGGCGAATCAGGGCCGCTTCCATTCCTCCAGTTGGGAAGCCGTCCGGCGGTTGTGAATCCAGACGCTGATGGCGGGGATGGGCGCGACGATGCCCACCATCAGGCCGACGATCAATACGAGGCCACCCAGGGCCAAGAGCGGCGGAAGCAGCGCCCCTGACAGCGCCAGAATTGCCCCTATCACAAACAGCAGCGCCGCCACGCCCCCGAGAGCCAGCGACGTGGTGTTCGCCTTGCGGGCGTCGGCCCGCCGCACCCCGCTCACGCGTCCGCTTTGCCCGTTGACCAGCACCGGCCAGGTGCGCTCCCCCTCGCGGTACCAGGTCACATAGGCCGGGAGCAGGAGCAGCGTCCAGTTCAGGTCGTGGTAGGCTGCCTCCAGGGTGAAATGGCGGATGTGCTGGGCGTCGGCGGCGCGCTGGCACTCTTTCCCGGCCGTGCGGACAAAGGCCATCTCGGCCCCCGTCCACGCCGCCTGGGGGGAGAGGGTGGGGACGCGCACGGTCGCTCCGCGCATAGCCTCCGGCTGGTAAGCGGTGCGCTGCTCCAGGTCGAAATCGCCCAGGCGGCGCAGGAGCTGGCGGTGATCTTCCAGGGCTGGAGAGATCACGTTCTCGTAGGTGCGGTCGATCCGGCCGACCCGCGGCTCCCAGCGCACCCGGCCCTCCTGCACTTCCTGGGAACTCCAACCGGCTCCATCCCGGTAGCGGTCCTGGTAACTGACCGCCTGGTAGTCGAATCCCACGTCGGCTCGCCAGACGCCCTCGACTCGACCGTCCACCAGCCAGAGGGGAACCAGGTAGCGCCGCGCCCGCTGGACGAGGGCCTGGGGATGCAGGTCGGCGGGACGGAAGCGCACTCCCTCCATCCAGCGCTCCAGAATGCGGGCCAGCTCTGATGCCGATACCGCGTAGGGTACGACTTGCTCCGGCAGTTCCTCCAGGTGAACGGGCTGCGTCATGACGGGGGTTTGCAGGCAGAAGGGACAGCGTGGGCCCACCGCGTCCTCCGGCACCAGGTGCTCCTCGCCGCAGTGCGCGCAGTGCACCGCCGTGAAGGGCACTCCCCAGCCCTGTGATACGTCCGCTGCGGGTTGTCGTTCGTCCACCATCAGACCTCCTCCGATTCCCGGGCCTTGATAAAGATGAAAATCGCCCCGATCAGCGCGGCCACCAGCAGGATGAATCCCAGCGCCAGACCGACGATGCCAATCCCCCCCACGGGCAGCGTCAGCAGCCCCAGCAGTCCCAGGCAGGCGCCCGGTGTGAGCAACGCGGCGATCACCAACCAGACCCGCAGCCATGCGACCGGTTTCTGCCCGGCCACTCGCCCCGTCTGCCCGTTGACCATCAGTTGGAACGTGCGGCCCTCGAAGGGATAGGCGGCCAGGTAGACCGGCATGAGGATGTACCGCCAGCGCTCGTCGGTGAAATCGGCCGTCATGCGGAAATTGCGCACGTGGGAAGAGCCGGTATCCCGGTGACAGGCTTGTTTGGTCTGCTCGCGCATCTCTTCCTTGCCAATCCGCCACCCGTCCTGTAACTGCACGTCATACCCCTTGGCCTGCCATCCGGCCAGGTAGCTGGGATCGTATTCCACCAGCTCGCCCAGGTTGAAGGGCGCCACCCGGCTCAGGATGACCCGGCTGACGCGGGTGGTGCCCGAGACCTGGTGATCGTCAATGGGCACGTGAACCCGTCCCGAGCGCCAGTTCCAGTCAATGACGGTGCGGGTCTTCCATTCCCCGTTCTCGTAATATCGCTCGGTTCGCTCGGTACCGACCTCGGCCTTCCAATCGGCGTGAATGTCGGCGTCGAATGTCCAGAAGGGGAGGTAGATGCCGGTCAGATCGCGTAACGCGCGCACGGTGCGCAGTTCCGGCGGGTGCATCCAACCCTGGCCCAGCCATGCGCTGACCAACCCCTGGAGACGTTTCTGATCCACCTTGAACGGGACCAGTGCCGTGGGGCGCAGCATCTCGCCAGTGACGTCGTGGGCGTGGACGCGATTGGAGCCACAGAACACACAGGTGCTGGTCAGCACGTTCGGCGCGACGGTGACGGCGGCTCCGCAGGATTCGCACACCAATTCGCGCCGTTCCTCACCCCAGCCGTACTGGGCCCGCTCCATCGTCTCCAGCGTGAACTCGAACTCGGCCGCCTGCCGCCCGACCTCCTGGGCCTCGATTTTCTGCGCGCCCCCGCAGTAGGGGCAGGTCAACTGCCGCTCGGCGGCGCTGTAGGAGATGGTGCCGCCGCAGTGGCGGCATCTGAACGAGCGGGT
>DSDT01000392.1 GCA_011048615.1 Chloroflexota bacterium | reverse complement strand
CACGTCCAGCTTGGCGACCCAAGCGCCAAGTTCCGCAGGGTCCACCGGAGCTCCCCCTGATACTCTAATACTAGAGGCGGTGATATAGACGTTATCGTCAGCATCCACACTGATGCTTGACACCCCGCGAGTCATCTCGAGAGCCAGTCCGCCCAAGAAGGTGTTCCAGACCAGGGTCCCATCGGCGGTGTTGAGCTGGAACACGGCGATATCGCACAGCGCGTCCCCGCTGTAGGGCCGGATTGGCGTCCCCCAGGTAGCACTATTCTGGACCGTACAGACCAGGTGACCGGCGCCATCCAAAACGCAATTTCCTGTATCTCCACCAAAACTGCCCTGAGGATAGCTAATGAGCGTGCTCCACAGTTGGGCGCCGTTGGAATCGAGTTTGACGATTTGCTGGCCTTGCGTGTTCCACGCGCCGCCGCTATAATCATAGTCGTTATCAACCGGGTAAGCCTCATCGCCGTCAGGACCCGAACCTTCTACCAGCACGTAGATATTACCCTCGGCATCTACCTGCACATCAGGACCACGCTGATTAGAACTGGAATTGAACTTGATGAAGGTGTTCCAGTTCAACGCGCCGGTGGCGGCGTCCAGTTGGGCCACAAAGCCAGCCCTCTCCCCATAGTAGGAACAACTGGGGACGAGCGGATCGCCCCATTCCGCCGCGCAGTCACCTTGACTATGACTTTGCCCAGCGACGTAGAGATGGCCGGCATTATCGAGCGCCAGGTTGTAGCCTTGATCGTAGCCGATGCCGCCCAGGAAGGTGTTCCACACCACGTTATGGTTGGCATCCAGCTTGGCGACAAAGGCGTCATAGTTGGCGTCAAGCCAATGGTTGTACATCGGGTCGACGCCCGTGTTGGTGATGGGCGCGTGGGCGCGCACGGGGTTGCCCCAGGTGTTGTCGCTGAAGCCGGTCACGTAGACGTTGCAAAAGTCGTCGGTGATCATATCGTACAGTTGGTCCTCCCCGCTGCTGCCGAGGAAGACGTGCCAGGGTTCGGGGGAGCAGACAGGCTTGAGGTCGAAGGTGGCGGTGACGGTCTTGTCGCTATCGAGTGTGAGGGTGACGGGCGACCAGGGGTAGATTAGGTCGCCGCTCCAGCCGACAAAGTTGGAGGTGGACGAGGGGGTAGCGGTAAGGGTGACGACGCTGCCTCCCGGGTAACTGTGTACACCGACAGTGGGGGAGATGCTGCCGCTGCCCGTGCCGGTTGTGTGGAGCGTCAACGTACGTTCGACCGGCCCCCCGGGCGCGATAGCTTGCGTCGTAGTATCTCCGTTGACAAGTACCTGCGCGGTATTATCACCGACAATCAGCGCGTCATTGTTCACCGTGGCGGTGATGACCGCGCTCCAGGTTGTGCCAGATACGACATCGCCGAGATACCAGCTCAATGGTGTGACGCTGCTCAACACGCCGGTTGCCGTCACGAAAGTGACTTCGGCGGGCAGCGTGTCGCTGATCGTCACGGCGGGCAAGACATCGGGGTAACTGCTGTTGAACTCGAGCGTGTAGCGCACCGTGTCCCCCCGCTCGAGCGGCGCGCCATTTACATCTTCGAGTGTCTTGTTCAACTGTATTGGGCCAGGCGTGTCGGGGTAGACCGGATTCCCGCCCGAATTTGCCTGGGAGGGCGTGTAGGTTGGGTCGCAACTAGGATCGTACAGTTGCCCATCCCAACCGCCTGCCCCGACCGGATTGTCGCCGAAAGAGACGCCATGCAGGTTCGTTAAGGTGGCCGTGGGTGATTGCGGGCCACGTAGCGCTCCCGGCGCGGGTCTGGATGAGGGCTCGTCTGTCTCAGCCATCATGACAGACAAGGCCGCGGCTTGCGCGCGCGGCGCGTTCCCTGTGAGCGGCGTCAAGCCGAGCAGCAGGGCCAAGACGAACAATACGTGCACGATCCGATTTTGCATTTTCATTTTTTGTCTCCTGAGCATGATTTGTGAATGGGTGAGTATCCTTTCATAGAATCCAGATCCAGGGTTCACATCTCGATATCGCCTCCTTCGAGCGCCAAACTGACTGACCCCCGGCCGGTCGGTGAGGGGTGGGTAGCCCCTCACCGACCGCCTTAAGGAGGAATCCGCCTTGTGGCGCTTTGCTTTTCCTACACATGCGTACCATCTCGATACACCTGATAAGATACGACATCACCTTTTGCTTCACTCCAGACACGCCACCACCTCCTCCAGCGTGCGCGCCAGGTAGACCTTGCCGGAGAGCACCGTCACCGCGCCGCCGCGGGCTGACGCCCACCACTTTCAGGTCCGGGCGGGCGCGCAGGATCGCCAGCACGTCGGCCGGCGCGACCTCGTCGAAATCCACGACCACCAGATCGAAATCCGTCAGGTCTATCGCGCCAGACAGGGCCGGGCGCTGGGTCACCTGGACGTCCAGGATGGTTTCGAGACCGCCGGCCAGGCCGGTCAGGAAGATCGAACGGCCGCACAGGAACACTCTTTTCATCTTTTTTCAGCTTTCCGATGGTGATGGGTGAGGGGGTTTTAATGATATTTTAAGAATACATTGACACTCTAGCACAAAAAGGGGCGTTTGTCACTGGACTTTGGTCTAAAAAAGGCCTAGTCTTTCCGACTAGACCTTGACTGGACCTTTTCTTGGGGATGAGGGGGCTTGGAAATCGCAGCGTGGAAACCGATCCGCCGCCATCCCGGCGGATCGGTCGGGCGTGGAGCTGGTTGAAACGGATGGCGCTTACGGCAAGTCGAGGATCCTGGCAAAGAGGGTGCGCACCTGCGCCAAGTCGGGCGCCGAGAGCGCACCCAACTTGCGCCGCACCAGGCGGCCTTCGAAGGCGGAAAGGAGCGGCTTGACGACGCTGGGTTTTACCAATCCGGCGCCTGACCAATCGGCAAGCGTCACCTCGTCAGTAACGGGCGACACCTGGCTCGTAACTGGGGCCAGGATCACGTCGGGGTGAGCCTGATTGTGTGACCGGCGGCTGAGCACCACGGCCGGGCGTTGTTTGGCTCCGCTCTGATCGGTGAAGGGGAACGGGACGAGCAGCACGTCACCTTGATCATAGGGATCATAGGCTGTCATAAACGGCATCCTCTTCGTTGTCCCACACGCGGGCAAACGCCCTTTCCGAAAGTTTCATCGCCTGCCACACGAATGCCTCATCCGGCAGCATCTCATCCAGAACCGTCACCAGCAGGCGCGTATCAGGTTTTAGCGTGACCTCCACGTCAAGACGAATTCGGTCGCCATCGAAATGAGCGGGCAGGGTCATCAACACAGTTT
>DSDT01000117.1 GCA_011048615.1 Chloroflexota bacterium | reverse complement strand
TCGGCGATGCCCTGGGGCTTGAACTCGCGATGGCGGCGGTAGGCGTCGAGCACGGCGAAATCGCGCGCCACCGTCCCGCCGCTCTCCTGCACCATCTTGGTGGCGCAGGCCAGTTTGCAGCCGTCGATGGTCACCGCCGGATTATCCGCCAGCGCGGCGCGGGTCTCATCGTCGCCCAGCACCAGCAGGGCAAGCGGTGTCAGTCCAGTCTCATCGGGACGCAGGTCCTCCAGCACCTCGTAGGCCGCCTCGCGGCTGACCGTGCCCAGTGTTTTGCCCAGGCCGCTGCACGGCACCAGCATCACTTTGCGTTTCCCATTACCCTTTGCGTCGTTCATAGCTTCTTCGCTTCCTCCTCCGCCTCTTGCTTCATGATCTCGAAATAGGCTGCCGGATCGAGCAGGCGACCGCGGTCGGCCTCCCAATCCCCGGCCTCGATCACCACCAGCCAGCCCTCGCCGTAAGGGGCCTGATTGATCACCTCCGGCGACAGATCCATCGCCGGGTTGACCTCCACGACCGCGCCGGTCACCGGCGAGGAGAGGACGATGTCCACCTTGATCGTCTCGATCACCGCGACCTCGTCGCCGAAAGCGAGGGCCGTGCCCTCCGGCTTGATCTCGGCGAAGGCGACGTCGCCGCTGCGCTGCTGCAGAAAATCCGACAGGCCGATGCGAACCCGGCTATCTCCCTCCGGCAGGGCCCACAATCCCTCCTCGTTGTAAAAACGGTCGGTGGGCACCTCGAACCGGAATTTGTCCAACGTGAATTCCAATATGTCTGTCATCGTAACCTCCTATCTTTGCGTGTGATATGGATCGTCGCATCCCGGAAGCCCAGGGCGGCCTCCAGCATCGCCTCCGGCAGCGTGGGATGGGCGTGGGTGGTCCAGGCCAGATCGTCGGCCGTCAGGCCCATCTGCACTGCCAGCGCGCCCTCGGCGATCAAGTCGGTCACGTGCGGCCCCATCATGTGGACGCCCAACACGCGCCCGCTCTCTTCCTCGCACACCAGTTGGATCAGCCCCTCGGTCTGGCCCAGAATCTGGGCCTTGGGCGTGGCGGAAAAGGGAAATTTTGTCACTTTGACCACAAAGCCCTGCTCGCGGGCCTCGTCCTGGGTCAGGCCGACGCCGGCCACCTCCGGGCGGGTAAAGATCACGTTGGGCGTCGCCCGGTAGTCCACCGTGCGCTCGCCGCCGAGGGCGTTCTCGGCCGCCACCCGGCCGTCCACCATGGCCTTGTGAGCGAACATCGGCCCGCCCACCGCGTCGCCGATGGCCCACACGTTGGGCACGCTGGTCTGCAACCGCTCATCCACGGCGACAGCACGGCCGTCCATCTCGACGCCGACCTCCTCCAGGCCCAGGTTCTCGGTGTTGGGCCAGCGTCCCACGGCGATCAGCACGCGCTCGCCTTCGACCGCCTCCTCGCCCCGGCGACCCTCGAAGACGACGCGCAAGCCGGCGCCGGCGGCCTCGATCCGTCGCACCGCGGCGCCGGTCTGGATGGTCATCCCACGGCGGTGGAGCGTGATCGCCAACCGCTTGGCGAACCGCTGGCCGATCAGTCCCGGCAGCAGCGTCGGCATCATTTCCAGGATGGTCACCCGGCTGCCCAGCGCCTCGTAGATGGAGGCGAACTCCAATCCGATCACGCCGCCGCCCACGACGATCAGGTGCTCCGGGACATCGGCGATGGTCAGCGCCTCGGTAGAGGTCATCACCCCGGGCAGGTCCAGCCCCGGAATGGGCGGACGCGCGGTGACGGAACCGGGGGCGAGGATCACCTGCCTGGCAGAGACGCGCGCGGCGCGGCCTTCCCGATCGGTCACCTGCAGCGTATCCGGGGCGGACAGCCGTCCTGCGCCGCGCACCAGCGCCACCCCGCGCTCCTCCAACAGCCGTTTCACACCGCCGACCAAGTTGTCCACCGTGCCCTGCTTGTAGGCCATGAGCGCCGGCAAGTCTGGTCGGGCCTCGGGAATGACGAGGCCAAAGTCCGCGCCGCGCCGGGCCTCGACCAGCAAGTTAGTCGCTGTGGTCAGCGCTTTGGTGGGGATGCAGCCAATGTTGAGACAGGTCCCGCCCACGCGCTCTTTTTCCACCAGCGCCACGCTGGCGCCGAGTTGGGCGGCGCGCAAAGCAGCTACATAGCCGCCGGGGCCGGCCCCCAGGATAGCAACATCGTAAGATTCAGACAAAACAACCCCCTTCAGATTTGTTCGCGCGTATAACCGGACGAATCTTGAACCAAGTGCGTCGCACCTAGCTCGTTTGAAACACACCCTTCAGATTTTGACGCCTTTGCTCTCACACTCCATACACAGGTCTGTCGCCCGGTTGGTCGAATAGACCAATCCACAACCGGGACAGGTGACTTTGCGCAGGCTGCTCTTTTTTCTCGGTTGTGGTCGCAGTTCCGGCGGCAGCGCCGCAAAGCCATCCTTCACGCACGTGCACTGTAATGGTTGATTTTTCGATTCTTCTGGTTTCTTCTCCACACCCATAGTGACCTCTCTCGCAATCAGACACCTTTACCTGGTGTGTCTATCTACCTCTACTGGGGCGGTTGCTCTCTCACGACCTGCTTGGGCCGCGACAAGCCGCTGGCGCTCCCGTCGGCCGACCCAGGCCGCTGCGATGGCCGAACAGACGCCCAGCGCGACCAGGATGATCAGAATCACCCAGGCGTTCGTGCCATTCACCCAGGCGCCAAAGAGCAAGCCGGACAGCGTGCTAAAGATCGTCACCAGCGTCACATAAACCGCCGTCTTTTTGCGGCCGATGACCGAGTTGGTGATCAGAATGGATTGTAAACTCAGTTCAGGATCGGCCAGCAGGTAGGCCAGCAGCGGCCCCCGGTGCATACCCAGCGAGAGGAACGTCTGCGCGATCGGCACCTCGACCAGCGTAGGGAAGTACATAAAGACGCCGAACAACACGCCGACCAGGTTCGCCCACACGGTGTTCTGTCCGGCAATCGCCGCGATCCACGTCTTGGGAATGACGGCCCGCGCCATCCCGGCCAGGAAGACGCCGATCAGCAGCAGCGGAATGATCTGTTTGACGAAACGCCACATCTCCCACAGCCAGTCCTGCATCTCGTGGGCCTCGAACTGCCGGGCAGCCATCCACCACACGGCGGCGATGAGCCCGATCTCGGCGATCAGTTTGCCCGTGATGCCCACGCTCAACCCCTGCGCGACGGCTGCGACCTTGAACGAGGCCACGATCAGCGTCAGGGAGATCAACCCCAGCGCCGCACAAGTCCAGGTGTTGAATCCCCTGT
>DSDT01000047.1 GCA_011048615.1 Chloroflexota bacterium | reverse complement strand
GTGCGGGTTGGGGTAGGGGTGATGTTGGAGGGGGAATTGCCGCCGCATGCGGCGATCAGGGCGGCGATCAGACCCAGGCCAGCGAGGAGAATCAGCCACAGTGCGCGATGGGATGGCGTTGTAGGTTCCATTGGACGAGTCAGGGAGTCGGGGAGTTGGCCGGGGCCGAGTCTGGCTCTGCCGGCTCGAAGGGGGATGAAAAGTGCACCCACACCCAGGTGTTCGGCGTGCCTCTACCAATGTAAAGCGTATCCAGGCCGTCGGGCATGAATGGATCGGCCCAATTGAACATCCACTCGGCGTCCTGGGGGGCCAGATTGACACAGCCGTGGCTGCGCAGGAACCCGAAGGCGTCGTGCCAGAAGGCGGCGTGGATCGAGTAGCCGCCGTGAAAGTACATGCTCCAGGGCACATCCTCGATATAGTACCAGGCCGGGCTGCCGTCCTCGACGTCTGGATTGCTCATTTTGCCCTCCCTGATTTTGGCCCACAGCGTGTAGAGGCCGGGCGGGGTGGCGGTGCTGGTTCGCCCGCTGGAGATGAGGGTAGCATAGACCATGCGCTCTCCCTCGTAGGCGGCGATGGTCTGCTCGAACAGGTCTATCTCGATCCATTTTCCGCCTGGAGGGACCTCCTGCGGCGGGGGATTCACGTCCACCCGGGCCACGTTCTGCTGTTCCACCCACTGGTCAGGTCCGATCAGGTACCAGATTTCGTCGCCGCGCTGCTCCTGGGCAAAGATAGTGACCAGTTGATACCGGCTGAGGGATACGGCCTCGTTGATCTCGCCCTGGGGAACCAGCGAGGGGTGAACCCAGCGGTTGATCCAGGCGAAGGGGTGTTGGGGCTGTTCGGTCAGGTAGATGCCTCGGAAGCGGGACGGGGCGGCCAGGGAGAGGGCGTCGGCGGGGACGAACTCTTCCTCGTTGATCTGATACCACGGCTGCCCCTCATACTCGACCAGGCCATCGAGGCTGACCCACCAGTCGCCGGAGAGCATGGTGCGGACCGGCGGCAGTCCCATCGCGGCCTCCATGGGATGGCGGTAAACGTCCTGGGGCGTGGTCTTGACGTGGGCGTAGGTGTAGGGCAGCAGATCCTGGTCGTCCTTGTTCTGGGGCAGGTCGAGCACGGGCAGTTCGGGCAGGGGGTCGGGCAGGGCGATGGAGGCCAGGCGATAGGCGGTGGCGCCGGGGCCATAGGTGGGGCACAGTTCCGGGTTGCGCCAGATGAGGCTGGGCACGCAGACGTACCGCCCGTGCGGGGCGCGGGCCTGGGGGGCGCCGGGATTGTACAGCGTCGCCGCCGAGACGGGCCTGTCTCCACTGACCAGGCCGACGAGCAAGACCAGGGTCACGTACAGAACAATGAATTGATAGCGCCGCATACTCTTTCTCCGCTCAGCAATTCCCGTTTTAGCATCGCCGTCACACATTTGACGTTTGTAGTGGCGACTTTAGTCGCTTCTATTGCGCAAACAGCGACTAAAGTCGCTACTACGAACTCCATAACGGGAATTGCTGTTCTCCGCTCAATGTCGAGTCGGTATTCTATCACAGATTCGGCGCGACGTCCAGAGCTTGGGGAGGGGTTGCCAATCCGCCTACGTCGGGCGGTTGGCGGGTGGGGGGTTCAGCTTGCGCTCCAGGCGGTTCAGGCGGTGGCGCAGTTCGGCCCTCGTATCGTCGCGGCGCAGCCCGCGGGGCCACCCCTCGACCAGGGCCAGGGCGGAGCGGGTCCAGGCGGCCGCCAGGAGGAGGTTCCCGCGCTGCCATTCCAGGTATTTGGCCAGCTCGATGTGGGGCGTCACGTCGTCCGTCGTCTCCAGGGCCAACTGCTGCCAGTAAGCAAAGGCCTGGTCCCGGCGGTCGGCCCGTTTGAGGAGTTGGGCCAGGTCGCTCATGGTGCGGAGCCGCAGGTCGGTGGGGAGGTCAGTGCGCAGAGCGGCCCGGTAGGCGCGCTCTGCTTCGGCCGGCTGCTCGTCGCCGGCGTACCAGCGGGCCAGGCCGTACAGCTCGGCTCCGCTGACGCGGTCGCTCCACGGATTGTCCAGGATGGCGCACAGCCGGGCGGTCAGCGTGACCAGGCTGAGGATGTCGACCGCGTTGTGGTAGAGCACGCGCTTCATCTCGCGGGCGTCGCCCGTGCGCAGGTAATCCCGGTATAACCAGGGGATCACCCCGCTGGGCACGTCGGCCTGCTCCCGGCGCACTCCCAGCACTGCTCGCTCCAGCGACCCCAGGGCGCACGAAGGCAGAGCATAGCGCCACACGCGCCGGGCGGGGGGCAGCAGGTCGAGGTGGGGCAGCCTGGTTGTCGGTGGGGGGAGACGGGCGAGGATGAAACGGTTTTCCAGGATCGGCACGTCAAAGGCGCGGCCGTTGAAAGAGACCAGCCCCTCGAACTGGGCCAGTTGCTCGACCAGCGTCTCAATCATGGCCGGTTCGTCGCCAGGGTCACGGAGAAAGTACTGCTGCAGGCAAAAGGCGTCCCCGTCCCAAAAACCCAGCCCGACGAGGAAGGCCATCGTGCCACTGCCGCCGGAGAGGCCGGTCGTCTCGGTATCGAGAAAGCAGATCCGCCGCCGGTCCGCGCTGGCGAGGGCGCGGTCCTGCCCGATGTGGACGGCGATTTCCCAGGGGAGGTCCAGGAATGCGGAGAGGGGCAGGTCTCCGTGCAGGTGGTCCGGACCGTACCGCTCTTCGCAGACGAAACATCGTCCATGGGAGGTGGTGCGAAACTGGCCCGGGACCAGGTCCTCGATGGCGAGGCGCGGGCGAGGCGGGCGGGCCGCTAGCTGGCGCGTCCCTTTCACGACGCCCAGTTCGCGGAGGCGGCGTTGGATGTCCGAGGGAGGGGTTTGTGCAGAGTTCGGCATTGGATCAGAGGAGTGGACACGCCGATCTGGCTAATCGCACCAGGGGACCGGTATCCAATAGTCGTGCCGGGCGGTCTGACCATCGGCCGATTCGACGGTGATGGTGTGGACCAGAGCGCTGCATCCCCGGGCCTGGAAAGTGATGGCAGGATTGCTGTCCCAGGTGGTGGTGACTAAACTGGCGTCGTGGTAGACGGTGTAAGGGGGAGCGCCGCCGGTGATCTGCAAGACGATAGTCGCTTCCATCTCGCCGTCCTCCAGGGGCTGCCAGCGGTCCAATTCCGCCGGCACCGCAAAGTCGAGCGGCCCGGTGCTGACGGGTGTGGTGGGGGTCGGCGTGACTGTGGTCGTGGGGGTCAGAGTGACCGTCATGGTCGGCGTTTCCGAGGGGGTGGGGGACGTGGAAGGGGAAG
>DSDT01000114.1 GCA_011048615.1 Chloroflexota bacterium | reverse complement strand
TCGACCGGTGTGTAGGCGATCTCCAACCCCGCCACCCCTCTGGCGACGACGCCGGGATCGGTGATGACGCCGCCGATGGCCAGCGTCTGGGTGATGACGTTGGCCGAGGGGCCGGTGTAGGTGATGTCGGCCACGGGCGGGGTGTTATCTATCCGTAGGGGGATGCCGGTGAAGGAGGCGGTGCGGTTGCCCACGTTGTCGGTGGCGCGGACGAGGAAGGTGTATTCGCCGGTCGGGTTGGGCATGGAATCCTTGTCGTTGTTGTGCAAGGGGAGCACGTAATCGAGGCTCCAGTTCGAGGCCTGAGCGCCTGGTGACGAGAGCGTCGCCGTTTGCCAGCCCTGCCCGGCGACGGCGCCCGTCCCTTCTAGCATGATTTCCACCGCGGCGACGCCGCTGCCAAGAGCGCCGAAGTCGAGCCGGTCCTCGACGGCGCCGTCCAGCGGGACGATCCAGCGGCCCTCGGCGTTCTGCGGAGCGGTGATGATGTCGCCGGCTGATATGGAGTAGGTGACCTCCGGGCGATAGATATCCACGAAAACCGTGATCCCGGCTATCTCTGTGAAGACGTGGCCCACCGCGTCGGTGGCGCGGGTGCGGAGGGTGTACGCTCCCGCCGTCACTGGAACCTGCCAATCATAGGCCCAGGACTCGGCGCCGCTGGCCATCTCCCAGGCGCTGCCGTTGATGCTGATCTCGACGGCGGCGATGCCGGAATTGAGGTCCTCCGCGACGCCGCCGATGATGAGCGTCTGCCCGGCCCCCTGGACATACTGGCCAGCGGCCAGCGAGGTGACGGTGGAAGTAATAGGTGGATCGGCGTCAATGGTCACCGGGACGATCACCGGTTCGGGCGACTCGACCACGCCCATCCACCGCGCCGGCCAGCGCAGGCTGAGCTGATTGGCGTAGAGGTTCCTGTACGGGTCTCCCGCCCACGGCGCGTCGTTTGTGGTCAGGGTGCACGCGGCGTCATACGAGCCATCGTAGAGCCTCTCGATCTGCTGTGCGGACAATGCACTGCGGAAGACAAGGACGTCGTCCAGCAGGCCGCCAAAGTAGGGATCCGCAGGATACTGGGATCTCCCTAACCACATATTCTCCCCGACGACGTCTGCAGGGTTCAAGGTGATGGTCTGGCTGTCCACGGCGCTGCCGTTCACGTAAAGCGTGCCGGTGACACCGTCCAGGACAACAGCGATATGGACCCATTGGCCCGTGGGGAGCGCGTCAGTGGTGAGCCGCTCTTCTGCGTTTGCACCCCCAGTCGTGATTGCAAAGCGCATGTATGTTCCATCACTCGGCGTCAGATACATGTATGTGTTGGCGTCCTGACCAAAGTCAAAGATGCGCTGGAAGGCGCCACCTCCTTGCCAATGGACCCAGGCCGCGAAGGTAAAGTCGGTCACGTCATCGAGAGTGTCTGGCAGATCGACATAGTCATCCACCCCATCAAAGCGCAGCCCTGCGCCCTCGTGGCCCACGACGCCCGCGTCAGGACAGGTCGTCCCAGCGCAGGAACCGGCGTTGCTGTTGAAGGAGTCATCGGAGAACTTGATTGCGCCGGGGGCTTCGTCGAAGCGCAGCCAGAGCAAACGCGATCCTAAGGCTGGGGCACAAGCCAGGGAATCTCCTTGGGGCGAGAGCGCCGACGGCCAGGTGTACTGCTGCCGGGACCCGGCTCTGTAGACGGGGTACGGGACGCGGTCCGTCGTCCACTCCAGCCCGTAGAGCAGGGCATTGTTGCCGTTGGCCGTCTGGTCGTAAGCTGTGGAGCCTGTCCCTTCGTCGAGCCGCCAGTAGGTCACCAGTCCCGGTTCATCCCCGCGCAGTGTCCGGTGCATATCCGCCCGGATCTGATCTTGCGTACGGACCACGTTCCAGATGCGAACTTCGTCCAGGGAGCCTTTGAAGGCCTGGATGGCCTGGAAGCCACCGGCGACACCGTCCTGATCCTGTCCCAACACCACGCTACCGCCAGCGACCATTGGGCCGGCCACCAGGGTGCCGTCGTAGGCGAGAACGCCGTCTTTGTATAGCCTGACCTGGTTATCAGAGTCGCGCCAAGTGACGGCGATGTGATGCCATTCACCATCATTGGCCGAGACGCCGGTGTCGACATAACTTGCGCCTCGGTGGATGATAAAGCTGTTGTAATTGTAGATCAGGAACTCGTTATCGCTCCCGGAGGTGGCATAGGAAAAGGGGGTACCCTGATTAGTCGTGTCGCCGGAGCGCATCCAGAAGGAGACGGTGGTCTCGGTGATAGGGGCGTTGTTGAGCGGGTTCCTGATAGCGTAATCTCCCACCACCCCGTCAAAGCTCAGCGCCGGCCCTGGCTCGTCGCCTCGCAGCGCCTGGAAGTTGACGGCGGAGCGCCCGTCGCCGGTCCTGGCGCTCCAGGCGGCCACCCAGCTCGCGTGGACGGGGTCGTAGGCCACGCGCGGGTAATCGAGGGCGTTGTCGGTCCCTCGCTCACCGATGTCGAACGCATTGGAGATGTTGTAGCCCTGCACCAGTCTGCCGCGCACGGCGTCGCCGTTGATGCGATAGGCGACCAGCGTCTTGCCGATGTCGGGGTTGTAAGCCACCTGGGGCTGCTCCTCCTTGGCGCCAGTAACAGCCACGGCCTGGACGCTGGTGGGATCGTAGTCGCCATCGGCATTGATGTACGCGGCCCAGACGTCGCCGCTGTTACTGGCGTTCTCCCACGCGACGATGTACCGGTCGCCGGTCCAGGCCAGGTCGGCGTAGCGATCATCCTTGCCCGCGTACAGCCAGTGCTCCACGCCGGAAAGCGCGCCGGTGCTCGAGACCCGGCGGGTATGGATCTGTCCATTGTCGGGGTCCCACGCCGGTCCATTGACGAGCGTGCCGTCGTTGCCGTTGGCCGTCTGGTCGTGGGCAGTGCCGCCCGTCCCTTCATCGAACGGCCAGTAGGCCGCCAGTCCCGATTCGCTGCCGGTCAGCGCCCGGTTCATCTTGACCCTGATTTCGGCTTGTGTGCGGGCTACGTTCCAAATGCGCACGTCGTCCACCAGGCCGTTATAGCTATAGCCATGACCTATATACAACTCGCCAGAGCCTCATAAATGATTTTCTGGCTAAACTGTGCGTCATTTGAATCTGACAGGCAAACATCTACTTTTGCTCAACCTACCTCAATTTAACCCGTGTTTTTGCCGGCAAAAACCAGTTTCCACATCCAACGAGCCGTTTCGCGCCCATTTGGCTCGAAAAAATGTCCCCGGAGGCATATGCGATTGGACAAAATCAAATGACGCACCCGACCCGCCCCACAGGGGCTA
>DSDT01000281.1 GCA_011048615.1 Chloroflexota bacterium | reverse complement strand
TTGCAAGTCGCAAGCCTCGCTTCTCCACGGGGTGACCGGCTCCGGCAAGACCGAAATCTATTTGCGGGCCGTCGCCGAGGCGCTGGCGCGAGGTCGCCGCGCCGCCATCCTCGTCCCCGAAATCTCTATCACGCCTCAAACGGTGGCTCGCTTTGCGGCCCGCTTTCCCGGTCGCGTCGCCGTCCTCCACAGCGCGCTCAGCGAGGGCGAGCGGTACGATACCTGGCGGCGCGCTCGCGCCGGGTTGGTGGACATCGTCGTCGGCCCGCGCTCGGCCCTATTCTCGCCCCTTTCGCCGCTGGGGTTGATCGTCCTGGACGAGGAGCACGATTCCAGTTACAAGCAAGAGTCCCCCCGCCCCCGCTACCACGCCCGTGAGGCGGCGCTCGAACTGGCCCGCCAGACCGGCGCGACGGTCATTCTTGGCTCCGCCACCCCCAGTCTGGAATCGTACTATCGCGCCCAGCGGGGCGAGTTCAACCTGCTAGAGATGCCGCGCCGCATCATGGGCCACACCCGCCGCCTGCGTGATCTCCAGTCCCGCTACCACGTCCCCCACATCCGCTATCAAGACCTGCACGATGGCCCCTCTGAGGCCCGCTACATACCCCTGCCGCCGGTGCAGATCGTGGATTTGCGGGCCGAGTTGCGCGCCGGCAATCGTTCCATCTTTAGCCGCGCGCTCCAGCAGGCGATGGACGAGGCTCTGGGCCGGGGCGAGCAGGTCATTCTCTTCCTCAACCGGCGGGGAACCGCGACTTTTGTCCTCTGCCGGGATTGCGGCGCTGTCCTGCGCTGCCCGCGCTGCGACACCCCGCTGACTTATCACGGCCCCCGCTCCAGCCTGGTCTGCCACCACTGCAACCACCGCGAGCCTCAGCCCGACCATTGCCTCCAATGCGGGAGCAAGCGCATCCGCTACTTTGGCCTGGGCACCGAACGGGTGGAGACAACCGTGCGCGAGCACTGGCCCAACGCCCGCCTCGTGCGATGGGACCGCGACACCGCCCGCACCCACGCCGCCCACGCCAACATCCTCCAGCAATTTGTGGACGGCGAGGCCGATGTCCTCGTCGGCACGCAGATGATCGCCAAGGGGCTTGACCTGCCGCTGGTGACAGTGGTTGGCGTCATCTCGGCCGACCCCGCGCTCAACCTGCCCGATTTTCGCTCCAGCGAGCGCGCGTTCCAGTTGTTGGCTCAGGTGGCCGGGCGGGCCGGGCGAGGTTTGTTGGGCGGGCGGGTCATCCTTCAAACCTACCGCCCCGATCATCACGCCATCGCCGCCGCCGCCGCCCACGATTATGCCGGGTTTGCCGCTCGCGAGTTGGCCTTCCGCCGCGAGCAGGGCTACCCGCCCTACCGCCGCCTGGCAAAGCTGGTCTACGAGCATGCCAATCCCAACCGCGCCCAGGCCGAGGCCCAGGCGCTGGCCGATGCTCTGCGCGGCGCGTTGGCCCGGCGAGGTCTGGCGCCGGCCGATCTGATCGGCCCTGCCCCTCCCTTCTTTGCTCGTTTGCGGGGCCGCTACCGCTGGCAGATCGTCCTACGCCACGCCGACCCGGCCGAGTTCCTCCGCGCCATCCAGGTCTCTCCGGGCTGGCGGGTGGATGTGGATCCGGCGAGTGTTTTGTAGCGCTGGCAAAAAGATGGGATAGTGTTCCGGCCTGCTAGCGGCTTTCCCACTCGTGGATGGCATTCTGGATGAGCGTTCTTATCTGGGGATCGGAGATGTCGCCCACCGTGTCAAAGACCTGCTGGTCTACGTAGACGCGCAGACCTCCGGCCAAGCCGGAGGCCAGACGAACTTCGCCCGGCCAGGTCTGGTTGGGCTTGTAGCCGTTGCTGCACCAGTTCGTCAATTTCGTCCACCAGGTGAAGTGGGTCCAATAGATTACTTGACGTTTGTCTCTGTAATGGCGCGAGCAATCCGGGTGGCTTCTCCGAGAGAGGTGGGGGGGCTGGCGCAATTGCCTGAGGAATGTTTCCTGGTCTATACTGGTTTCTGGAGGAGAGGTGGATGGGGCTGCTTGCTGGCGTATTGAGGGGAGCCAGTCTTTAGAAAACGTCATTACGGCTTTGATGGCCTCGATCGTCTCGCGCCCTGTTTGTGGATCGGTGATCTCTTGCAGTGCGTCGGGCGGCTGCCCTGGTCCATCCGGTAGCCCTTCATAGGCAGCAACTCGCCCGTTTCTTCCTCCCACTCCCGTATGTAATTCCGGGGCACCTCGTAGGATCTGTTCAGGATGACACTCAACTCGGCGATGGTCAGCAAGCCGCCTTGTTCCTCGGCCGCCTTCACCATCCGCACCAGCCGTCTCTTGTCTCGTGACTTGGCCGTCGCGCGGGTCTTGCCTCGCGGTGTCTTTCCGTCAGTTCGGGACCGCAGATCGGCCCGGGTCACGCAGGGCAATTTCACCGTCACTGTCTTGTATTCCTCGGTACGTTTCCCCGGTTCTGCTTTCTTCCCCTCGTCCGCCGTGCACGTCCAAACCAGGTCGCCGCTGCCTACTTGCTCCGTGGGCGGGTAGAACTCCTCCATCAGCCCCATCACGTCCTCGACCAGCAGCCGCAGGATGCGCCGTCCACCCAGCAGTCCGTACTCCGTCTCCAACAAATGCATCAGCGCGCTCTCAAACGTCCGTTTTTCGATGCTGGCATACGGATTCACCTGGCTCATTGCTGCTCCTGCCCCTTTTTTCCCTCCTCGAAGGAAGGTTTCTGCCGAGCACTTACCCGTGCCAACTCTTCTTCCAGCCTTTCCCGGCGGTGCGGCACTTTCATCGTCGCTTCATACACCTCCAGGTAGTCTTTCACTAGCTGCGCCGATGCCTGGGTCAGAAACGCGATCTCTTCCACCGGCGTCTCCTGCCGGTGCAGCACCACGATCCGCAAGAACGTGTTCACGTACCGCTTGATCGCCTGCGGCGAGTGGCGCATCCACCGCGCGATCTTGTCGTACCCCTCCCGGTCTAACCACAACTCGATGATCCTGACCTTGTGCGTCTGCCCGCGCCCAACTCCTTTCACGGCCCCTCGCGTCTGTATCAAGTGACCTTCTGCTTTCAGCGCTTTCACTTCCCGTACTATCGTCCGCCGGTGCACTCCCAACGCCCGCGCCAGGTCTTCCTGCGTCAGCACACCGCCCTGCTCCAGTGCTTCCTCCGTCAATCGCAGAATTTGTCCCTGTCGCAGGCTCTCTATCCCCTGCTGCGTTTTCACCTTGGCGTCTTCCGCCCCGGCATCCACCGTCAGTGTCACCTCTACCTTGTCCATCTCCGTCAGCGGCGGCCCAAATGGCGCTTTCAGGCTGGCCACTATCAGCCGCACC
>DSDT01000234.1 GCA_011048615.1 Chloroflexota bacterium | reverse complement strand
GACGTAGGTCGGTTTTCCATAACCGACACGTTTTCAAGAGTCATAGAACCCCGCCCTACAGACGTAGGTCGGTTTTCCATAACCGACACGTTTTCAAGAGTCATAGAACCCCGCCCTACAGGACGTAGGTCGGTTTTCCATAACCGACACGTTTTCAAGGACGTAAGTTGGTTTTCCATAACCGACACGTTTTCAAGAGTCATAGAACCCCGCCCTACAGCCAGTATGGAAACGCGCCCTACAGACGTAGGTCGGTTTTCCATAACCGACACGTTTTCAAGAGTCATAGAACCCCGCCCTACAGGGTGGGGTTATAGATAGTGCAATTCTTTGGCCGTGTGGGCCAGCTCCTCCCGGAACTGGGGAGCGGCGACGTTGATCAGTTCTCGCGCCCGTTCGCGAATCGTCTTGCCGTACAGCGAAGCCACTCCGAACTCGGTCACTACATAGTGAACGTGGTAGCGGGATGTGACGACGCCCGCGCCGTGCTTGAGCATCGGCACGATGCGGCTGATCTCGTTTCCTTTGATGATAGCTGTGGCCGGTAGAGCAATGATGGGCACGCCGCCCTTGGAACGGGACGCCCCGTAGATAAAATCGAACTGTCCCCCCACACCACTATACAGCTTGGGCCCGATAGAATCGGCGCACACCTGCCCCGTCAGGTCCACCTCGATGGCCGAGTTGATGGCGACCTGCCTGTCGTTCTGGGCGATGACAAAGGGATCGTTGATGTACTCGGTGCGCCGCAGTTCGATCAGGGGGTTGTCGTGGGACCAGTCGTAGAGCCGCTTCGTGCCCAACATAAAGCCGGCCGTGATCTTGCCGGTGTTGATCGTCTTGAGGCTGTTGGTGATGACACCGGCCTCCACCATGTCAATCACACTGTCCGAGAACAACTCGGTGTGGATGCCCAGGTCGCGCTTGTTCTGCAAAAAGTTGAGCACTGCGTCGGGGATGACGCCGATGCCCATCTGCATCGTCGCGCCGTTGGGGATCAGGTCGGCGATGTATTGCCCGATCTTGACGTGAATGTCCGACAAGCCCCCCTCCGACATGGGCAGCTCCAGCAGCGGGTAGTTGACCGGGACGATGTAATCTAGCCGGCTGACGTGGATGAAGGAATCACCCAAACAGCGCGGCATATTCTGGTTGACCTCGGCGATGATGATTTTGGCCGCCTCGGCCGGCGTCTTGGTCAGCCCGGTCTCGATGCCAAAGGAGCAAAAACCGTGCTCGTCTGGGGGCGAGAGGTGGACAAAGGCCACGTCCAACGGCAGGACCTGGTTCTTGAACAGTAGCGTGAACTCGGAGAGCAGTACCGGCGTAAAGTCGGCCCGCCCCTCCTGCACCGCCTTCCGCACGTTGGGGCCGATGAACAGCGAGTTGGCGCGGATGTGCCCCTCCATCTCTGGCGCGACGTAATCGCTCGACCCGATGGTGAGGGCATGGCAGATCTCGACGTTCTCCAATTCCGGGGCCCGTTCGACCAAGGCCTCCATCAACTTTTGCGGCACGCTGCAGTTGCCGGTCAAAAAGATGCGATCTCCCGATCTGACTGCCTTCATCGCCTCCGCGGCCGTGGTGACGCGGCTCTGGTAGGTCTTCATCCAAGTCATTGCCGCTCCTCCCTTCCGGCGTAAAAGGCCGCAGCCAGGGTCTCGTTCACGATCTTGCCATCCCGAATAGCGATGCCCCGCGCCAGGGCCGGGATGTCCTCGATCGCCTGGTCCAACCCCACCTCGGCGGCGTAGCGCAGGTGGGGCCAGACTGCGTTGTTGAAGGCGTGAGTAGCGGTGCGGGGCACCATGGCCGGGACGTTGGGGACGCAAAAGTGGACCACCCCCTCCTCGATGACGACCGGGTCTCGCAGGGTGGTGAGGCGGCTGGTCTCGACGCACCCTCCCTGGTCAATGCTAAAATCGAGGATGACCGCGCCCGGCTTCATGGAGCGGACCATCTCGCGGGTGACGACGATGGGGGCGCGGGCGCCGGGCGTCAGGATCGCGCCCACCAGCACCTCGGCAAAGCGGGCGACGCGAGCGACGTTAAAAGGGTACGAGATCATGGTAGTGATGCAGCCACTAAACTCTTGGTCGACTTCCATCAACCGATCCAAGCTCCGGTCGAGGACGAACACGTCGGCGCCGAGGCCGACAAAGTTGCGGGCGGCGTTAGTGCCCAGCACGCCAGCCCCGATGATGGCCACCCGGGCGGAGGGGATACCGGGGACGCCGCTGAGGAGCACGCCCCGCCCGCCGTGGTTGGACTGCAAATAGGTGGCCGCCAACTGCGGAGCCATCCGCCCGGCCACCTCGCTCATGGTGCGCAGTACCGGCAGGGTGCCATCGTCCCGCTCGATCGTCTCATAAGCGATGACCGTGACATACTTGTCCAACATCACGTCTACTTTGTGACGTCGGGCCGCGGCCAGGTGCATAAAGCCGGCAATGATCTGGCCTTCGCGCAGCCATTCCAATTCCTCCTCGGTGGGCCGCCCCACCTTGAGCACCAGGTCGGAGCGGCCATAGACCTCGTCACCAGAGTAGACGATGCGTCCACCGGCCTTTTCATAGTGGTAATCGGTAAAGCCGGAACCCAACCCGGCCCCCTTCTCGACGTAGCAGATGTGACCGGCCTGGGTCAGTAGATCCACCCCGTAGGGGGTCAGCCCGACCCGTAGTTCCAGGTCTCTGCGTTCCTTGGGTATGCCAATATCCATAGTCTAGTTTTCTCCTTGCTCAAATTGAGGACGGACCAGGAACACGGGACAGTCCGCCCCTTGCAGCACCCGACCCGCCACACTACCATACACCCATCGGCTGGGGCCGGAAAAGCCGTGAGTGGTCATACTGATCAAGTCTGCATCTATGTCGGCCGCATAGGCCAGAATTTCATCAGCCGGCAATCCCCGTCTAATCGCTACGTGGACCGCCGCTCCGTGTTCCCGCAGGGCAGCGGCGACGCTGCGCAGATAGGTTTGCAACTGGACCTCAGCCTGCTGTAGGGCAGTCGTAGCGAGCTGCAACCCAGGGGGATAGCTGGTCAACAGAGTCAAAGTGCGATCGGCCAACCCGGTCGTCAACACCGTCAGGAGAAACATCCGGGGGGGATCCCAGCTCGGCCGACCATGCCCTACCCCATTCCATGCAGACGTGGGAGGTGAACCGATGATCTCTTTCACGTAAGGCAGAATTTGCTCCGCCGTCTCGGACCCATCCAAGGGTACCAGGATGCGACGGTATGGCGTGCGGTGTTGAGACTGTCCGGCCCGCACCAAGAGCACCGGGCAGGTCGCGCCGCGCAGGACGCGATCCGCGACGCTGCCAAAGACCCAG
>DSDT01000407.1 GCA_011048615.1 Chloroflexota bacterium | reverse complement strand
CGCCCCCTGGGGGTCGCTCCACGCTCTGACCCACATCTGGGGGTGTCCGCCGTCTCCCAAGCATTCATAGTATACCCCACCCTCGCTAAAAGGGCAAATTTCTGCGAACACCCCCTCCCGCAGGGCCGTTTTTCACCCTCCCGCGGGGGGGGTGTTCGCAATCAGGCGATATAGACCTCGGGTATCTCGGACGTCTCCACCGCCCGGCCGACCGTCTTGACCCACCGGGCGCAGACCGGGCAGAGGCGATAGGCCCGCAGGCTGTCCTCCCGGGGCATGATCTCTTTCCCCAGTTCCTTCCACAGCGCCGTGAACTGTTTCCCGGTCAGCCGGCACTCGAAGAGGCTGTACTGCACCCGCTCCCCGTGCCCCTCCAACACGCGGGCCACGCGGGAACGCCGTCGGTCGTCCGGGATGTCGTACGCCACGACGTAGCAGGTATACTGATTGCTCATCCTCTCCTCCAAAACCTGGTTCAACGAACCTTGAACGGGCGGTAGGGTTTGCCGCTCTGCAAACAGCGGGCCAGGCGACGGGCCTGAAGCTCGAAACAGCGCCGGTAGGTGACCGTCTCCTCGGTGTCGGGATGCTTGAAGGTCAGGTTGAAACGCGCCTCCAACTCGCGGATCAGCAGAGTGCGCCCCTCGTCGTCTATGATGACGGGATAGTCGCCGTCAGGGGTGACGTAAAAGTGGCGCGGGCGGATGATCTGGTTGTTCAGGCAGCGGAGGACGACCGAATCAACCACGATGGCCCGAAACTCTTCTACCAGGTCGAGGGCCAGGCTGGGCCGGTTGTAGGCCACCTGGTGGAGAAAGCCGATGTAGGGATCCAGGCCGACGGCACGGACGGCCGATTCGACGTTGTGGGTCAGCACGGTGTAGCCAAAGCTGAGCAGCGCGTTGACCGGGTCACGGGGCGGGCGGCGGTTGCGGCCCGCGAACTCCCACTCTTCCCCCTGGATCAGGCAGCGAAAGACGGAAAAGTAGACCGCCGCACCCCGGCCCTCGACCCCGTTGAGCGAGTTCACGGTCCGGCAGCGCTCGGCCCGAGCGATCAGGTCGCTCAACTGGTCGGCCGCCGATTCCAGCGCGTCCGTTTCCTGCGGCGGACCGATCTCGGCGGTTCGACGGCGGCGGGCGTAGCGGCGCAGCAGGGTGCGGGTGTTGTGGAGCTTGGTGGTCACGATCGCGCGGGCAGTCTCCAAGGCCCATTCCTCGTCCAGCGCGCGCTGGTACTGGCGCATGCGGAGTTGGCCGTTGCCGCCGGAGGGCCCCACCAACCGGCCCTTGTACCGCCCTCGCCGGGTGAGGAAGGTGGTATCTATCTCGCTCGCCAGCAAGTAACTGAGGGCCGGCGTGGTGACAGAGACGTTGCCAAAGATGAGCACCTGGTCGACGTGGACGGCGGGGACAGCGGCGACCTCGACCCCTTCGCCGCGTTGATTGACCTTTTCCACCACCAGGCGGCGCTTGCGATAGCAGAGTTTCGCGCCCTGGGTGGTGATGTAGAGTGGTGGCATAATCTGTACTCCGTATGTGTGTCTCGATCCGTGTCCATCTGTGGAATTCGTAAGCCAGTTATCCGTGTTACGTATTAGGTTGTTAAGGTGCGGCAGCGAGCGGCGCGGTCAGCGACGGCGGCGAGCGGCGTCCTGTTGGGCTTGCAGGTCGAGCAGTTCGGCCACCTCGCGCAAGTTCGGGAGCTTGTTCCAGGCGGCGACCAGGAGGACGAGCCAGGGGATGGAAAAGAAGCGAGTGATGAATCCACGTCCGGTGTGAACGTAGGTGGTCGGTTTGCAGTCGGTTGGACCGAGGAATACAATGGCTTTCATAGGTTGAACTCGTCCATAAAAAATGCATCGCGCTCTATGTTTGTCCTTGGGGGATGGTTATAGTATAATCGAGATGCTGATGTATCAGAGTAATGGGCATGGAGTGAAGGGGAATGACGATACATACTGTCGGTATAGGCCACGTGAAACGCGATCTTGCGGAATGGATCAAGCGTGTCTCTGTTGACGGTGAGCGTATCATTCTCACATCGCGTGGTAAACCCCAGGCGGTTCTGGTCAGTTTGCATGATTTACACCTGCTGGAACAAGTCGGCGGTGCCAAGTCGCAGCGTCTGGCTGCTTTGGAAAACGCCCGTGCGCTGGGCGAGCACATCCGCGCCGAACGCCAGGCCGAGGATGTAAACTCGGTCGAACTGCTCCACCAACTGCGCCGGGAGCGGGACGATGAGCTATCGCCCGGCTGCCTACGATGCTCATTACCTGGCCCTGGCCGAGATCCTCGATTGTCCCTTCTGAACGGCCGATGAACGGCTGTACAACACAGTCAAACAGGACCTCTCCTGGGTTCATTGGCTGCTGGAATCCCACGATTGACGTTTCATAACCGGCTTGAAGGTGATTCATCGCCTGTTCGGTACGGAAACCCATCGGCCCTCCTGTAAGAGTCGTTGGTTACACATTCAGGATTTCGAGGATCAATTGGTTGATGGCCGTGTACGGATTTGCGGCGGCAAAGGGTCGGCCGGCGACGGCGCTCCAGACGGTTTTCATCACCGCGATGATCTCTTCCGCCGTCTCCTCCGGCGGATGCCGCTTGCGGTCTCGTTTGGATGGATAGTAGGTATCTCGTATCAACGCCAACGTCACCGCATGGTAACGATGTACGACCCGATTGCGCAAATTGCCCACCTGTTCCAGTTTTTTCAGTGCCTCGAGCGCCTGACGACGGGGCGCGTCGTCTTGTCGAGTACACAATCGTTCTGCAATGGCGGCCAACACGGTGCGATTAGCGCCGTAGGCAACGTCCACGCCCGACCGGGCCATATCCTCGACTAGAGTCTGGTATTGTTGCTGCCACGCGGGAGCGATCTTTTCTCCATCTTTGTTCGGGCGGTCTCGTTTATCCACGAATTGGACGCCCAGGTCTAGAGCGAGAAAACGGAGCGCACCCTCGACAAACTGAAAGACGCGAGTGACGAAATCGAACAGATGTCCCAACTCGTAGGCCGTCTCGACGTTGTGGATGTTTTCGCTCAACAGCCAGGCCCGCTCGTGTTTCCCCAGGCCGATCGCCGTGCCAAGCGCCCGCTCGCGCCAGACCGGGTCGGCTATGCGCTCGATAGTGTCCGCCGCGTCGTCAAAATCAAAGTTCCGCCGTTGGTGCGCGTACTCTAGCACGCCCAGCAGCGGCTCGAGTGGCAGAAACTCGTTCAGCAGATCGGCGCTATCGCGCACGGTGCGCGCGGCGGCGTGGTAGGCGTAGAGAGCCACGTCAGCGCGGAGGGCGCGGATGAGGGCATCGGCGACAGCGCGACGGCCCAGGTCGAGAGG
>DSDT01000402.1 GCA_011048615.1 Chloroflexota bacterium | reverse complement strand
TCAGCGTAGGGCAGCCAAAAGCTGTACTCTTGCTGGTGGTTGCGCCGGGTGGGCGCATAGACGCTAAAGCTGTCCCCGTACTGAATATCCCAGCCGTTCGCGCCAAAGTCGGCCGTATAGACGCCGCTGGAATCGACCGCGACCTCGTACAAGTCCATGCCGTTGCCCCACACGTCGTTTACCCAAAGGTTGACCGTGCTATCCGGCGGGGCGTTGCCGACGACCAGATCCGTGTCTGGGTCCGGCGTGCCGGTCAGAACGAGGACCTCGACAAAGTCTACCAGGTCATTGCCCCAATCGACCGTCACTGTGACACCGGTCCCGAGAATACCGTCGTCGAACTCGAGATAGTAAAAGCGCGGCCCGCCCCAACCGGTTCCGGGGCTGGTCGTGCCGGTGGCGATCACCCCACTGACGGGATGGGTCACGGTGACGTGGATGGGGTTGCCGGGGATAGCATTGTTGCCCCACACGTCGTTGCGACCGTCCATGAACGTGCGAACGGTGATCTGCGGCCAATCGTAGAAGATGCCAACGATATTCCCATCTTCGTTGGCATGGCAGACGCGTGCCCAGTCGCCCCATTCGATGATGCCATCGCCGAAGGTGATTTGGAGCTGGCCGGCGACCACGATGAAGTCGCCCGCGTCGTTGGTGGGCACAAAGCCGATGCCCTCATTGCCCACTTCGAGAGCGAGCAAGACGTTGGGCGGCGCTGTGCCGTTCACGGTGTTGGACGCAGTATCCATCATGACGGTCATCACGGGCACATCAATGATCTGGTCGAAGCCATCGGCGGCCTGCACCTGGAGCTGATCGCCGAGCTCCAACTCGGCGCCAACTTCGCCGAAGTGGCGGAATCCAATGCTGCCCCCGGAGCTGCCGGTGAGCTGCGCCTTGAAGCCGCCGTCGCCATCGCGCAAGGTGATGGTGTACGCGCCCGTTGGCAATTCGCCCGACACGCCGTTGTAATCCGGCCAGACACGGATCTGGTTGGTGCGCCCGGAGATGCGTTCCAGATACTCGTTGGCCGTGCGATGGCTGATGTGGTACTGCACGCCGTTGCGCACGTCGAAGCCCGGCGGCGTGGCAGTAAAGGGGCTGTTGGCGGCGACCAACATATTGATGCTCTCGCCCACGGGATAGAGCGGTCGGTCGCTCCCACCGTTCCACTGGCGCGCCCAGATCTCGACCCGGTCGGTCGGCTCTTCCACCGATCCGGTGAAGCGGTCGTTGGCGGCGTCGTGCTGGACGGTCATGGTCATCACGTGGACGACGCCCTGCCAGGCATAGCCCTCGGCCTCGACGGTGATCGCGTCGCCGGGGCCGATGTCGGGCAGGCCATCGTCGCGGCCGAAGTAGTAGCTGCCGTGCCAGCCCATCCCGCCGACAAAGACGTCGCCGTTCACCGTCAGCGTCACCACGCTGCCCTCGGCCAGCGGGCCGGGCGGCGCTGGCGCATTGCCGGATACTTCGTCCCAGGTCTGGTTGACCTGAACCAGCGGCGCGATGGCGCGGACGTTGAGGTTGTCGCCTTCCGCGTCGTCGACAAAGACGGGAATGTTGACGCCGGGCAGCAGGTCGGCCACACCGGCAAACGTAATGGTGTAGAGGCCGGTAGCCGCGTCGGCGGTGGTCTGCACATTGACGCTGCGCGGGCCCTGCGCCGTGATACCCTGCTCCAGCCGGGCCATCACCGTCGCGCCCGGCGCGGCCTGCCCGGTGACCCGATCGTTGTCGGCATCCACCGAGGCCGTCAACCGATCGATGACGCGAGTTGAAAGCGGCCAGCCTGCGCGCGCCAACGCGACGACGTCGGTCTCGTCTATGGATTCGGAGAACGGGACAAAGTAAAAGCCGTTGAGGTCAGTAGTCGTCGTGATGGCCTCCTTTACCGTTGCCGTGTCGGAGAGATAGAGCGTGACGGTGAGCAACTCGTGAGGCGCAGCCACGCCAAAGACCCAGTTCCAGGGAAAAGGACGCACCATCAAGGTGTGGAGTGGGCGGGCAGGCCACTGCACCTCGATGCTGCCTTCGACGTAGGCGACGACGGCGTGATCCCAGCCCACAAAGTCCCAGCCGCCGCTCACGTCGGCGACAAAGCTGCCGCTGTCGTCGGTGCTGACGGTGACGCTGTAGGTGGTCAGCGTTGCCTCAGGCATATAATCATCCAGGGTATAGACAGTGACGCTGATGGGGAATCCGCCCCCGCCCAGCGTCCCGGTGACGATGTCGGCGGTCACATCCACAACACCGCTGATAGCGCGCAGCGTAGTACCGGCGACCGGCACGCCGTCGGCGTAGATGGCGACCACCTCGCCGCCGCTCAGTCCAGGGCGATTGCCGTCGCCGTCGTAGAGCGTCGTCCAGAAAAAGCCCACGCCGTCGGCGCGGGCGGCGCCCATCTGGATGCCGTCGACGGTGACGGTGACCGTCGCGCCGGGGTCTACCAGGCCCCAGACCCGGTCGGAAGCGAGGCCGACGACGAAATCAGCGCTGCCGGACAGGGGCGGCGCCAGGATCTGCGCGCCAACTGCATCAGGGGCATTGGAGGTGTTGGGGACGAGGACGAGGGCGTCGAGCGGTGCAGCGGCGGTGAACTGCGGCGCGCCAGCGGCACGCGGCGTGCTGTCCATCCTCGCCAGACCGGGGAGCGCCGGCGGGCGTTGCGGGAGCGGATTGTAGACGTAGGCATCAGCGCGGGGCTGGAGCCGAGGAGAGACGCTATTCGCCGCAGGCACTGTCGCCGCGGGCGGCGCCGGATCGGCCGGCGCTTCGACAGCCGCAGCCGCCCGTTGCAAGAGATCGGGCGGAATACCGACGTCCAAGGGCGGTTGTGCCTGCGCCGATGAACCTCTCTGAAGGAAAATTCCCATCCCCATTCCCAGAGCGAGGAGCAGCCCTAAAGCCAGGGCCAGAGACCCCCTAATTTGAACTGCTTGACGTTCCAAGACATTTCACACATTTTTGCGTCCTCCTTACAGGTAGTAGAGACGGCGGTACAAAAAACCCCGCCCTACGGTCTAGCGAGTTCCTACCGACTCGAAATCACCGAGTTTTTGTGTTCACAGATTTCCGCTAGTGTATATCACTCACCCCCCCTCTCCTCGATCGTTATGCAAGGGCAGCCTAGATTAAAGTAAAGACGCGTTTTGTGTCGAGCGGGAACTTGAGATAGATTTAGTGGCGGTAAGCTGGTTTGCGGAGCGACAGTATAATGTCGACTGGACTCTGGCAAATTACGATTTTCGGAATTGGGACGCAGATGGACGCGGATTTTCGCAGATTTTTATCGATTGATCTGCGTTCTTCTGCGTGAATCTGCGTTCCATCAAAGAGCAAGACT
>DSDT01000217.1 GCA_011048615.1 Chloroflexota bacterium | reverse complement strand
GGGTGGGAGTGGCGGTGGATGGGGGTGTTGAGGTGGCGGTCGGCCAATCGCCGATTCGCTCCCACCACACCTTGATCAGGGCGTTGCCGCTCGACTCGTAGTAGGTCACTTGCAGCGGATGAGCGCCGCTCAAGGCCAGGTCCACGGTGTACACCTGCGCCCCATCGCTGGCATGCCACTCGTCCAACACCAGATTCCCCGATACGTACAGGCGCACCCCGTCGTCGGCCTGGGCACGGAAGCGGTAGACGCCGGCCTCGAAATTCACCGTGCGGCTCCACCGGGCCGAGAATTCATCCTCCGGCAGCCCTACGGCGGGTGCTCCAGATCCCCAGTGAAAGTCAATTGCCCTGTCGTTGCGCACCAGCGCCGGACTGTCGCTCAGGCTGGTGTTCGACCAGTACTCGCCCTTCCAATCGGGATAGGTGGGAGATGCGACTTTTTCCCACCAGACGCGGGCCTGGGCGGTGCCGAGGTGTTCATAGTATTCCACCCGGAGAGCGTGTTCCCCCTGGGTCAATCCCAACTCGGCGGTCAACTGGCTGGGTCCGCCGTCGCGCCAGTCTTCGATGAGCAGTTGATCATCTACCCACAGGCGCACCCCATCGTCCATCGCAGCGTGGAAGCGGTAGGTGGCGGCTTCGAACTCGACCAGCCGGGTCCAACGGGCCGAAAAGTTGTCGGCCGGTATCTCCGGCGCGGGAGAACCCCAGCCCCAGTTAAAATCAATGGCCTCGTCGTTGCGCACCAAGGTGGGCTGACCGTCCAGGCCGCGGTTGGACCAATACTCGCCTCGCCAATCGGGGTAGGAGGTTGATTGCTCCCACCACACGTGGATCAGCGCATTCCCCGTTCTCTCATAGTATTCGACGCGCAGGTTGTGGTTCCCGGCCGACATGGTGCGCTCGGCCGTCACCTGGCGGCGGGCGCCGTCCTGCCAGGCGTCGAGCACCAGGACGTCGTCTACATAGAGCCGCATGCCGTCGTCCACCAGGGCGTGAAAGCGGTACAGCCCCTCTTCAAAGTGCTGAAAGCGGGTCCAACGCACCGAGAACCCGTCGGCTGGCAGATCGGCCTCCGGCGCATGCTGTCCCCAATCGAAGGTGATGGTCGGGTCGTTGCGCACCAGCACCGACGCGCCGGTCAGGTTGGGGGTGGGGAAATACTCGCCTCGCCATTGGGGAAAGTCCCCATCCCGCTCCCACCATAGGTGCAGGCTGGCCATACCTGTGTGTTCGTAATATTCGACCCGCAGCGTGTGCTCGCCTGCGCCCAGAGTCCGGGCGGCGATGTGGGTGAGGGGAGAGCCGGCGCGCCACTCGTCAATGATCATCTCGTCGTTGACCCAGACCCGGACGCCGTCGTCGCTGCGGACGTAGAAGCGGTAGGTGCCCGCGGAGAATGGGAGGGTGCGGGTCCAGCGGGCCGAGAACCCGTCGGCTGGCAGATCGGCCGCTGGAGCGCCGCTGCCCCAGTCAAAGTTGATCGCGGCGTCGGTGCGTACCAACGTGGGCTGCCCCGCCAGGTCGCGGTTGCTGTAGTATTCACCGCGCCAGCCCGTGACTGGCGTGGGTGTTACCGTCGGCGCCGCGGTGGGGGCTGCCGTGAGGGTGGGGGTGAGGGTGAGGGTCGAGGTCGGCGTGGTGGAGGTCGGCGTGGAGGTGAGCGCTGCAGACGATACCCGGAACACCAGGACGACTTGATCGTTGGTCGTGAGGGATTGGGCAATCACCGGCACGCGCGGCAGGTCGGTCCAGGGTAGATCGGAGGGGAAGAGGAAAGGGGCGGAAAAGCTGCCATCCTCAGACACGGTGGCGTAGGCGAGGGGGTGCTGCTGAGGAGGGTCGGCAGTGGGGTGCTCCAGCCGCAGGAAAACGGTATCGCCAGGTTGCCAGCCTGTGCCCGTGACGACGACGAGAGTGCCAGGTCCGCCCTCGATGGGCGCGAGTTGGACGGTCGGTCCGACTGCCGGGAGAGGGGGAGTGCTGCCGGCCAGAGCAGAGATGCCGATCATTGATAGGCCGGCGATGCCGAGGGTGAGCAGTACGAAGGCGACCAACCACGGTCGCTGCTGTGCATACACGGCGAACCGCTCATACCATTCGGCTAGCACGTTTTGGCGCCTGGGGATAGCCTCGGGCGTCTCCGCCGGTAGAAGTCTGTCTGGGCGTTCACTCTCGGTATGTTCTGGCTGTATGGTGCTCATAGCTTTTGTCTCTATTCTTTCACTATCGGTATGGTTTGGACTTGGTAACTGCCTCAAGGTGTGTCGCACCTGTGAGTGGTTACGCGACTCGAGTATATACCGATGACGTGTGGTTGACAAGTCCGAGATTGTCGGGGATTCCGCAACAAGTCTCCCGTAAAAACTCAACCCAAGTAACACGCCCAGTTTGAGGAAAAGTCAACCCATAGAAAAAAACACCTTCTGGCGATTTTGGGGTAATATATACTGTCCTGGCTCGGCTGGCGGACGACCGGTGATCGACGACCGATGACGGCAAGCTCTCGGATGGAGGCTTGAATGCAAGACCGCGAAACCCTGGAATCGACGCTGAATCGCGCTCGGCAGGCGCTCGCCGTGTTGGAAGGCCAGGCTGCCGGCTTTACGGTCTTGACGATTCCTTCGCACCTGGTGATCGAGCTGGACGAGAAACGCAAAGAGGTGGCCCGGTTGGAGGCCCGCCTGGCTCAACTGGAAACGGGGGTTGCGGTCGAACCGCGACTACCACACAACCTGCCACGTCGCGGCGAGTTCGTGGGCCGCGAGGCGTACAAGGCTCGCGTTCACCAGGCGCTGTGTTCGCGCTCGTACTTGGTTAGCATCGAGGGGATCGGCGGCATCGGCAAGACCTCGCTGGCGCTGGAAGTGGCCTACGAATGCCTGCGAGCCGGCGCTGGAACGGCGTTGTCCCCCGAGGTGGCTTCCTTCGATGGTGTGATCTGGGCCAGCGCCCGCGACCGTGACTTGACGCTGGACAATCTGCTGGACGCGGTGGCGCGTACGCTGGACTATCCGGGCATCGCGCAAAAAGCCGCTGCCGAAAAGCGAGAGGGCGTGGTCAAGTTGCTGCGCTCTGGCGCATACTTGCTGCTGCTAGACAATTTGGAGACGGTCAGCGATAAGGCGGTGACCGAGTTCTTGCAGGACTTGCCAGAGCCTTCCAAGGCACTCGTCACGACGCGGGAGCCCAAGCTCGATCGTGCGTGGACGATCCATCTCAAGGGGTTGAACGAAGAAGAAGCCTTCGATGTTCTTCCAAGAGCTTGTGGAACGTTGTGCTGGGAACGCGTGGTCTCTGCAAGGCTACGCCCAATTGGATATCGAATTGCCCAACATCCTGGCTGTGCTGGAACGAT
>DSDT01000127.1 GCA_011048615.1 Chloroflexota bacterium | reverse complement strand
CCCAACGAGGAGGAGCAGGCCGAGATGGTGTGGAACGCGCCTCGCCGCCAGGCTATCCCCCGCGTGATGCTGTGGTGGCAGTTCCAGCAGAATTTCTACCGCTACCTGGGCGGCAACAGCGAGATGTTCGACGCCTGGCCGGGGCACGGTCTCTGGACGGCCAACGACGACTACGTCTGCGAGGGGGAACGGGCGCTGGACATCGGCCAGGGCCGGGTGATCGAGGTGTGGGTGTTGAACCACCGCGTGATCGCGGCCCAGCAGGCAGGCCACGCCTACACCGTCACCGTCGAGCCGACCGATGCTGGCTACCAGGTCGTGCACCTGCCCGGGCCTGCTCCGCTGACGGCGACGCTTCATTTCGTAGACACCGAGGGACGCGAGAGCGACTATCTGCCCAAGACTGCGCCGTGGAACTTGACGCCGACGATGCGCGAGGTCGTGACGGTGACCGGCACGGTGATGGACAACTCCCCCAGCGTGCAGGTCGTCACGCTGGAGGATGCCGACGACGAGCAGTGGCACATCCCCTGGATGGACAACGCTATCGTGCAGCGGCCCGATGGCACAGCGGCCCAGTTCCAGGACATTGCGCACGGGATGTCGCTGCAGGTGATCGGATTCCGCCGCACCGGGGCTGCATCGCCGCACACGCTCTCAGCGGTCCGGGTGACCATCGCGGAGGAAAAGTAAAAGCCGCGCAGTTTGTCCCGGTCAAAGGTGACCAAAGCGGCTAATCTACCTTCTTGCCACCGTAGGCAATCAGCCTCGAAACGTTACCAGATCAGTGTGCCGCTGACCCCGGACCTCAGCACCAGCGGCAGGAAAATCCGATAAGGGTTGGTCAACACCGTGACTGTGCGGGTGAGCGGTGCATAACCTGGCGCGACGATGACGGCCGTGTTCACCAGGGGGAAAGCGACGGTACCGGTACTCGGGTGGATCACGGTGACGGCGTAGGTGAGGGTGATGGCCGGGCTGGGGGTCAGGATGCCAGACCAGTACAGGGTGGGCGCGTAGGTGTCGGTGACGACGCCGACGGTAGCGGTCAGGGTGCCCGGCACATAGATCAGTCCGTCCGGAATTGTGTCCGTGCAGAGGACGGTCTGGGACAGCGGGCCGGGACTGTTCTGGATGCCGATGGTGTAGACGAGGCGCTCGCCATAGTCGGCGTATGGGGGAAAGACGGCCTTGTAGGAGGAGCCGAGGTCGGGATGGTCGGCCGGCCAGGTGATGGTGACCGTGGCTGTGCTGGTGACAGGTGGGTAGCCCGGCACGACAATGACGGCGCTGTTGGTGATGACCTGGGGCGCGGCGGCGCTCACGGTGACGGCGTAGGTGACGGTGACGACCGGGGTGGGAGTCAGGACGCCGGACCAGCGCAGGGTGGGCGCATCGCCGTCTTCGACGATGCCCGCCGTGGCGTCGAGAGTGCCAGGCAGGTACGAGAGGCCCATCGGCAGCATGTTCGTCACGTAGACGGTCGAGGTGAGGGGTGCGCCAACGTCCTGAACGACGAGGGTGTAGGTGATGGTCTGGCCGGGAACAGCCGTGTCCGTCGAGGCGGTCAGGTGCGGACCGCCGCCGTTCCAACCGGCGAGCCTGGCCCACAGCCACCAGGCAGCGTAGGCTTTTTGATTGCAGTTCAACGGTCGGCTGTGAGCGCAGCCACAACTGTACCAATCCACGTTCTGGGGGTGGGAATTCTGCCAGTCCTCGGCCCAGTTCCTGTCTCGCGAGCCATCGCCGTCAGAGTCGTAATAGCATTCGTCATTGACGGCCTTGTCCCCGTAATAGTTCCCGTCCGGGTCGTAAAGCTCGATGTCGTAAAAATCGAACAGCACCTTTTTGTTGGCAATACAGTACTCCCTGATTTGCTGGTTACGGAGGTGTAGATTCCCCTCCTCGCCTGTCCCGTCCGCGTGGCCGGTCATGTAGACGAACGTGACGCCCGGATAGTCCGTCTCCAACTCGGACATGGGGATCAGATAGGTGCTCAACATCGTTTCCTCGGTCCGGCCGGATGCCTGGCCGCACCAGGACCAGATGATGACGTTCATCTCGGGGTGATTCTGGCCCCGCCCCGTCTCCGGATCCGGGGTGCCGAGATACGCTCGCGTCTCCTCCACCCAGTTGGGATAGTAGCCACAGTCGTGATCCAGGTCGCCGCTCCCATACCCGTCCCCCTCAAAGAGATGCAGGTAGGCCCCATCCGAGTTCCCGCTGTGACTGAACTGGAAAATGTTCTCTGGCAGCGCCAGGCCCAGGCCCCCACCGTTGGCAAAGGCCACCAGGCCAGACATCCCACTGGTCAATTGACTGCCGTGCGAGGTGTGCCCGTACCCGATGTGCAGCGTGCGCTTGGCCTCTTGGATCCATCGTTGTGGTACGGCGGTGATATCCGTACAGGTGTGGTCAACGATGAGGGGCCGCCGCGCTTGCACAGCCTGGACGCTGGCTCGATCTGCCAGGCCGGTCGCCGGGGTCTCGCCGGCCGAGACCAAGGATCCGCCGACGATGATGGCCCCGCTCAACCCCACCAGCAGGGCTAGCACGAGAACTGATCTGGACATTTCGAGTTTCATCTTGTGTCTCCTTTCCATGGGATCATATTGTCTGGGTCGCCACCTGGCACAGCCAGCGAGCGTCTGGTGTGCGCTCCACCAACGCGATCATTCGGTCATAGTGGGCAGCGTCGGCGGTCTGCCAGCGCCCTTTCGATTTGATCCGCGTGCTCATTTCTGTGAATGGACCGGTTTAGCCGGAGCTTGCCTTCCTGCACCAGTTTGTCAATCCCTGGCCTCAGATTCTCGGGCAAATTCTCGAGTTCAGCGTCGACCGCTTCCGCTGCATCGAGCGCCAAACGGGCCGCTTCACGAACAGGTATCGCCAGGCAGAGCGGTTTTGCGGCATCGTTGACGCCGTCAACGTCGATTGGGGAAGGTCCAACCCCTGCCTTTTTCCAACGCACGATCAACGCGAGCACTCGATGATCCCAGAATGCCAGGTGCGCCAGGATCGCTGCCACGGTCCAGCCGTCACCGACCGGCAAGGCCAGCTCTTCATCGGTCAATCCACTCACCAGGGCCCGCAGCCGTGCACGCCCTTGGGCATTCGCTTCGATATAGCTCATGGACGTAACCACAACAGGATTCCGTTCAATCGAAAACACAATGCGGCAGTTGTAGCCACAACTACACGCGCGCAAACCTCGGAGTATCCCACTCAACTTGTGTGTGCCCAGCGATGGCGCAAAGACGTCTTGTTGCATTTGCATCAAGGTATCCTCATTATACCCCTTCACCCGCGCCGCGCAACCGACTGCCACAGCCAAGGTCAGGCGTTCTCCACGATGGCGATCTCCTCCGTAAAGCCATACAGCGCAT
>DSDT01000292.1 GCA_011048615.1 Chloroflexota bacterium | reverse complement strand
GTATGGTATCGAAACAGGATTATCTTGCCGCTCTCTTGAGGGCATACTGGTTCGCACCGCCCGTGGCACTGTGGCGGGCGGTCGAGCTGCGCACGGCGGCGGCGGAGCAGTACCACCGTCCGCTGCTCGATTTTGGGTGCGGGGACGGGTTGATCGGGGGGGCGCTCTTTGGGGTAGCCGACTCGCAGCCGCCGGTGGATGCGGGGTTCGATCCCTGGGAGGAGCAGCTGCGCCGCGCGGCCCGGACCGGCGTGTACCGTCACCTGGCTCTGGCCGACGGACACCGCTTGCCGTACCGGGATGGTGCCTTTGCCACGGTGTTCAGCAATTCCGTCCTGGAGCACATCCCCGATCCGGTTCCGATTGTGGGTGAGGTGGGCCGGGTGCTGCAGGCGGGGGGACGGTTCATCTTTACCGTGCCCTCGGACGGGTTCCGCACGCTGCTGGATGGGTACGTGCGGCGGGCCGAGGCCGGAGACCTGCCGGGAGCGGAGGCCTACGCTGCCGGCGTGGACCGCTGGTTGGAGCACCACCATTACCACACGCCGGAGGAGTGGGCGGACCTGCTGGCCGGGGCCGGGATGGAGCTGGTCAAGGCCCGATATTACATTCCCGAACCGGTGGAGCGGCTGTGGGACCGCATGAACGACCGGTTTGGGCTGAGGCGGCGGTCGGTCTGGCGGGTGTTGGCCTCGCCGCGCCTGCGGGGGCTGGGGTACCAACCGCTGCTGCGGCGCCTCGTGGTGCGGGTTCTCTCCCGGCGGTGGCGGTCTTTTTACGAGGCGGAGGTGCCGCCGGGCGAAAAGGGAGGCGGGCTGCTGATCGTCGCGCAGCGCGGGGGCGGCGATGGCTAGGGGGGCGAGGGACGGCGTGTGCCAGGTGCTCGACGCGCCGGAGGCCTGGGACGAGTTCGTGGCGGGCCATCCCAACGGGCACGTGCTCCAGACCAGTGCCTGGGGGATGCTCAAATCCCGGTTTGGGTGGCAGGCCGAGCGGGTCGGGCTGTTCCAGGGCGGTGACCTGGTGGCCGGGGCGCAGATATTGTACCGTGACCTGCCGCTGGGAGCGGGCCGCCTGGCCTACGTCCCCAAGGGCCCGGTGGTAGATTGGGCCGACCGCGCGCTGACGGCGGCGCTGCTGGCGGGCCTGGAAGAGGCGGCCCGGGCGCGGGGGGCCGTCGCGCTGACCATCGAGCCGGACCTGGCCGACGACCTGAACCACCGGGAGCTGCTTTCCGAGTTGGGATTTCGGCCCTCCCCCTTCGACGCGGTCCAGCCGCGCTGCACCCTCGTGGTGGACATTGGGCCGGACGAGGAGGCGATCCTGATGGGATTCAAATCCAAGGCGCGCTACAATGTGCGGCTGGCGGCTCGCAAGGGGGTGACGGTGCGGGCAGCGGTGGCGGCGGACCTGCCGGCCTTTCACGCCCTGATGGGGGCGACGGCCGAGCGGGACGAGTTCGGCGTGCATGATCCGGCCTATTACGAGGCGGCCTACCGGTTGTTCGTGCCCCGGGGTTGGGCGCGGCTGCTGTTGGCCGAGGTGGAGGGGGAGCCGGTGGCGGCGGTGATGATCTTTGCCCTGCCGCCGCGCGCCTGGTACTTTTACGGGGCGTCGGGGGATAAACACCGGGAAAAGATGCCCACCTACCGGCTGCAGTGGGAGGGCATGCGGTGGGCCAGGTCGCTGGGCTGCACGACCTACGACTTGTGGGGTGTCCCGGACGAGGAGGAGATGGTGTTGGAGAACGAGTTTACCGCCCGGCAGGATGGATTGTGGGGCGTGTATCGCTTCAAACGCGGGTTTGGCGGCGACCTGGTGCGCAGTGTGGGGGCGTGGGACCGGGTGTACGCGCCGCTGCGGTATGGGGCATTGAACGTGGGATACGCGCTCGCAAAGGCGCGGCGGTAGATGGCGACCCTGAGCCTTGCGGATTCCGTCTCGCGGGAGGCGTGGAACGCGGCCCTGGCAGGTCTGCCCCGGAGCCACTTTTTGCAGACCTGGGAGTGGGGAGCGTTCAAGTCCCGGCATGGGTGGCAGGTGGATCGTCGCCTGTGGCGGGATGGGGAGCGGGTCCGGGCGGTGGCCTCGGTGTTGACCCGGCGGCTGGGACGCGGGCCGGGGGCGGTGTTGTACGTGTCCAAGGGGCCGGCGTTGGATTATGCCGACACCGCGCTCTTGGAGCAGGTGTTGGGCTGCCTGGAGGTCGAGGCCCGGCGCGCCGGGACCTTGTTCGTCAAAATAGATCCCGACGTGCGGCTGGACACGGCGGAGGGGGCGGCGCTGGTGGAGGCGTTGCGCCGCCGGGGATGGCGCGAGTCGAGCGAGCAGATTCAATTTCGTAACACCATGCTGCTCGATCTGTCGGGCAGCCTCGACGACCTGATGGCGGCGATGAGGTCCAAGTGGCGCTACAATACGCGGCTGGCGGTGCGGCGGGGCGTCACGGTGCGGCAGGGCACGTTGGACGATCTGCCGCTGTTGTACGAGATGTATGCCGAGACGGCGCGCCGGGACGAGTTTGTCATCCGCCCCGAAGCGTATTATCACGACGTCTGGTCCACCTTTATCGAGGCCGGATTGGCCCAGCCGTTGATCGCCGAGGTGGAGGGGGAGGCGGTGGCGATGGTGATCCTGTTCCATTTCGCCGACCGGGCCTGGTACGTGTACGGAGCCTCCCGCTCCGTGTACCGGGACAGGATGCCCAACCATCTGCTCCAGTGGGAGGGCATGCGGTGGGCCAGGGAGCAGGGCTGCGTCGGGTACGATATGTGGGGCGCGCCGGACGAGTTGGACGAATCCGACCCGCTGTGGGGAGTGTACCGTTTCAAGCAAGGGTTCGGGGGCCAGTTCGTGCGGCACGTGGGGGCCTGGGATTATCCGGGCTCGCGCGTGGGGTACTGGCTCTACACGAGCCTGATGCCCCGCATTCTGGCGGCGATGCGCTGGCGGTATCGCCGGGCTAATGGGAAGGCATGAGCGTGTACGGCGGCATCGAGGCGGGGGGAACAAAATTCGGGTGTGCGGTTGGCACTGGACCGGACGACATCCGGGACGAGGTGCAGTTTCCCACGACGACGCCGGAAGAGACCCTGAACCGCGCCGTCGAGTTCTTGGAGATGCACCGGGCAGTGCTGATCGGGATCGGGATCGCCTCCTTCGGCCCGGTTGATCTCGATCCGGCCTCCCCCCAGTATGGGTTCATCACCTCTACTCCCAAGCCGGGATGGGGTGGCACGGACGTGGTGGGGACATTCCGACGGGCGTTCGATCTGCCGGTGGGGTTCGATACGGACGTCAACGGGGCCGCTCTGGGTGAGCATTGCTGGGGGGCGGCCCAGGGATTGGATACGTTCGTCTATCTCACCGTCGGCACCGGGATTGGGGGG
>DSDT01000135.1 GCA_011048615.1 Chloroflexota bacterium | reverse complement strand
CCGTCTGCCACGGCGGCTGCCGGGCGATCCAGGAGCTGCGCCCCGACGGCCGGGACCCGCTGCGTCGGGCGCCGCTGGCCGAGTACGCCCCGCCCCGGTCAGTGCGCGAACTGCCCGCCGACGTGCGCCCCCGCGCGGCGCTGCGGATGCGACTCGAATCCTTCGGCTATGCGCTGCTGGGACAGGGACAGGTGCTGCCGGTGCGGGCCGAGGCCCGCCCGGTGATCGAAGCCTGCGATGGACGCGCTACCTTTGCCGAACTGGCGGCCCGCTTCGGGCAGGGCGGCCTGGACTTGTTGGGGGAATTGTGGGAGCTGGGGATGCTGGATCCCGCTTGAGCGACCCTCGCGGAACGGATGTGGGACAGGTCACTGACCTGTCCTTTTTTGTTTCCCATGGTTGTCTCTTGCTTGTCACAGTCAACCAAACCGCCCCTTGGGGCTGTCTTGTCCATTTCCCCTGAATGTGGCCCAGGGCGGATTGAGTACGTCCGCCGAATCGCGTATACTGGGGACGCATGGTGGGAGAGGGGTTCTATATACAGCCTGAGGAGGTGTAGGATGTTCAACTTGTCAGTGTCCAAAGTGGTCGGGGTTATCCTGGCGCTGGTTGGGATTGGTGTGCTGTTGGCCTTGGGATGGAGCGACTCGGACCTGGTGCATCCCATCAGCAGCATCGCCGAGTATCAGCGCGATCAGCTCGAGATGGAGCGGGAGGCCCAAGAGAACGCGGTGGATCTGCGCCAGTACGAGATCTTGCAGGCGGCGCAAACGCAGATCGAAATACAAAAGCTGGAAGAAGATGCGCGATACCGGGAACAACGACACGAGCAGGATTTGAAAAACCGGCAAGAAGCTCATCAGCAGCAGATGGAGCACGAGCAGGAACAGGCTGCTCTGGAGCAGCAGTTGCTCCGCTGGGGTGCATGGGCTGCCATCGTAGCAGGTGGACTGAGCATGCTGGCGCTCAGCGTCGGCATTAGCATTCGCATTGCCCGGCCCAGGCTTGTATCAGTTCGAGCCGCAACGGACGAGTGGACGCCCGAGCGCAAGCGGCGGGCCATCGCCGCCGCTCGACGACGCGAGCGGCGGCACCGCGAGGCGATGCTGCGTGGGCAAGAGATAGAGATTCCCTGGTCAGAGCTGACCTTGCAGGAGATGATCGGTGTGCCGGTAGGCTCTGACAGAGGCGAGGGGGGAAATGGAGCAAATGTCCGATCTCTGTCACCCTGGGGAGATTATGATTGAGCCTGAGACCTTGGCCTGAAAAATGACATCGGTGCGTGATAGGAGGGACCACAAAACAATCGGTGAAAACGGTGGTTGAAGAGCCGCACATACCAGCGGTATCACGCGCCCATAGCGAGGGCCAGACCGATTCGGTCTGGCCCTCGTGTTTTCTACCCCCCCACCACCTCCCCATACGCAAACAGCGCCGCCGTCCCGCCCGTGTGCCAGAACAACACCTGCTCGTCCGCCCGAAACGCGCCCCGCCGGATCAGGTCCAGCAGCCCGCCAAAGGCCCGCCCGGTGTAGACTGGATCGAGCAGGATGCCCTCCGCCTGGGCCAGCGTCCGGATCGCGTCCCGCTCCAGGTCGCTCACCACGCCGTATCCGCCCCCCAGGTAGCCGTCGTCCACGGCAACCTCTTCCGGGTTGAACGTCAGCTCCAGCGCCAGGTGGGCCGCCGTGGCGGTGGCCAGCTCGGACACCAGGGGACGGAGTCGGTCGGCCGGCGGGTCCACGCTGATCCCCAGGACGCGGCCCGGGTAGCCCAACGCCCGCGCGCCGACCACCAACCCCGCCTGCGTCCCGCCGCTGGAGGAGGCAAAGACCACGTGGTCGAAGTGAACCTGCTGCTCGGCGCACTGGGCCAGCAGCTCCTCCATCGCTGCGACGTAGCCGCTGGCCCCGACCGGGTTGCTACCGCCGTAGGGCACCACGTAAGGCCGTCGGCCCGCGCTCCTCAAGGCCTCGGCTTCGGCCGCCATGACATCGGCTAGAGGGCGCTCTCCCGCCCAGACGATCTCCGTGCCCAACAGCCGGTCCAGCAGCAAATTGCCCTGCGCCGCTGGTGGCCCTGCGCCGCGCAGGACGAGCCGGCAGGCGAACCCGACCCGGGCCGCGGCCGCGGCCGTCTGGCGGGCGTGGTTCGACTGGGCCGCGCCGCCGGTGATGAGCGTGTCGGCCCCCTGGGCCAGCGCGTCGGCCGCCAGGAACTCGAGCTTGCGGGCCTTGTTGCCGCCCGTCGCCAGCCCGGTCTGATCGTCCCGCTTGATCCACAGCTCGGGGCCGTCCAACCGGGCCGAGAGGCGGGGCAGTGGTTCCAATGGCGTCGGCAAGTGGGCGATGCGGGTCCGGGCCAATCCGTTCGTGATCATGGGTCACCTCCAGAATTTTTATTGTCGGGTTGCTGATGGTATAATTGCGGTAGGTCGATCGTGCAAGCGGATGGGAGGGGTGTGATGGCCCTCTCTCTTGCGACGAGGCGGTCATTGCAATTGCGTCTGGATTGTCCCGACTGTTTGGCCGCTTTTCTCCCCCGTGGATAAAGTGAGTAAACGTGAAAAAGACAACGCTGTACCTGCTCTGTATTATCATACTCGTTTTTGTGCTCGTGGCAAATACCCGCGCCTCGGCAGTCGGTGCTGCTGTTTCCCTTGCCATTCCAGATGGAACAGAGAGCGAACCGCCCGACCCGGAGTTACAACGGGCTCTGCTTCAGGCCCAACCGAACGACTATGTGCGCGTCATCGTCTATCTGCGCGAGCAGGTGGATGCCACGGAGGCGGCGACCGGCCCGCTGAACGCGACCGAGACCCGCGCGCGCGTGGTCTCGACGCTGCAATTCATCGCTGAACGGTCCCAGGCCGCGCTGCGGAACTATCTGGCGGATGCGCAGGCCTCCGGGCTGGTGGCGTCCTACACGCCGTTTTGGATCTTTAACGGCGCCGCCGTCCGCGCCCGGCCCGAGGCGGTGCGCGCCATTGCCAGGCGCTCCGACGTCGCCAGCGTGCGCCTCGACCGGTGGCGGCAGTGGGTCGGCCCTGCGCCGGACACGCCTGCTGCTGTGCGCACGGTCGGTATGGATGACGCCGAATGGGGCGTCGCCCACATCCGCGCCGACCAGGTGTGGGCCTCGCTGCACATCTCTGGCACCGGGGCAGTGGTGGCAGGGATGGATACCGGCGTGGATTGGCTGCACCCGGCCCTGCAGGCCAGCTATCGGGGCTACAGTCCTCACGGTCTATCCAATCACATCTACAACTGGTACGACGCCACCGGCGGCGGGACCCTCTATCCGGTGGACGGCCACGGCCACGGCACCCATACCATCGGCACCGCTGTGGGCCAGGATGGCATCGGCGTGGCGCCGGGGGCGCGCTGGATCGG
>DSDT01000008.1 GCA_011048615.1 Chloroflexota bacterium | reverse complement strand
CGCAGCCCGGCCAGCCGCCGGTTGACGGTGGCGGGACTGCGCCCCTCGGCCACCAGGTGATCGCGGTGCTTTTGCACGTCGAAGGGCGTGACTTCCACCGGCGGCACGGGCCGCCCCACCTTCCCCCGCAGCCAATCGAAGAAGGCGGCGACGTCCCGCCGGTAGGCGTCGAGGGTGTGTGGGCTGTGGTCCTGCGCCTCCAAATAGGCGCTGAATGCCTCCAGAAATCGGTCCATCGGACACCTCCCAGTCAGGCCTGAGCGTTACGCGAATGGATTCGAGCGAGATAAACGGCCATTTTGGCCCGATTTCGGCCCCAAAATGGCCTTTTGTCAACACATAATGCGCATTATGTGACTTTGGCTCACTCGCTCTAAACCCTCTCCCCATGCGTCCTTTTGGAGGTCTCAAAGATCATGGCAGCGGGTCGCGTATCTACTCAGGTGCGACGCACTTTTGCCTCACCAACAGGCTGATGCAGAGGACAATAGCAATGGATGAACCCCAAAATCACAAGTGCGTCGCACCTTGTGCCTGAGTAGTTACCGGGTCGCAAGCATTGGCTGTACTGGAATCTTTGGCAGTGGCTTCGTTCTACTACCTTGCCAGGGCTTCCTCGATCTCTGCCACAGTCTCTGGGAGAACTAGCTTCCCCTTTTCGATATCCTCCAATATGTACGCTGTGTCCTTCAACTGCCAGACCCGCACCGCTGGCCGTTCCAGCCACAACTTCCCGCTCCCGGCCCACACAATGCGAGGCTCCACCCACACGTCGACATCGCGGTGCTTTAGGAACTCGGCCAGCCGCGCCGCGTTCTGCTTGGCCTGCCGGGAGGGATTCCGGTCCAACTTGCGCCAGAACCCATAGACCCGCCGCTGCCACTTGAAGCCGATGTTCCGATTGTAGCCCGTGTAGGCTTTCACCTCCAACGCGAATACCCCACGCGGCCCCGCCAGCACGCCGTCGATATCCCCACGATTGTCGGGCAAATCCACGTTCCGAAACAACACCCACCGCTCGTCCAAGTGGCGATAGAAGAGCCGCGCCGCCCGATCCTCTCCCTTTCGCCCGGCGACAAAGTTCCTCTGCTCAGATAAAAGATCGTTCAGCTGGGGCAAAAAGTACCAGGCGAGACCCATCAGCCCCAAGCCAGCAACAGTCCAACCAAACCCGAGTTCGGCTACACCCAGCATCCTCAAGATCAAGGGGGTCAATCCAGACACTGTCGCCACGAACGCCATTCCCACCAATCCCCATCCGAGCATCGTCCGCTGGCGCGCCTTGCGTTCCGCCTGCTCCACCAGGTAGGTGCTGCCGGGAATCACGCGCAGCCGTCCAGCCGGTGGTCCGCTGTCTGGTTCGACGGCGGGCGGAGCAGCTGAGGCAGAAGGTTTCTCGGCTTGCTCAACGACGGGCGGGGCTTTCCGAGCTTCCACGCCCTCTGGCGGCGTTCCATCCCGCCGGATGATCTCCACCCCCATCACCGCCGAGGCATCGCGGACGTCAGCGTCACGCGCATTGGCCACGGCATAGGCCAGATCGTGCAGAGAGATGATGGCCTCATCCAACAACTCACCGATGGGACGGTTCAAGTCCTTGAAGGGCCAGGTCACCTCGCGAGCCTGACGGAGAGGCAAGGATATCCCCCTCACGTCATTCCCCTTGATCTGCACGGCAGCCGCCCACTTGATCGTGGGATCGTAGGCCCTCCGGACCGCCCAGTTCAAATCCTTGGCGGTGACCGTGCCTTCTGCGACCAGCTTCCCCAGGGGACGATTCAGATCCTTGAAAGTCCAGATGACTCTGCCAGCGAGGGCGAGAATCTTTTCTCCGGTGATGATCTCCTCGGCTGGGGGCGGCGGCTGGGCCTCCTGACGGGATCTCAAATCGGCCAGCCCCTTTCGAGCCGCCTCGTTGCCTGGATCCAGGCGCAGCACCTGTCCCAGAGCAGCGATGCCCTCCTCGAGGTCAGGGGTCAAGCCACCCAGCCAGAGAAGGGCGCGGACGTTCCCAGGCTCCTGATGGGCAATGCGACGCAGGATAGCGACAGCAGCTCCCTTCTCTCCAGAACGAAGCTGTTCGAGCGCCTGGTCAAGGGACAACGATGATGGTGTCGTCATTGATCTTACCTCCTCTTGCCGGCCCTCACCCCTCCTCGAACCCATACTGCTCGAACTTGAGGGTGCGGCTGTTTTCACTGACCGTCCGAACCGTGTTCTCGTCGAACCCCTCCGGCCGCCGGGCGCTGATTTCCAGCGTGATCTCGACCTCACACCCCACCTGGCTGGTGAGGCGCTGGACGACCTCTTCCACGATCACCCCCATATCCTTGTGCACCCGCTGGGGATCAATCTCCACCCGGCCATAGTAGCGCGCCAGGACTCGTGGCGTGGATTCAGGCTCGACCCTCGTTCTGTCAACGTCGGAACGCTCAACCGAGACGTCCGGCGGCGGCGTGGTTCTCGTTCCTCTCCCCGCGTCTGTGCCGGTAAAAGTGGGTCACAGCGCCGTAAAAGGATCACTTGCCCCACAAGCGCTCCCACAGCGAGCGGGCGGACGGTGCGCCCCCGCCCGCAGACGGTTCGGTCTTTGCGCCTGCCTCTGCCGACCCCAGATCGTAGGCCAGGCCGCGCGCCACGCCGAGATCGTTGTTGTAAAGCCAGGCTGCCAACTGTTCCCACAGCGCCCGCTCTTCCAGCGGCGTGGCGGGGAGCGGGCAGTGGAGCGCTTCGAGCAGCGCAAAACGGTGCAGGTCCACAGCCGTGCGGATCTGCTGGCCGTACCCCCGGGCCTGGGCCACCGCGCCCCGATAGGCAGCGAAGCACAACAGCCCGCCGAGCGCCAGCGCCCCCGCCGCCCACCAGGCGCGATGGGGGATTCGACAACCGCTCAAGTAGAGCACGACGTCGGCCATGACATAGATCATCAGAGCGGAGAGGTTGAGCAGCGAGAGCAGCGTGGTCAACCCATCCTCCACCGCCTCCTGCGCCGCCTCCGGCAGCAGCGGCCACAGGCGCGGCCACCAGAACGGCGCGTCCATCCCATAGACCCGGCCCGCGTACCCCTCGGCGGCGCGGAGCACGTTGCCCAGGCGGGTGGGCAGCAGTTGCCACGCTTCCGCCGGGTACTCATAGTACAGCCGGTCCTGCAGGTGGGTGTAGCGGCCCAGGTCGTTCCGATGGACGGCCTCGGCCCGGGCGGCCTTGAGCGCCTGCCAGCGCCGCATCGCGCCGGCGACGGCCCGGCGGAACAGCGGCGGCGGCCAACTGTATCCCTCGTACAGGCGCACCAGCGGACGGGTCAGGGCTTGCAAGAGGTAGGCCGTCAGCGTGATGAGGAACAGCGCCCCGATCAGCAGCGCCGATTGGAGGGCGCCGACCCCGGTGTAGTCCTTG
>DSDT01000239.1 GCA_011048615.1 Chloroflexota bacterium | reverse complement strand
CCCGTCCAGGGCGACCGAGTGCAGGAGGAGGACGAGACCTTTTTCGTCTTGCTCTTCAATCCCGTCAACGCCACCATCTCCACCGCCTTGGGCCAGGCTACCATCCTCGACGACGACCCGGCCAATTTCGCCATCATTTACGGTGTCGTGTTTGAGGATGGCAACGGGAATGGGATCCAGGATACGGGGGAAAAGGGCATCACTGGCGTAACCATCACATTGGATGGAACAGTCACAACCACCACCGATCTGGATGGCGGCTACGTCTTTACCGTCACGACAGCCGGCGTGCATACCGTGGTTGAAACCGACCTTCGAACGCCCAACACTGCCCTCCACCATGAGCCTCACGCCCCCCTTGCCCCCACCGATGAGCCAACCTACTTTTCCACCACGCCTAACCAGGTGCGGGTAAATGTGACCCTGGGCTTTAGCCACTGCGTCAACTTTGGCGACGCCCTCTCCAATGTCGGTTTTGCCTCCGTCCACGGCATTGTCTTTGAAGATATCAATGGCGATGGAATACAGAACGCCACCGAACCGGGCATCCCCGGCGTCGTTATCAGACTGGACAACAGTACCACGACCACCACAGATCTCAACGGCAGTTATACCTTCCCTATTACGACCGTCAGCATACACGTATTCACCGAGGAGAATCCCACCGGATATTTCTCCACCACCCCGGACGAGGTCCACTTGCGCACGCTTCCTGGCCGCGCTTACCTGGTGCACTTTGGCGACGCGCCCAGCGCTTCCGAGTTCGCCGTCATCTATGGCACCGTGTTCAACGATATTGATGGAGATGGCATCTGGGCCAGGGACGAGTTGGGGATCTCTGGCGTGGTCATCACGCTGGATGGGCAGCTCACCGTCACCACCGATCTGTACGGCAGCTACACTCTCTTCACGACGACGCCTGGCCCCCACACCATCACCGAGACCGACCCAGCCGGCTATTCTTCCACCACGCCCAACAACCACATCGTGGACGTCGAGTTGGGAGCCGGGTACCTGGTCAACTTTGGCGACATAGAGGCCTACTGCGCCCCAGACCTGTACGAAGAGGACGACACCTTCGACCTGGCCCGCACTATTATTGTCGGCACGCTGCAGTATCACCAATTCTGCGACGATCCCATTGATTGGGTCAAATTCACAGCTAAATCGAGCGGTGTCTACACCGTCACCACCATCATCCTTGGACAGCGATGCGACACCATCCTGGCGCTCTTTGATACCGATGGCCAAACCCTGCTGGCAGAAAACGACGACGCCGTGGGCCGCGCGTCACGCATCGTCTGGCAGTCCCCCGATGATGGTATCTACTATGTACGCGTCACCAACAAAAACGATTGGACCGGTCCCCACACCGAATACATCCTGCAACTCGAGGGCCAGGACCCGCCCCAGGTGATCTATCTGCCCATCGTCACTCGAAACTTTTGATGACCACCACCATCGGACTGCTCTCCGACACCCACATTCCCCACCGTATGCCGCGACTTCCCGACGCTGTATTCGATGCGCTGACCGGCGTGGACATGGTCCTGCACGCCGGCGACGTGGATGATCCTGCGGCTCTGCTCCCCCTACAAGACCTCGCTCCCGTACATGCAGTGCGGGGCAACATCCACCTGACCGAGTTTTCTGATGGAGGAGCAATCCTGCCAGCGGTCATTGAACTGAGCCTCACAGGCTACCGTCTGGTACTTACCCACGGTCATCGCCCAGGCCTGCTCGGTCTCTTTACCAAGGGGATAAGCCTGATCGGCCGAGGGATGGGCCTGGTCAGCACCCACCACTTTAACCAGCACATCGCCCACCGGCTCGCCCGGCTATATACCACAGCAGATGTGATCGTCTTTGGACACACCCACATGGCCCACGTCGAGTACGTCGGATCAACTCTGTTGATCAACCCTGGCGCCGTCTGCCCCAACCTCTGCCCGGGCGTCCAGGACCAACAAAGCGTCGCTCGCCTCTACCTCGACACTGGGAAACCCGACGTGGAAATCATCCCCATCCGGTAAATCCTGCTGTCCTGCGTTCTCTGTGAACCATTGGCACTTTCCCGTTCCGTGCTATCATATGAACGTAGCGAAAAGACACGATGATGAATGTACTCGACTTTCCCACGGAATCCCAGGTCCTGGACTCGCAGGCACGGGCCAACGCCCCAGGCCAATTCGTAGCACTGCCAGAAGGCATCACACATTACGAGCTGGCCGGGCCCCTTGATGGACAGCCCGTCATCCTCGTGCACGGTTTTTCCGCCCCCTACTTTATCTGGGATTTTACGTTCGACGCCCTCGTGCAAGCCGGCTTCCGCACCCTGCGATACGACTTGTACGGTCGAGGATACTCCGATCGCCCCAATGTCGTCTACGACGCAGACCTGTTTGACCGCCAACTATGGACACTGCTCGCGGCGCTCGAGATCGAACAGCCAGCGGACTTGATCGGCCTCTCGATGGGCGGGCCGATTGCTGCCCTATTCACGGCCCGGCATCCGAATCACGTGCGAAAACTCGGCCTGATCGCCCCGGCTGGTCTCTCGATAAAAATTCCCATTACGGTTCGGCTGATGCAAGTTCCGATCCTGGGTGAGTGGCTAATGGATCGCTTCGGAGACAGGGCACTGGTATCCGGTCAGACCCAAGATTTCTACGAACCAGACCAATTCCCAAGCTTTCAGGAGAAATATTGTACCCAGATGAAATACCGTGGCTTCAAACGGGCCCTGCTGTCCACCATCCGGCACGGGCCTCTCAGAAATATGGAGGGCGTCTACTGGCAGGCCAGCCAGCACCAACACCCCACCCTGCTGATTTGGGGACGCGAGGACCGCACCATCCCCTTTCAACTCAGCGCGCGGGTCAGGGAGGCTGTGCCGCACGCCGAATTCCATCCCATAGACCAGGCCGGTCACATCCCCCATTACGAGCGGCCCGAGTTGATCAATCCTATCATCATCAAATTCTTGCAAGCATGACATCGTGAGGAAAACGAAATGTCCATACCAAGAATTCTACACCCGCCTACCCCAGTACAAAACCCCACCGACCACCTCTGCTCCCGGACCGGGGACCTTTAGCCGTGTATACGAACGGTTGGCGGCCGAGGGGACCAGCGAGATCCTGTCCATCCACATATCATCTGCCCTGAGCAACGTCGCCAACGTGGCCCAGTTGGCCGCCCAGGCCACAGAATCCATCGCCGTAAAAGTACTGGATGCCGGTCAGATCACCCTCGGCACCGGCCTCCAGGTCCTAGCCGCGGCCAAGGCCATCGCTCAGGGCGATACTATAGCAGAGACAGCAATTCCCGTTTTAGCATCGCCGTCACACATTTGACGTTCGTAGTGGCGACTTTAGTCGCTTCTATTGCGCAAACAGCGACTAAAGTCGCTACTACGAACTCCATAACGGGAATTGCT
>DSDT01000063.1 GCA_011048615.1 Chloroflexota bacterium | reverse complement strand
TCCGTGAAAATCTGTGTGAATCCGTGTCCGAAAAATTGTTTGCGCTGAATGTGACATGGTCAAGTTACTCACAAGATGGAACTGGGAGTTGGGCCTTGAAATATAATTGCCGCGAGTGTCCCAAGGCAATCCGCGATCTCTGCATCCAAGAGTGCAACGAAGCTCCGAGCATCAGAATCATGATGCGGCGCGCCTTTGACGCTGGCACAGATAGCCAGGAGATGTGGCGGCGGTTGCAGATGAACTGCCTGCGCCTTCGCCGGGAGCAGGAGGGGAGCAAGCCCACGCGCCGATCTCTTCTGAGCCAGCGGTTGAGTAGCGAACTCGGTGCTGCCGAGGTCGGTAGAGCACAGAAACCGCCCCTCAGACCAGCCCCGGCTCCCGCGCCGCTTTCTCCAGAGGCTCGTTCACCGATCAAAGAGCCTCAGACGTCTCCTTTGCCCGCCCAAGAGCGTCAGGAAGAGACGGGCCCGATCCGTTATGGCCTTGTCCCACAACAGGGCCAGCACCGCATCGCTCTCCCGATGCACGGTGAGATTGTACTGGGTCGTTTCGATTTGGCGACCAGGATAGCCCCAGACGTGGATTTGAGCTATGATGATCGGGAGAGTTACGCCATTTCCCGTCGTCACGCCCGTATCGTGTGTTCTAATGGCCGACACGAGATTGAGGACATGGGCAGTACCAACGGCACCAAGATCAATGGAGTGAGATTGGTGATTGGTCAAAAGGTGCGCCTGCGCCTAGGGGATCGCGTGACGTTGGGACATTGCGAGTTTGTCTACACCCCCATTCCCGAGATGCCCGTCTCTTTGCGTGACGAAATGCCCTCCGTTCGGGTCTGGGTGGCGTTCACAGGCCAGCGCTTCCCCCTGCCCAGATGGGGCGAAGTGGTGATTGGACGGAGTGACCTGTCAATTGGACTCGTCCCGGATATTGACCTGAGTGACGCCGGAGAAGCGGCCCAAGTGGTCGCCCGCCGGCACGTCAAGATCGTAGCCCGAGGGGGACGTCATTACGTGGAGGATTTGGGGAGCGCCAACGGCACCAGGGTCAATGGTGTGGCTATCAAGCTCAGCGAATTGCGCTTGTTGAGCCCGGGTGATCACCTATGGCTGGGGGGCTGCGTGCTGGTCTATGATGTCGAACCGTTGGCGGAGAAGGCTGACTCTCGCCCCTAATGCGCTGAGGGGATTGTGCGAGGATACGATAATTGGTAAAGCGAGGTTGACGGATGCCTAAAGATAGCCATAACACTGACAAGAACGAATCGTCCGTTCCGAGCATCGTCTGGGCAGGGGATGGTAAGGAGATGGTCCACGTCCCGGCTGGCGAGTTCGTGATGGGCAGTGACGCAGGGCAGGAGAATGAGCACCCCGCTCACCCGGTCCACGTGGAGGCCTTTTACATAGATCGCTACCCCGTGACCCAGGAAGAGTACCGGCGGTTCGTGGAGGCGACCGGACATCCGGTGCCCTGTTACGAGGTCGAGTGGGCCGATTTGGACGAGTACAACTGGGACCCCGACGCGCGGATACCGCCGGCCGGCAAGGAAACCCATCCGGTCGTGCTGGTCCGGTGGGAGGATGCGCGGGCGTACGCCGAGTGGGCGGGCAAACGGCTGCCCACCGAGGCCGAGTGGGAGCGAGCCGCTCGAGGCGCCGACGGCCGCCGCTGGCCATGGGGAAACGAGTTCGTCGCGGGGCATTGTAACACCGTTGAGAGCGGCGCTGGCGGTACGACCCCGGTCGGGCTGTACTCGCCTGCCGGCGATAGTCCGGTAGGGGCCGGGGATATGGTGGGTAACGTGTGGGAGTGGACCAGCAGCCTGTTCCGTCCCTATCCTTACGATGCGAACGACGGCCGGGAGAGCCTGGAGGCTGAGGGGTGGCGCGTCTTGCGGGGCGGTTCGTGGCCGAACAGCCTGGACCGGGCTCGCTGTACGTCCCGCCTCGATGGGGATTTTCTCTTTTTCAACAACGTCGGGTTTCGCTGTGCCGTGTCGGCCCAGGCCGTGCAGCCGGAGGAGCGAGAAGAGTAGCCCGGGCTGGGCGATTCGTTGGACTCGAGATGCCGTTTTGCAAAAGCCCCGTCTCTCGCCAGGGACGGGGCTTTTGCGCGCCGTTTTTCCAGCTCGGCTGCGTCGAGGCTATGCGTTTTGTTGTTCCATCCAGCGATAGACCAGGTAGCCAGATACAGCGCCAAAGATCAGGTTCTGCGCCGGCCAGACGCAACACCAGGCGCCCAGAGTACAGATGGTCAGGGCCAGGCCAATGATCCAATCCAGCAGCCAGTAGCTGACCAGCAGTAGTATGCCCATCGTGGGACGACCGGCGTAAATCCAGCCAATGCCCAGGAAGCCAAAAAATCCTCCGGCAATTTCCAACGACAAAGCTACAAAAGGGTCTCGCGTGCGCATTAGATATTCACCTCCCGTTCCACCCATTCTCCTATCACCCCATACCGAAAGTCGCGTCCCTGGTAGACCAGATAGGCGGCGTATAGGCCGTAGCCGAGCCACACCAGGGGGACGCCGACCAGCACCATCACCATGAACAGGGTGAGCAGCAGCGCCAGCGGCATGAGCAGGAATCCGATCAATACCGCCGAGAGCAGGCCACTCACCGTCCACGCGGCGGTCACAGCGGTCGCCATGACCGCCGCGGACGCGACGTAGAGCAGGATGCCGATCACCTGGTAGATACAGGCTTGCAGCGCGTGGAACGCCACGAAGCGGGATCTGTCTCGTTGGCCCAGGTACATCGCCAGCGCCACTGCTGGACCGATCAACGCGCCGATGCCGCCGGCGGTCCCGAATACCAGGGCCAGCGCCACACTCGCGTGGGCCAGCGCGGCCATCGTCCACTCCCTCGTCAGCGTCGGGCTGGGGTCGCCGTTGACCGGCGACTCAAATTTTGCGTCCATGCTCTTTTCTTCCATCGTTTCTCGAACCGATTCCGCCATATCAGCGTTGCCTCCTCATATCCCGTCCCTGCATTCTGTTCTACTGCTTCATACGTATGCACTGCTCCCAGGGTTGCATCCCCGTATCCCTGTGCTATAATGACCGACCTATGGTCACAAAACGTCAACTTGGGGTAGGGATGGTAGGATTGAGCGTGCTCCTCATCTGCGGCGTCGTGGCGGTCGACCTGGTTGGCGCCGGGCAGTGGGGTGGATTTGGGCCGCTGCAGCGGATTGGAATCGGGCTTGGTCTGCTCGCTCTGGCTGTGGGTGGCGTCCTGATCCATCTGGGCGACCGCCCAGCCTGATGACTCGATGATACCGATGATGTCATTCACCACCGATCTGTCTCCCTCTCGTCGAGCGCTCAGAGTTGTCAGCCTCCTCCTGATCGTTCTGGCCGTTCTGGTCTATGTCGGTTACCTGGCGATCTATTTGGTCTATGCGGTGGATCTCTTCCGCTGGCCCTTCGATTACGACCAGGGAGAGG
>DSDT01000131.1 GCA_011048615.1 Chloroflexota bacterium | reverse complement strand
GTGGTTGCCGGCTACAGGGACGAGCCAGTCATAAAGCGGCCGCGTGTTGATCCGAACACTCTCCAGCTCAATCACCCCAAATCCCATTTGCGCCCTCGCGCCGATGGCTCCCCAATCGGCAACAAACTGGATCAGTCCGGCGATAACCTCAGGGGGAAAATCTGGGGCCAGGCTTTGGATTTGGATACTCAGATTGCCCGATCGTGGCTTGTCACTTTGGTTATCAGGGAAATACCAGGTTGGTGTGTGCGTTTTCCTTCTATTATCCGTGTATGAGCGATTGGCTTTTGCTCTGGACTCGACCGAAGAATCCGGCGTTGTGTTGTCCAAAATGGTCAACCGAAATCGCCGTCGCCAGCCCGTGGCCCCAAACACCTGGCACACATCGCACAGGCCGGCATCACGCAACCGCTGGCGCTCATCAGGGGCCGATGACTGGCGATATTTCTCCGCGTCAAATTTACATTTGCCTTCGCTCGGATCACACGCCTCCCCGCCCAGCCCGCGCACGATGGCCTCGTACCACCAGCGCAGGCTGCCGAGGATGCCTGTTTCGTGGATACGGTCTACCTTGCCCGCTTCCACGCCACCTGTCCACAGGGGGGTTAATGTTTTGATTTTTAACTCCATTTCCACCTCCACGTGGTGAGGCCCATCGGTGCATGTTCATGTTCTCGGTCTACGAGTATTCACCCGAGGCGCAAGCTGACGATTGAATTACGACTACGCACTTGTATGTCAGATTGTGGCTTGGTGCGCCCAACGATTTGCGTAACCCGCCTGGCGGGTCTGGCGTGAGAACTTCGCTGGCTCAACAACTTCTCAGACTTGGAGCAGTTGAAAAAAGCGCCGATAGCCAGGTCGGGTTCACGCGGTGTTAGCCGCGCCACGTGGTCAGCGTCGCCTGTCATTATTTTACCACAAGAAGCACAGCACTGCCAAACAAAAGAGCCCGACACAAGCGCCGGGCTCAAGCTTTGCTTTATGGGAATGAGATATAGGGTTTCCTGTTACCTCCCTCACCAATCTTGACGCTGGATCACCTTTGTCGCCAGGGTGCTGAAAACCTCCTGGGTCGCCGGATCGGGTGGGCCATCTACCATCAGGAATACCAAAACATTTTCTTTGACGCCAAACAACCAGTAGGTATTCCAGATCAGGCCTTCCTGGGAATAGGTCAACTCGAATGCTCTACCCTGAATCTTTGCAGCATCAATGGAAAGGTGCTCATCTAGTTGTTCTATTCTGGCGTCTAGCGCTATGTCTGCCGAGTTGAACCATTCCAGCTGCTGTTCTAGTGCTTGTCTTGCCTGCGCCTCGTCCTGATATTGATAAACAATGTTCAAGATGAACGCACCGCCCGGCGACTCGCTGTTTCGGAGCGTAACTGGATAGAAGGCATCTGCTGCGTATGCTTCCAAGAACCCCTCGGCCTCCAGAGGAATGTTGACGGGGGCAGGATCGCCAAGAAAGCGGTCTTCCTCGACCTTTTCAGCGTAATAGTTTACATTGTCGCCAGGCAGATCACCGGGCTGTAACACCAACTGTGCCAATGGAGTTTGCTGCGCTTGACTTCTGGCCATCACCATCCCGGTGCCGCCAAGGAGAATGATGGTCAGGGTTACCAGCACGATTGAAACGAGCACTCTCTTACTCATGTCATTACCCCCTTTTCAAATCTGGCGTTGTCTAGTGAAAAACGGTTGCCTGGTAATTGCTGGCCACCGAAGCGCCCCGCCAATCCTCCATTATGAGCCAGGTTTTCGGAGTTAGCAGCCGACTCTGCCAAGTAGGAGGATACCAATCCCAAGCTGCTATGCCTCCGCTGTAGGGTGCAGTTGCCGCATCTCCACCTGTGCCCAGAAAATGCTGGTTTTTGCCATAATCGCCGCTAAAGAAGGCGGCGTAGTGAGGGCCGTTGTCCCAATGGCTGTAACCATGCAAGTAGGCAGTCGTCGTGTACCAACCCATCAGCGGCTTGGCCAGGCTTGGCGCGGGCATCAGCAGCACGGCACAGGCCAACAACGTAAACACCACAGCCAACTTGACCTTACGCATTTCAACCTCCAACAATCACTGTACTCGCCGTTTTTTCCTGGCGGCAAGATAACTTTATCACACCTTTGGAGATTTGTCAGTGGGGAAAACCCTACTTTTCAGGTAGGGATTCCTCTACCATACCTGCTATGTTTCTCGCCACCCACACCGCTGCCTCGGTACGGGAACTCAAGCCCATCTTGCCCAACGCATTGCTAACGTGCTTCTCGACCGTCTTTTTGGTCACACTGAGCGTCTGCGCGATCTCCTGGTTGCCCAGTCCCTGCGCCACCAGTTCCAATACCTCGCGTTCCCGCCTGGTCAGGCCCTCCCAGCGCTCGCCCACCTCCATGCGCCAGCGGCTGACTCGGGCGAGTTGTCCTCCGGTAATAAGGACTTCTCCCTTTACGGCACGTCGTATCGCTTCTATGAGACCGTGGGGGGCTTCTGTTTTGGTGAGGTAACCTGCTACCCCGGCATCAATTGCCTTCGTTAGGAAGTAGTCCCGGTCATGGGCAGTCAACACCAGCGTAACGGTTTGTGGATGGTTGGTGCGTACCCATTCCTCGATCTTCGATGGTCGCAAGCCCGGCATCACCAGATCGAGTAGTAGCACATCGGGACGAAGTTCGCCGACCATCTGTTTCGCTTCTACGCCGTCTCTGGCTTCTCCTATGATTTCGATGTCCGGCGCTTCCTCTAAAATGGTGCGAATGCCTTTACGTGTTACAGGGTGATCGTCGGCTACGAGTACACGGATAATCTTGCTTGGTGTATTCACTGTGCCTCCTTCCACTCGCGCGGCTAACGGGGCGCGAGATGAGCGGACCCCCCAAGGTGCGGAGAAGCCGCAGGCTTCGAAGCGCCGCAGTGGGGCGAAGCGTAGCGGAGCCGGGCGCGCAGCGACCGGGTTCCGCTCCATTGAGCAGATAGGCGGAGGCGACGTCGCGCGAGCGACGAGCCGACGCCCTGCTCAATGCCATCTCGCGCCCCGATAGGCGAGATGCGAGCGCCAGCGAGCGTCTCGCCTATCGGTTGAGCTCAGCCGCCGCGCGGGGCAGGCCAGATACGCCCCGCCGACCCCGACTGCCGGGGGCGAGTAGCCGTCGTGAGACCCGAGCTCAGCGCGGTCGGCTGCAGCGAATGTTATGCGGCGCCCCTGCCGGCCAGGCGCTCTATCCCCGTGGTAGGCTCCTACCCCGCGCGCCGACCACCGCCGGCGAGACGCCTCTCCCTGCCTGGGTGACGTAGGGCCGCACTCCCTCTCGGGCCAGATGCCGCTCCCTCGGTGCGCCGCATAACGGCGGAGCTAAGCTGCCTTGCGGGTCAAGCGTACGAAAAATGGCAACCTAGAGATTGGTGTCGGGTAGCGCATTTGTCCGTTCCAAGAATAGCAAGGTCAGCTTCAGCGAGTTGTTAGGT
>DSDT01000337.1 GCA_011048615.1 Chloroflexota bacterium | reverse complement strand
CGGCTCGGGCAGTTGGAGCGTATCTCGCAGCCGGAGCGGTTCTGGCACGTCCGCATAGAACTCATCCGCGCTCGCGGCCCCAACGTCCGCCAACATCTGCTGCTTGACGGCGGGGACCGAGTTGGGGATATAGGGGTAAACGATAGGGTGTTCATCTGTGCTCATACGTGGTTCTTCTCCTGGGTTTTGGGGATTTACAAGCTGCTCACCTCACACGGAGGGCGTCAATACTCGATCTCGGCAATCTGCTCGAAATCGAAGGCAACGTCCCAATTCTCCTCTTGCTCCGGCACCTCCTCCCCCTCCTGTTCGTCCTCCAGCTCGGCCAGGGGGCCGGCCATCACCCCGCGCTCACACAGAGAGCGGTAGGAGCAGTAATCGCAGCGCCGACCCTGGGAGGTACGGGGCAGTTCTCCCACGGCCAAGCCCCCTATCTCTTCGATCAGCGCCGTCAAACGGGCCTCGTCCTGCGCGTACCGATCCTGGTCGTAGACAAAACGCTCCGGGTGGGCGGGAGACGGGGCGAACCAATAGATCATCTCCACCTGGGCGGGGGTCAACGGTTGGCCGTCGTTGAGTTGAGCGCCGGCCCGCACCAACACGTAGGGATAGACCCGGGTCTGCAAACGCTGGGCCAGCCTCTCGCGGCGCGGCCGGCGGCGCGAGGTCTTCCAATCCACGACGACCGCCCGCCGTCCCGGCGCCACAGCGACCAGGTCGTACCTGGCGACCAACCGATAGCCGCCCACCGGCGCCGAAAGCAGGACTTCGGGGTAGTGGAGCGGGGGCAAATCGGGCGGTCTGGCCTCTAAATAATTACGCCACCATTGGCCGAGATCCTCGCCCACGATCAGGCGGGACAACTGCTCGGCCGGCAGCCCCAACAGGTGTTGATGGACCAGGCGGTGGAAGGCCGCCCCCTGCTGCAGATACCGCTCGTTCTCCAGGGGTGGATCGGCCTGGGGAGCCGGCCAGGCCACCCGCTCCACGTACCGCAGTTGGAAACGACGCGGGCAGTCCACGTAATCCTGCAAGCTGGCCTGGCTGAATTGAAAATCAGGCGGCAGCATCACCCCTCCTCCTCCCAGAACGTCTGCAGCGCGATCAAGGGCGTCGCCGGCTGCTGGTCGCCGCGCCGCCCGGTGTTCCAGGTGATGATCAACTCTTTTTTGGCGCGGGTGATGCCCACATAGAGCAGCCGCAGCCGCTCGGCGGCGTATTCCAGCCGAGCCTGCCGGGTCGCCTCACCCTCCTCGTATCCGGCCGCGTCAGAGTCGAGCGCCTCCAGTTGGGCCAGGGCTTCGGCCTCCAGATTCAGACGGTCGCGCACGAACCACTTTTCTGCGATGAACTGATCGTGGGGTTGGGCCGAGGGGAAATTGTAATTGTTGACCGACATCAGATAGACCCGGTCCCATTCCAGCCCCTTCGCCTTGTGGACCGTCGCCACCACCACCTGGCCTTTATACTTTTCAGGATCGAAACCAGTGTCGTCGTCGCCCAATCCGAGGAAGCGGCGCTCGTTTCGCGCCACCACGGCCAACTCCTGGGTCAACTCGGGCAGTCGCCAATCGGGATGGCTGTCGCTCGCCCGGCGCAACACCACGGCCAGCTTGTGGGCCACGGCCAGGTCGGCCGGCTCACGGAACAGGTCCTGGGCCAAGGTGAGGACAAGCTGGTCAATGGGCAGCAGCGTCGCCTCCTGCCAGCGACGGACCAGAGCGCGGAACTCGAACAGGTGCTCGCGCAGGTCGGGGTAATCGTCCTCCAGCTCCCGCGCTGCCTCGTCCAACCAATCCCGGTCCAGGCGCGGCCACAGGCAGTCCTCGACCTGCCGGCACTGGCGCAGGGCCTGGGAGACGACCTTGAAACGGGCCTGGACCTTCCTGGTCTCGTCCTCCCGGTCCGCGCGCCGCCACACCCGGTAGACCGTCGCCAGCTTGGTGGGAGAGATCGGGTCGGCCAGATAGTTGACGACGTTGCCCAGCGCTCCCGCCGCCTCCCGGGTGGACATGGTGCTGCGCAGCAGTTCGACATAGGGCAGGTCTCGCTTCTTCAACTCGCTGACCAGCTCGAATCCGCGCTGGTTGCGGGGCGTCAGGACGGCCACCGTCTCCTGCGGGTGCTCGGGCAGCCAGCGGGCCAGGGAATCCACCACTGCGGCCAACTCTTGGGCCGGCGTGAACCGCCGGTCCACCAGGCGCACCTGGGAGGGATCGTCGGGCGGGTTGGGCTGCGGGTCGCCGGAGGGCGTCGGTTCGATGTACGGCTCCGTCAGCGCCTCACGGACGGGACTCACCGGGTGCTGGGTCTGGGTCCAGGCGATCAAATAGTTAGCCAGACGGATGATGCTGAGGGTCGAGCGGCCCGAGTTGGGCAGTTCGCGCGCCGCCACCCCCAACTCGTCCAAAAAGTCACGCAGATAATGAGGGCTGGCCGTGGTAAAGGTCTCGTAAATGGCCTGGTTGGGGTCGCCAACCCGCACCCAGTTGCCCTCAGGCCCGACCAGCAGGCGCAGGATCTCTTCCTGCAGGCGGCTGCTGTCCTGGGCCTCGTCCTCCAGGATGAACGGCCAACGGTAGCGCAGCCGTTCCAGGTACTCGCGGTCCAGCGTCAGCGCCTGGAGCGCCAGCCGGATCAAGTCATCGAAATCGACCGCGCCCCGATAGATCAGCGCCCGCTGATAATCGGCATAGATGGCGGCCCCCATCTCGGCCAGGGGGAGGGACTGGGAGTCGGCGAACAGGCCGGGCAGTCCATCCCGCCGCTGCTCCAGCCACCGAAAGAGATCGGCCGGCGTGATCTGCAAGTCCTTGGCCCGACGGATGAAACTGCGCGCGACATCGGTCGCCAAGAGGGGCCACTGACCCCGCAGGACCCATTCCCGCCGTCCCTCCTCCAGATCGGGGGAGAGAAAATCGTCGGCCGCAGGGCGATGGGTGCGCAGCCAGGTCTCGACTGCCTCCTGCAACATCTGGTCTGCTGCTCGTTCGTCCACGATCTGAAAATCATCCGCCAGGCCGACCAGCGCCGGGCGCTCGCGGACGATGTCGTGGGCCAGGCCGTGCAGCGTCCGCACCCGGTAGCCCAGGTGAGGCAGCAGTCCGCGCTGTTGGACGAAACCGGCCACCCGAGCGGCAAAATTCTCCACGGCCGAGTTGACCAGGGTCACGATCAGCACCTCTTGGTCGTCCTCCAACAGCCCGCCGGTGACCAGTTGGGCGGCCAGCGCCGAGAGGGTGTAGGTCTTGCCGCTGCCCGGCACCGCCGAGACCCCCATCCGGCCGCCGGTATAGCTCAGGACCTCTTGTTGCTTGGGACGGGGTCGAAAAGGGATCACTCCCCCCCTCCTTCGACCGGCAGGCGGCGCAGAACGCGCTGGATGGCGTGCAGCAGCGCGCCTTTCTGCTCGTATCCCTGCTCGCCCAACTCGCTCAAGCCCAGGTAGACGCGCTGCCGGCAGCG
>DSDT01000339.1 GCA_011048615.1 Chloroflexota bacterium | reverse complement strand
GGCCGTCGAGCCGATGACCAGCGAGGCGATCAGATACGGCAGCGCGATCCCCAGGAAGATGAAGGCGACCGAGAAGGGGCGTGAGAGGTCTATTGATCTCACGCCGGCGAGGTCGGAGAACGTGGAAAACAACACAAACGCTGTCACTGTCCCCGAGGACATGGCGTAGGCTTTCGTCGTCGCCTTCATCGTGTTGCCCACAGCGTCCAGCGCCGCCAGTGGCTTGACGATCTTTGTGCCGGCGCCGGCCATCTCTGCTACACCGGCGGCGTTGTCGGCAATCGGGCCAAAGGCGTCGGCCGTCATGATGTAGCCGATCAGGAGGTCCGTGCCGATGTTCACCGCCACGACCGCCAGCAGCGACCCGCCCGAGACGACGTAAATCAGCGACACGACGCCGACGATCAGCACAATCGAAAGCAGCGGGCTTTGCAGCCCAGAGGCGATGCCGGTGATGAGGTTCAACGCCGCGCCGCGCTTGGACGCTTCGACGATCCGCTGGACCGGCGCGCCGTTGACTCCGGCGTAATACCGGGTGACGAACGAGACCGTCAGCATCACCAACAGACCGAGAAAGCTCCCCAGGAACAGGTGTAAATCATCGAAAAGGCAGCGGGACAGCAGAAACGCGCCCACCGTCGCCAGGCCAGCAGTGATCAACATTCCGACGTTGAACGCAGTGGTCGGTTTCGCTTTCTTCAACCAGCGCATCGAAAAGATCCCCGCGATAGACGAGAACAGTCCCACAGACTGGAGCAGCAGCGGGAAGGCAAACACCAACGGGCCGTACCGGTCCACCGCGAGGAGCGCCACGATCGTCCCGGTGATGATGTCGTCGGAAAAGCTCTCGAACAGGTCCGAGCCGCGCCCGGCGCAGTCGCCGACGTTGTCGCCCACCAGGTCCGCGATCACGGCCGGATTGCGCGGATCGTCTTCGGGGATGTTCTTCTCGACCTTGCCGACGATGTCGGCCCCGATGTCGGCCGATTTGGTGTAGATGCCGCCCCCGATCTGGGCGAACAGCGCCGCCAGGCTGGCGCCGAACCCGAAACCGACCAGCGGGTGAGGGTCGCGGAAGAAATAGTACAGGACGGCGAGCATCACGATGCTCAAGCCGGTGATGGACAGACCCATCACCGAGCCGCCGAACACGGCGATCATGAACGCCTCGTGCGTCGAGGTGAAGGCCGCCTCTGCCATCCTCCCGTTCGCCCGGGTCGCCGCGCTCATCCCCAGAAAGGCCGCGCCCAGCGAGGTGAGAACGCCCAGAACGAACGTCAGAGCCACCCATAGGTCGAGGAAGGCATAGATTGCCACAGCAATGAGCGGCGTCGCCAGCAGGATCACACGGAACTGCCGGGACAGGTACGTTCGGACGCCCAATGCGATGTCGCCAACGATCTCGGCGATCTTGGGCGAGCGAATCGCCTTCCGGCTGATACTCAGAAACAACAGGACCGCCACCACGATCGCGGTCAAGCCGCTGAGGATTGGCACGATGAGAATGGACAGGGACATTTTCACCTCACTATACCCCACCTATCACACAAGAAACCAGATTTCTGTCGGAAACCTGGTCTTCTTTGCAGGCAGAACGCGCAAATTGTACCACATTCCATCCGCGCGTCAATATGTCAGCCGAAAAAGCCCCGCCAGGAATAGCACAGCACGTCCCCCTCCGGGCGAAACGAGCTTTGGCAAGGTATTCGAAGCGTTTTTCACGCCAGGGGCAGCGTGAACGTAAAGACCGCACCCTCGCCGGGCGCGCTGACGACGCCGATGACGCCGTCGTGCATCTCGACGAGCTGGCGGGCGATCGCCAGCCCCAGCCCGCTCCCCCCCCCGGCCCGGGAGCGGGATTTCTCGCCCCGCCAGAACCGCTCAAAGACGTAGGGCTGGTCCTGCAGAGGGATGCCCGTCCCGGTGTCGGCCACCGACACGGCGACAGACCCGCCATCCAGTGCGGCCGACAGCGTCACGCGCCCGCCCTGGGACGTGTGGCGCAGCGCGTTGGTCACCAGGTTGCCGAGCACCTGGGAGATGCGCCGCCGGTCGCCCAACACCGGCGGCAGACCCGCCGGCAGGTCGAGGGCCAGCGTCACACCCCGGTCGTCCGCCTGGGGCCCAAAGTTGACCTGGGCGTCCCGCAGCAGGTCGCCCACGTCCACTGGCCGCCGCTCCAACGTCAACTGGCCGGCCTCGGCCAGCGCCAGCAGGCGCAAATCCTCGACCAACTGGTTCAGCAGCCGCGCCTCCTCCAGGATCGGCTCCAGGTGGGCCGGCGTGGCCGGGTAAACCCCATCCAGCACGCCCTCCAGTTTACCCTGGATGACGCTGAGAGGCGTGCGCAGCTCGTGGGCCACGTCGGCGGTCAGATTGCGGCGCAGCCTGTCGGCCCGCCCCAACTCGACCGTCATCTGGTTGAAAGCAGCTGCCAGTTCGCCCAGTTCGCCGGGATACTGGGCGCGGACGCGCACATCGAGGTCGCCGGCCGCCACGGCCCGGGTCGCCTCCGTCAACCGGACCACCGGCCGGCTGATCAGCCGGGAAAGGGCCAATCCGGTGACCAGGGCCATCACGCCGACGATCCCGCCGACGATCAAAAACCGCCGCAGCGCGTACCCCAGGACAACGTGCAAACCGTCTCGCAGCGTGCCAAAGGGGGAGAACGCCAGATACCCTACGATCTGGTCACCCACCTGGATGGGCAGGGCGACATTTTTTTCTCCATAGCGCAGCGACTGCCCCACTCGCTCCTCCCGGCTGGCGGCGACGATGGTCCCATTGGTCGCCGCAACGACGTACTCGATATCCTCCCCCAACCCGCCGGCGATCCACCCGTCTCCACAAGGATAGCCGGCGATCAACTCGTCCACGCCGTCCCAGCCGCCGTGTTCCGCGTGATACCGGCTCAGGCTCTCGGACCAGGGCCGCATCAAGCTCGGCACACTGTTCAACGTCAGGATTTCCATCGGACGGAACGTCAGGTGGCCGGCCAGCAGGGTGCCGCCGCCGGCCAGCAGGATGACGGCGACGAAGGCGATGATGAGCTGCCAGAAAAATCGCAGGTGCAGGCTGGTCAACACGCCCCTGATCCGATCTCCAATCCGCCGTCCCATCCCCCACCCTCCTGACTGCCGCTACTGTTCCGCCATCTTGTACCCCACACCGTAGACGGTCAGGACATAGCGTGGATCGCGCGAGTCCGGCTCGATCTTGCGGCGCAGGTTCTTGATGTGCGAGTCAATCGCCCGGTCGTAGCCATCGTAGGCCACGTCGTATACCAGGTCCATCAACTGGGCGCGGGTAAAGGGCCGGCCCGGATTCCGCGCCAGGACGACCAGCAGGTCGAACTCGGTCGGCGTGAGGGAGACCGCCGCGCCACCCACCGTCACGCTGCGGGCCGCCAGGTCCACGGCCAGCCCCCCCACCCGGACCACGTTCGACGGCGGCGCGTCCCCCCGC
>DSDT01000004.1 GCA_011048615.1 Chloroflexota bacterium | reverse complement strand
TGACGTGCCGTCGGCAGCCGGTGGGGGGTCTGGGGCTGCGCCCCAGCCGCTCGCGGCGAATTTTCATAAAAACGGTGTATACACAAGGTGCGACGCACTTGTTCAGGCGATTTTGGGGTTCATCCACTGCTATTGTCCTCTGCATCAGCCTGTTGGTGAGGCAAAAGTGCGTCGCACCTGAGTAGATACAAAACGGTATTCGCAATTCACAACTCGATAGGAGGCAAAAAATGGATCCCGCAACAATCGCGACCGCAGTCGTGACGTTCCTGATTCCCTTGCTCGCCGAGGGGGGCAAATCAGCGGCCAAGAAGGGGGGAGAGGCGCTGGTCGCCGCACTGGAACGGCGCTTCAAGGAGAAACCCGCTGCCCAGGAGGCGTTGGAGGACGTGAAGAAAGACCCTCAGGACGAGGATCTCCAGGCCGCGCTGCGCGTGCAGCTCAAAAAGCTCCTCGCCGCCGACGAGGCGTTCCGGGCCGAGTTGACGCAACTGCTCGAACAACTCAAATCCACGTCGGGAGGCGGCGTCCTCGCCCAGGGGGAGGGCGCCGTGGCGGCGCAGACCGTCGGCGGCAGCATCGTCACCGGGGGCGTCAAGCTGGAAGGCGGCAGCACCTTCGTCGGCGGCCAACAGGTGGTCGCCCGGGGCGACGCCACAGACGACAAGGACGACGATTGATTCGCCCGGTACTTGCCTCAGTCTCAAGTCCCCGCACTTGGCCTGGACTGCCAAGTACAGGGTCCTGGGGATGCCCGGCGCGTGAGGATGGAAGGTGGAAGCGCGAACTCGCCCTCGAGACGAGGGCGAGGAGCGATAGAAGCAAAAAGCTGCCTTGTCTCGAGGGCGGGTAGCAATCAATCGCAGATCGAAACAGGAAGGACGACGCCAATGACCAAACAACCAACCGACCACCCAGCCCCCCGTTCCATCGGCGGCAGCTTTTTCGGCGGCGACCTGGACGCCACGGACAGCCTCGTCGTCGGCGGGAACCTGACCGTCCAGGGGGTCAGCGCGGCCGACCTGGACGAGATCACCCGCCTGGTCCTGTCCGCCCTCCGCTCCGCCAAGACGGTCGCCATCGCCGGCGGCGCGGGGAACACCACCGTCCTGGCCGTGGACGACCGGCCTCACGTCGTCGTCAGTCGCGAGCAGGGGGCCGCCCTGGCCCGCCGCACCGCCGACGGCATCGAGGCCTACCTGGCCGGCCTGGTGATGCACCGCGACTTTGGCCCCTGGGACACCCGCTACGTCCCCCTGGAGGGGACCGCCTCCCGCGCCGTCGCGCCCGAGGGCTGGGCCGGCAACATCCCGGTCGAGCTGTGCGCCCTCTGCCCCCGGGGAGAAGGGCCCGAGCAGCGTATCGAGCGCGTGCGCATCCCCGACGTCGCCGCCGCCGTGCGCGAGTATCCCCAGTTTGTGCTGCTGGGAGAACCGGGGGCCGGCAAGACCACCGTCCTCCAAAAGATCGCTCTCGACGCCGCCCGCGCCCGCCTCCAGGATTCGGCCGCACCGGCGCCCCTCTTCGTCCGGCTGGGCAGCCACCGCGACGATGCCTCTCCCTTCGACTTTTTGGCCCGGGTCTGGCGCTCCCGCGTCGGGACCGACTTGGGCGACGAACTGCGGGCCGGGCGCGTGCTCCTGCTGCTGGACGCCCTCAACGAGATGGGGCGCACCGGCTACGCCGAGCGGGTGGCCGCCTGGCGCGAGTTTGCCCACCAGTGGGAGGGGGTGCGCATGGTCTTTACCTGCCGCACCCTCGACTATCGCAACCCCCTCGGCCTGCAGCAGGTCGAGACGAACCGGCTGGACGACGGGCGCATCCGGGATTTCCTGTCCCGCTGCGTGCCGGACCACGCCCCGGCGCTGTGGGCGGAGCTATCGCGCCACCCCCACGGCCTGCTCGATCTGGCCCGCAACCCCTTCCTGCTGGCGGTGGTGGCCTGGACCTATGCCGAATCGCCCCAGGCCGGGCTGCCGCCCAACCGGGGGCAGTTGCTGGCCCGGCTGGTGGACCGGCTGATCCGACGGGAGGGGGAGTGGCGCACCCACCCGGATTGGATCGCGGCCCCGGCCCAGGAGCGGGCGCTCTCCACCCTGGCCTGGACGCTGCAAGGGCAGGGGGAAGGGACCAGCCTGCCCGCGGGCGAGGCCCTGCGGGCGCTCCCGGAGCGGGTCGCCGTCGGGGGGCGCGAGTACGAGACGGCGCCGGAGACGGTGCTCCGCCTCGGCTGCGCCGCCACGCTGCTGGAATGGACGCCCGAAGACCAGGTGCGCTTCTACCACCACCTGGTCCAGGAATACTTTGCCGCCCGGGAGCTGCTGCGCCGTTTCGACGCCGGCGAGGCCCCTTCGACAGACTCGGGGCAGGCCCTGGGCGCCCTCTGGAAGGCTCCCTGGCTGGCGCGGGAGATGCCGCCGCCGACCGGCCTGGGGGAGTGGGACCCGCTCCCGCCGCCGCCCCCCACCGGCTGGGAGGAGACGACCATCGTCGCGGCCGGGCTGGCGGGCGACCCAGCCGGATTTGTCGAGGCGGTGCGGGCGGTCAACCCGGTCCTGGCGGGCCGCTGCCTGGAAGAGGGGGCCGCCGCCGTCACCGCGGCGCTGCGCGAGGGGGTGCAGGCCAACCTGCTGGCCGGGATGGAGGACCGGCGCGTCCACCTGCGCGCCCGCATCGCGGCCGGGCGCGTGTTGGGCCGCCTGGGGGATCCGCGCTTCGTTTCCAGGGCGCGGGAGCGGGATGGCGTGCGCTTCATCCCCCCGCCCCTGGTGCGCGTCCCGGCCGGGCGTTACGCCATCGGCTCCCCGTGGTGGGACCGCCGGGCCTACGACCGTGAGCGCCCACGTCACCGGGTGGCGCTGGCCGCGTTCTCCATCGGGCGCTACCCGGTGACGGTGGCCGAGTACCGGTGCTTTGTCGAGGCCGGGGGGTACGAGGATGAGCGATACTGGCGGACCGAGGCCGCCCGGGCCTGGCTGCGGGGGGAGGAGGTCGAGGGCGGGGCGATAGAGGGATTGCTGGAAACCCGCCAGGCCCTGCTGGACTCGGGCCGGACCCTGGAGGAGTGGGCCGAGGAACTAGGCTGGAGGCCGCAGTTGCTCGACGCCTGGCGGGCGCTGACGGCGATGAGCGAGGAGGAGGCCCGCGCGGCGCTGCGTCCCGCTTACGCCGAGCGCTCCCGGCGGGAGCCGGTCTTTTGGGACGACGCGGCCTACAGCGGCCCCAACCAGCCGGTCGTGGGGGTCACCTGGTACGAGGCGAACGGGTACTGCGCCTGGCTCTCGGAGATGGTGGGCCATCCCTGCCGGCTGCCGAGCGAGGCGGAGTGGGAGGCGGCTGCGCGGGGCGGCCGGGCGTGCCTCTACCCCTGGGGCCGCCGCTTCGACCCCGGCCGGGCGAACACCGTCGAGGGGCACGTGCTCGGCACGACGCCTGTCGGGGTCTATCCCCAGGGGGTGGGGCCGCTGGGGGTGTGGGAC
>DSDT01000014.1 GCA_011048615.1 Chloroflexota bacterium | reverse complement strand
CAACCGATCCGTGTCGAGCGCGCGCGGGTTTTGGGCCAGCGCCCAGTCAAAGACCGCCGTGCGGAACGCGCCCTTGAGGGACGAGCCGGGCAGGTAGGGTCGGTTGAAGGCGTCCTTGATCTGCTCACTCAACTGGGCGCCCTCGCGCTGCGAGCGGGGCATCCCCTTGACGACGTAGCGAAAGAAGTCCGACCCGGGCCGGTAGTCATCGTCCTGCAGCAGCTCCACCGCCGGTCGCCCGATCAGGGCGGCGTCGAAATCCGCATCGCCCATCGCCGCGTCGAAGAGGGCGTCCTCGTCGACGCGCCAGGTCCGCCCCCGGTGGACGACATAGTCATAGTCGCGCAGCAGGTCGCGCCCGCTGCCCACGTGCAAGGGGCTGAGGGTCATCATGTTCAACGTGTAGTGCTCGCTGATCTCAGGCATCGCTCACCCCCCGCGCAGGCACGCCCACGGAGCAGGCATACCCGTAGCGCCAGATGGGAAAGCCGTCCCACCCGGCGGGCCGGACGTCGGCCAGACGACCCCAAGGACCGGCCCCGACCGTCTCAAAGACCGCCCCCTCGACGAGGAAACGGACCTGACGCCGCCGCCGGGCCGCGTGGCCCGGGGCGCCCAGCCAGCCTGCCACCGGCGCCAGGCGGTAGGCCGCCTCACCCTGGAGAGCGTCGGGCAGTTCCTCGCGGCGCGGCAGATAGCGGGAGAGGGTCAGCGCCCGCCCACCGTCCACCGCTGGCAGGCCCAGATCCAGGCCCGTCGTCTTTAACTCGAACTGACCGTAGCCGACGGAGCGCTCGCCGCCCAGGCCCTGGTCGCCCAGGTAGGTGAGCAGCGTCTCCAACTGGGCCTGGGCCACCGCGTCGATCCCCTGGGGCCACTGAACGCCGGCCCATAGCCCGCAGCCGGGCGCGTAGGTCGTCCGCCCGATGCGATATATTGATGACGCGGAAGACGCGCGATCGACTGCCACCCGGTCCACCGGCGTCGAATCCCACACCTTTTGCTCTCGCAGGCGGGCCTTGTCCAGGGCGCGCCATTTCTCCGGCAGGCGCTCAGTCTCCCCCACGGCGATCCAGACCGTGCCGCCCTGGAGGAAGGCGCCCTTCTCCCCGGCATAGTCGTCCATCAACTCCCCATCCAGGATGCGGCGAAAGATGGCGGGCGAGACGTAGGACAGCCGTTTCAGCAGCTTCCGCTGCCCCGGCACGGGGGTCAAGTTGATCTGGGTGAAGGGACGGGGCAGGAGCGGCAAACTCCCCGCGATGGGGAAAGCCGACGTCAACAAAAAGGGCGGCGTTCCACCCTCAAAGGGCGCGGTGAACCGGTCGACGCTCGCCGTTCCCTCCAGGTCGCCCAGCGTCGCCACCAGAGCGGCAAATAGCGTATCGGAGGGACAGTGGGCCGCCGAGTCCTCCTGCTCCAGGCCGCGCAGCCCAAAGTGGAACCCGGCCCCTGGTTTCGGCTTGAAACGATAGATCGTCCATTCGGTCATATTACCTCTCCTGGACGGGCACACCGTCCTTTTTCAGCCAGACCAGCAGCGCGTCCATCTGCGCCGCCAGCTCGTCGAGGTTCTGGAACGGCGCCTCCCGGAAATCCCTCGGCTTGCGATAGCTGCCCTTGGCGCGGGTGTAGACGCGGATGTTGCGGAAAGCGACCTTGCCCGAGCCCCGCGAGCCGGAGCCGCCCAGGTAGTCATCCTCTAGAAGCTGCATACCGTCGATCACATCGGCGAAGCGCTCGAGGTCGGCGGCGTCATAGATAGAATAGACCATCTCGGCCGGGCCAAAGACGGCGCCGGCGGGCACGCGCTCCATCTGCCGTGGCGTGGCAGCAGAGGTGACACGGTCGATGGCGACCTCCCATTTGACCTCGCTGTATGGCAGGTCGGTCTTGGCCTTGTTCAGCGCCTCGGCGCTTTCGTCGGTCAACTGGACGTCGCGCACCACCAGCCGGGTCGAGGTGGAGAAATCGAGCTCGCCCGGCAAACCATAGATGTGGCACACAACACACCCGGCATAATCCTTGGCATCGTCGCAAGAGTGAATGGTGACTTGGCCGATGCGCCGGTTCTGGGGCAGGCCGTGGTATTTTTCCATCTGCGAGCGCATCTTTCCCTTGAGAGATGAGCCGGGGACATAGGGTCGCCCGGAGAGCGGGTCGCGAATGACGACGTTGTCAACGCCGCCGATGGAAAGCGAACTCTCGGCCCCGCCGATGTGGAGGCCGGTGAGCGCCTCGATCTCGCACTCGATGAATACACGTCCGTACAGGTTTGCTTTTTGAGTCATCTCATTCCCTCCTATCGGCCACCGTGGGCCTTGTGGTAGGCCAGGACAGCCTCGAAAAAGTCCACGAAATTCTGAAACCGCTGGCGGTCCGCGCCGACCAGCTCGATCGCCTCAGACAGAACATCGGTGAGTTCTTTCACACCCCGGCCACGCTCCCGCTCGGCCTGGTAGGCCATCTTGGGCCGGAGCAGGACCAGTTCACGGTGCGCTTTGCGCGCCTGCTCCTCGCTGGCGTCCTCGGGCCAGTTCATCTCGATGCGCCGCACCGTGCCAAAGATGTTGCGGATCTGGCTGGTCGACAGAGGCCGCGCCAGGCGCTCTCCCAGCGCATCCGCTTGTTTCACGAGCAGCTCGGCATCCCCATCCACAATAATCTTGCGCAGGTCATTCTGATTCATTTTTCCAACTCCTTTCTCGTCAACAACTCGGCCCACCGCGCCGCCGGGCCAAGCGTCTCGATATATCGAAAGCTATTCTCTTTCAACGCTTCTCTGATGCGTTCAATCTCCGATTTGGCTGCCCCCTTGCTCCGGTTCTCCATCCGTTTGAGGAAATAGGCTCCCTGCCACATCCATGGTCCCCAGTACGGTTTGCCTCTCTTGTGAACCGCGTCAGCGAAACGATTGTAGAGCCGGATCAACGTCCGCAGCAACGCCCGATTCGCCCCCAACCCACCTTCCTCCATAGATGTGACCAAGTTAACCAACCGCTCTTGTTCTTTCTCGAGCTTGGCGAAATTCTCCCAGGGGATCGTCAGCCCCAAAAAGTCGAGGGCGTCCTTGTTGTGACCCTCCGGCCGGATCCAATCCTTGGCTGCGTCCAGCGCGGCCTCGGCGTCGTGGGCGGCCTGGTAGAGCGGGTACTTGCCGCTGTGGAGCGTCAGCCCACCGGAGATGTGGACGCCGGGGTTACCGACCGCGAAGCGGACCAGGGCCCGCCGGATATCGTCCGCCAAACCAGGCAGCACGTCCCACGCCCCGACGATGAATAGGTCGTCGCCGCCAGAATAGATGGCATAGGTCGCGTCTACACCCGCTTGCTCGTCCGCCTGGCAGCAGAGGCTGCCCACCCATCCCTCAAAGAAGAGGGAGAGAGCAAAGCTAAGGGAGGCCACCCGGGAAAGGGTCGCATCCTTCATCCCCCCGCTGAAGAGGTCGCCCAGATCGTCCACATCCATGCGCAGCACACCCAGCCGCTT
>DSDT01000194.1 GCA_011048615.1 Chloroflexota bacterium | reverse complement strand
GCGGTTTGGAGTTGGGTATTGCGGCGTTCCAGGGCATCGAGGATCTGCTCGTATTGATCCTGGGCTTGCTGGTATCGGGTGACGTCCCGGAGCACGCCCTGGAATCCGACCGGTTCTCCGGTGGCATCCCGCCGCAGCAATACAGAGACCTCGACGTACCGCGTGGTATCATCCTTTCTCCTGATCTCCCATCCCAAGGTCTGGGCAGGCTCCCCAGTTCGATAGACCTGGTTAAAGATGTGGTATATCTCTTGGGCCACATCAGCGCTCGTGAACTGCCGGTAATTCATGCCCAGCATCTCGTCCGCGCTGTATCCAAAGATGTCGCACATAGCACGGTTGAAGGATGTCAAGTTACCGGTCAGGTCAACCTCATAGTAGCCTTCCTGGATGTATGCGAGCAGGGCGTGGTATTTTTCCTCGTCCGTCTGCGCCTGCTGGCTGACCTGTTCTCTCGACCCGTTCACTTGACCGCGCAGGGTCTGTACTTTTTGGACCACATCTTTCTCGGTCATTGGGATCTTGGTTTGATCGTTAGTTTCGGCCATAATTTTTGCTCCAGCCGGGTAGAACCGTCTCACTCCACCTCGTGATATTGCCCTGTTTCCGGATCGTCATCGTTCTCTTGACTCTCGTTCTGATCGGTGTTTTGAACTGGGGTCGCCGACCCCAGGCGCACAAAGGCTCGATCTGTTCCCAGGGCAGCGCCCAACTCTCGCACGGCTGTCTGGAGGATGGTCTCTGGATCCATCGAGCTTCGGACGCGGGCGGTGATGTTGGCGACGAGGCGGTCGCGCACAGCGCGGCGCTGGGTCTCTTGAAACAGGCGGGCGCTTTCCAATGCCTGCCCTAATTGGTCGGTCAGTTCGTTCAACAGCGCCATTTCCGCCACGGTCCACGTCGTTTCCTGAACTTGTTTTTCCTTGCGAAAACTCAGCGCCCCGACGACCTGATCCCGTACCTTGATCGGGATGACCAGGGCCGGCTCATCGGCCCCGTTGGTCTGTACAGAGCGTCCGACCGTCGCAGCTTTGACCAGTTCTGGCTTCCACTCGCCTTGGGCCGGGAGGACTGACCCGTGGGCGTAACGGTAGCCCCACTCGGTGCGACCGCGCAATAGTTCGCTCCACGCCTCACGGGTCACCTGGCCGTAAGCGCAGCGCTCGGCCTCCGCTGCTTCCTGGGTTTTGGCAAATAGGCGCGCATTTTCGAGAGCGACGGCCACTTGATCGGTCATGGTCTGCAACATCACGATCGTCTCTTCGTCAAAGGCGGCGGGCTGGTCGCTCTGCACGGTGAGGGCGCCGATGGCCTGCCCGCGCGAGATCAGGGGCAGGGCGGCCTCTGAGCGGGTGAGCGGCAGCTCGGAGGTGGACAGACGCACTGCATCCCTTCCCACATCGTGCGCGACACGGGCCTGCTCGTTGGCGACGCTCCATCCGACCATCCCCTCGCCGATGCGGATGCGGTGTCCCCGGGCCAACATGGCCTGTCCAGCCTCGCCGGTGCCGGATTGCAGTACGGCCCATTCTCTGGTCTCGTCCACCAGGAACAGGCCCACATAGTAAAGGTCAAAGCGCTCCCGAATCAGTTCTACGGCCTCTCGGATCAGTTGGTCGGGATCGAGGATCGAAGCAGCGGCGTGTCCCACTTGGGCAGCGGCCTGCAGGTACGCGGAGCGGCGCTCCAGAGCCTGGGTACGGTCGGCCACGCGCTGCTCGAGGTTGCTGATGACGGTCTGCAATTGTTCGGTCATACTGTTAAATGCCTGCGCCAAAGTGCCGATCTCGTCCTCGCTTTCGACCTGCACGCGACGGGCCAGGTTGCCGCCGGCGATGGAGATGGCCGTCTCGGTCAGTTGCTCAATGGGGCGGAGAGCCTGACGAATAGCCACCCAGGGCCAAAAGACCAGAATGGTCACCCCGACGATGGTGATGACCAACATGACTGTTCTCAGCTGAGCCATTGCGCTCAGCAACTCGCTTTCTGCCTGCTGGACGATGACTCCCCAGCCGTTATCCAGCTCATCCACGTAAGCCTGCCATCGGTCTCCGCGATCGTCGATGAAGGGTGTGACGCCTCGCGCGCCGCCGCGCAGGGCGTAGACGGGGGGATAGGTGTCCAGGTCCTGAAATTCCGTCACTTGAGCCAAGTCGGAATGGGCGACGACGCGGTTTTGATCGTCCACGACGTAGGCGAATCCAGTCTCGCCGACGCTGCTGACCAACACGTCTGGGGCGATGTCAGCGATGCTGCTGGTGAACATGGCCACGCCGACGATGGTGCCCGTCTCTCGCCTGATAGGTCTGGCCGCGACCAGGATCGGTTTGCCTGTCGCCTCGTCCACCGTGACCACCACCGTCAGGGGATCACCGGGGCGGGCGTTTCGGGCCGCCTGTTGCCACGATTCGGAAAAATAGTTCTGGGGCGGGCGACCGTCGCTCCGCGCGACGTTTTGGCCGCGCCAGTCGGTCGTGCTGATCAGAGAGATGTGAGGATATGTCTCAGCCATCGTTTCTAGAAGTGGGATCTGCCGCTCGGGGTCCATACTGATGATGTCGGGCAGCTTGACCAGGGTCTGTAAGGCGTTGTCGTTCAGATCCAGCCACACCGATACGCTGGACGACAAGGCCCGATTGGCGGCTCCTAATAGCGCTTCGGCGTTTTGGGTCAGCAGTACCTCGGCCCGCATGTCCACAGCGGCCATCACGACGAGAATGAGAGGTACGGTGATCTCCACTATGAGGATGATCAGGCGGGTCTCCAGTCGGCCCTGTCGGGCCTCTCGTCGGGAGAGCATCTGGCTATAGGCGGCATACGCATACGCGATGGTAAAGATGGTATGGGTGATCAGGCTGGCGATTCCGGGGGAAAGCAAGTTTCGCAGTCCCAATCGAATCACGAATGTGGCCAGGTGAGCTCCCAGAAGTATCCGTGCCAATCGGCGGGTCATGGGGGAGATTCCTCGATCCCATAGGGCGATGTACAGGAGCAGGGTGACTGTCACCACAGGGAGGATGACAAGGCTCAGGGCTTTGATGAGAGGAGCGAGCGTGCCGGCAGTGAACTCGGACAGCGGCATAAATTCCCCGGTATAGGTTGCTGCGTCCAGGCCGGTGTACCAGAGCTGGGTGTCCAGTGCCCCGTCAAGCACGGTGAGAACGGCCGGGAGGAGCGCTAATCCATATAGGATCCACCAGGCGTAGCGTCCCCGTCCTTGCAGCCATTCGGTTTTCAGCAGCGCGAGGCTTGTGAGAAACAGCATCGGTCCTACTATCGCCATGGTGGTCGCAGACATCAGGTAGGCGGACAGGCCGGCTCGCTGGAGGTCGGCTTCGTGCATCATCCCCACAGCCAGGCTGTTGATGGCCAGGAGCAGCATAAAGACGCTGACGTGACGATGGGCGACGTTCCGCACGTTGAGCGTGAGGATGTGGACGGCCAAGATTATTTCTGCCAGAGCCAGCGTCCATGCCACGAGTTGTAGGATTT
>DSDT01000106.1 GCA_011048615.1 Chloroflexota bacterium | reverse complement strand
GGGGATGGGGGTGGGGGTGAGGCCGCCCGCGCCGCCGGAAGGACCGGCGCTGCAGGCGGTCGCCAGGATGAGCAAGACGGTCAGCAACAAGTGTCGGGTTCGCATAAGTCGCATGGTCACACCTCCGCGTGGCCCCAATTATGCCACAAGTGGGCCGCCAGTCAAGCGAGAGCTCCTCGCAGCCGCACGAGGGGCTCAGTATCGCTTCGGGTAACACTGAGCGACTCAGCCTTTTGTCGAATCCGAAATCACGGTGCGTCCACTTCTTGGAAGCAGGCGTCGGCACTCGCCCGCTCTTCCAGGTCAGGGCGCTGCCGCAAGCAGTTCAAGTAGGCTTCTGCTTTTCCTTGCGCTTGGCTCAGCGCAGCCTGGGCGCCGGCACCGTGCCAGACGATCTCCTGGGCGGCCTGTATCAGCCAGGTGTAGGCCTTCTTGGACCCGGGCACCCCTTCCAGGTCGCGGAAGACGTCGGTATGTTGATACGCCAGCGATTCCAGGTAGGCAGCCTGGGCTTCCTCCCCCACGTATGCACGGAATTCGTCAGAGGCCACCAGTGAGCGACGGGCCGGAAGACCATCCTTCGGGATATGGTCCGAGACGAAATTCAGCCACTCCCAGCAGGCCTCGACATGGGGGGTGTTGGCGGCGATGTAATGAGCCGTGACCATGCTGCGAGGAGCGATGGGCCGACTGTCCCTGGGCAAGGGAGCAACGCCGATGGAGCGTCCTTGGTACCTGGCCCACTCCATCCCCACTGACATGGATGACTGGGTCCACATCCCGACCCTTCCGCTGTGGATCAGGCTATAATTCAGATCGTACAACTCGTCGTAGCCACCCGACCCTGCTTCTAGAGCGGGAGCGACGCCGTCGGTCACCAGGCCAGCCAGTTGCTGTGCTGCTACCACCACGTCCTGCGTGTCGAAGCGGAAACCGGTCGGCGTTCCCGGGTTGTCCACCAGCGTCCCTGCCATCGCCTCCAGCAGGAATGCCAGGCTGGTGCCCGGCCATAGGACAACGCCATAGCGCTGCTCAGCACCCTCCCCGCCGCTCAGTTTCCTGGCCGCCACCAGCCAATCGTCCCACGTCCAGCCCGCTGCCGGGAAGAGGCCGGTCTCGTCGAAGAGTGCCTTATCGTAGTAGAGCACATCCACTGCGACCTGAGCGGGGAGCCCCTACAGGTCATTTTGATAGCGTACCCGCTCCAACACCTGGGGGTCGTAATCATCAAGGGGAAACCCGGGGTCGGTTTCAATCAAGGGCTGCAGGTTGAGCACACTCTGGCGCGTCTCCTCGGCGAGCGAGGCAGCGGTGAGGATACAGTCGGCGTGGCTGGTCGCGATCAGCGCTGCCGGAGTACAGCCAGAGAGATCCTCCGCGCCGCGCACCACCACTTCAATCTCCAAGCGGGTCTCGTGGAAGGCTTGGGCCAGTGCCTCGTACGTAGATCGGTTCCAAACGGTGACGAAGGTGATCGTATCTTTGCCCGGTGGTGCCGGCGTGGGTAAGGGGGCGACGGTGAGCTTCGGGGCCGGGGTGGCCTGCGCCAGCGCCTTCTGCTGGGCAGCCGACAGCACGGCTTCTGCTGCCTCGCCGGCGAAAATCTGGTCGAGGGCCTGGGAGAGCCACACGCGCACCATAACCGGCCGGACGGGGGGCAGGGCATGCTCCACCGCGTACTGAAAGGGGGCCAGGGCCTCTGCCCCGGCTGCGGTGGCGAGGGCGGATTCGAGGATCAGGCTGCGCCGGGCTGGAAGGAGGTCGGGCGGGGCGGCCCGCCGGCTGAGGAATTGTAACCAGCGCCAGGCGGCCTCGGGATGGGCAGTGCCGGCGCTGATGAAATAACCGTGCACGCTCATTAGCGGGCCTTTCCCCGGCAGGGGCACGATCCGCAGAGACGGACGATCCTGGACTGCCGCAGCCCACGAGCTAGCAAGGCCCACCGCCATCGCCGCTCGGCCTTCGAGCAGCGGGGCCAGCAGAGACTCCCCTTCTGCCTGGGCCGGGTTGAGCATCACCCCGTGGGTCAACGCTAGGTCAGCATACCACAGCACTGCAGCCACTGTTCGAGGGTCGTCCAGCGGCGGGCGCGGCGGGTCCACCGAGGGGTCCACAATCTGCGCTCCTTGCTCGGCGATCACCGACTCGAGACTCTCTCCCAGGAGATCGGCGAAGCCGTAGCGCACGATCTGTTCCCCCTCTCGCTGCGTGAGATGCTGCGCCTGGCTCAGGAGGTCATCCCATGCCCAGCCCGCGGTAGGATACGCCACCCCCGCATCGTCGAATGCGGCAGGGTCATAGAAGACGACGAGCGGGTCCACCCCGGCCGGGAGACCCCATAGCCCCCCCTGCTGGCGAAAGCGCTCCACGAGGCCAGGGAGAAAATCTGCCTCGCGCGGCTCCTGTCCGGCTTGCTAATCTTAGCAAGGCCGACTTGTACGAAGGCCAGGGAGAAAATCTGCCTCGCGCGGCTCCTGTCCGGCCCCAAAAAACGGTGCCAGGTCGAGCGACGAACCGGCCGGTCCATCCTCCACGCAGCTCTCATAGCAGATAAAGGTGTCGGCGCGGGAGGCCAGTTGTTGCAGGGGAGTGGATCGCTCCACAGGTACAATCTGTACTTCCAAGTCAGGGTTGGCATCGTGAAAAGCGTCGGCAACGGCTTGGTAGGTCATCTTGTCGTCCATAGAGCAAGCGAAGGTGAGTCTGGTCAGTCTGCCTACCTGAGCTGCGGTGGGTGTCTTTCCCGGGGTGGTGCAGGCTCCCAGGGTGGCGAAGAGTAGCGCCAGCACTAGGCTTAGCCTGCCTGCTCGCCGAGAGAGGGAACGCACGGTGAAGTCTGACACTTGCATATTCCTCTCACCGCATAACCATCGAGCCGAAGCCTCCACCATGAGTTGGAGGCTTCGGCTCGCACAAACAACAGGTTCAGCACTGGCCAGGCCAACTCTTCTCGCGCCACTCGCAGTAGAGGTCGCAGTCACTGCCTGGTGGGTCGCAGTCCGGATGGTTGTAGCAGTGGTAGCACCAGTACTCGAAATACTGCTGGGTTCCATAGTCACACATATACCCCCTATATTGCCACTCGCAGTAGGTAGCCGCCGCCGGCTTGGGGGCGGCGAAGGCCATCACTGCTAACACCAGCGATGCCACCAGTATTGTGGCCAGAGCCCCCAGAACCACCTTTTGCATTCTAACATTCTTCCTCATTTTTGTCACCTCCCCTCCCCTCAGCTCGGATTTCATGGACATTTCATCGCACGTACTCTCAACTCTTTGCATATCTTTGTGTATGGCATCACCTCCTTCCCTCGTATAGAATAACGCATAGGTGTAGTGGTGCGCAGGGGCCGGATCAGGTATACTGATGCCAGTCCGCAGTGGCGGGCTGGCGGGAGGTGCTGAAGACCCTCGTGCTGATAAAAGGAGACGCACAAGTGGCCGACAGACTTCTGACGTGGGACACCCTCGCCATCATCGAGGACGAGGTGGCGTCACGCCGC
>DSDT01000286.1 GCA_011048615.1 Chloroflexota bacterium | reverse complement strand
GTCGGTGGACCTGCGTCCCAAAGAGTTCGACCTGTTACTGGCGCTGGCCGAGCACCGGGGAATCGCCCTCAGCCGCGAGCAACTGCTGGAGCTGGCGTGGGGCTACGATTTCTATGGCGAGACGCGTACGGTGGACGTTCACATCGCTCAACTACGCAAGAAGCTGGCCCACTCCAACGTCGAGATCGAGACGGTGCTGGGAGTAGGGTATAAACTGGTCACTTGATACGATGCGCTGCAGGTAGAGCTATGTTTCGGAGTCTGAACACCCGTTTGTTGCTCTCTTACGTCATTATTATCGTGGTTTGCCTGACTGTGGTGGGGTTAGGGCTGTTACTTTTTGTGCGGGCCAGTCCCCTGTGGACCACGGCGGCGTTCCTGCGATTGGAAGCAGCAGCGCGGGCGGCCTTACCAACCCTTCGCCAGGCTGGTCCCCTAGAGACCCTCTCCCCACAGCAGGTGCGGGCGCTGCTGGCGCGGATAGCGGAGGAGCAGGAGGTGCGCGTCCTGCTCCTGGACAGCACGGGGGCGATCCGCTTCGACAGTGAGGGGGCATGGGAGAGCGCCCAGTTGAAGGAGGTCCACCGCGCGCCGACGACGCAGGGCCGCTTGCGAGGGAACTTTGTAGCTCCTACCGGAGGCCGGTGGGCTTTCGTGGGGCAGGTGCTGCCGGCGATAGGGGGAACCCACTATGTCGCGGTCTTTGTCTCCCCGCAGGCCCGTCTGCTGATGCTGGCCTGGTTTGTCGAGAACCTGCTGCCCCCCCTGGTGCGGGCCGGTACGCTGGCGTTGGTGCTTTCGGTGCTGCTGGCCCTGCTCGTCAGCCGGTCGGTCGCCGCACCGTTGAAACGGGTGTCCAAGGTCGCGGAAGCCCTGGCCCGGGGCGAGACCGGGAGGCGGTCAGTTGTCTCCGGTCCGACCGAAGTGCGGGCGTTGGCCCGTTCTTTCAACACCATGGCCGACCGGGTCGAGGCCACGCAACGAGCGCAGCGTGACTTTGTGGCCAACGTCTCCCACGATCTCAAAACCCCGCTCACCTCCATCCACGGTTTCTCCCAGGCGCTACTCGATGGCACAGCCTCGACGCCTGAGGCAACGGCCCGCGCCGCCCGCGTCATCCACGAGGAGGCGGAGTGGGTGCAGCGGTTGGTGAACGAGCTGCTCGTGCTGGCCCGCTTCGACGCCGGTCAGATGGTGATGGCGCGTCAGCCAGTGGAGGTGGGGTCTGTGCTGCGAGGCTGCATCGAGAAACTGACACCCCAGGCCCGGCAGGCCGGCGTGACGCTGGAGGTGAACGTATCCCGCGGTCTGACCGTCGTCGGTGACGCCGATAGGCTGACGCAGGTGTTCTCGAATGTGGTGGATAACGCCATTGCCCACACGCCGGCCGGTGGTAAGGTCACCCTGGAGGCACGCCAGGCGGAGGGAGCAGGGGCGGTCGAGGTAGCGATCACCGACACTGGCGAGGGTATTCCGGCCGAGGACTTGCCCCGCATCTTTGAGCGCTTCTACCAGGTGGATAAATCACGCCAGCACAGTCGGGGAACGGGGTTGGGGTTGGCTATTGCGAAGGAGATCGTCAAAGCTCACGGAGGCGCCATCGGCGTCGAGAGCGTAACTGGGCTGGGCACCCGGTTCACGATACGCCTGCAGGCAGCACCGATCGAGGCCGACGAACGGAGGTAAAGAAAGATGGGACAGGGCTGTTCTGTGTCAATCCGTGAAATCTGTGGTTCTCATTATAGTCCCAAGTGTTGTATGTGCCCCGGGTCAGGTCTGCAATGCGCGGGCGATGACCTCGGCCAACTGTTCCAGGTCAATCGGTTTCATCAGCCACTCCACCATCCCTTGATCCCGCAGGTCTTTCAACTCGTGTTCTAGGGGATGTCCAGTCAACAACACCACCGGAATCGCCAGCGCCCGCTCGCGCACCGCGTGGAGCAGCGCCACGCCGCCCATGCCGGGCATCACGACGTCGCTCAGGATCAGCGCGACCTCGCCCGGATGGCGCTCCAGAGCGTGTAACGCTTGCTGCCCGTTGATCGCTTCTGTCACGCGATAACCGAGCGCAGCCAGACTCTCGGACAGGGCGTGCCGCGCCGCCGGATCATCCTCGACCACCAAGATCATTTCCCCCTTGCCGGATGGCAAGTCAGGCATCGGGCGGGGCTGCGGCTGCGGCGAACGAACCGGTAGAGCGGGGAGATAGATCGTGAACGTCGTGCCCTCGCCGACCTGGCTAACGACATCTATGTACCCCTCGTGCTGCCCGACGATGCCATAGACCTGCGGCAGTCCCAGGCCGCTGCCCTGCCCTGGTCCTTTGGTGGTGAAGAACGGTTCGAAGAGGTGAGAGAGGTTTTCTGGAGATATACCGGCGCCGGTATCGGTCACCCCGATTTGCACCCAATCGCCGGGCGCCATGTCCGGCAGCGGCCTGGTCTCGTGCGGAGCGACGCGGATGCGCGCCAGATGAACGTCCAACCGGCCGCCCTGCGGCATAGCGTCGCGGGCGTTGACGGCCAGATTCATAATCATCTGCTGCATACTGGTCAGATCTGCGTGGACAGCGTATTCTCCCGGTCCACAAGTCAACGTGACCGAAATCGTCTCCGGCAGGGTGCGTTGGAGCAGTTTGACTTGCTCCTGCAGCAGCAGTTTCAGGTCGAGGGGGCGGCGTTCCAGCACCGCCCGACGGCTAAAGTCGAGGATCTGGCGGATCAGCCGGGTGGTGTGCTGCGCCTGTTGGTTGATGATCAACATCCGTTCCCGCATTTTTTCCGACAGTCCTTCCGTCCGGGCAGCCATCTGGGCATAGAGCACGATGGTCGCCATGACGTTGTTAAAGTTGTGAGCGATGCCGGCGGCAAGCTGACCGACGGCCGCCAGCCGCTCCTGCTGCTGGATGCGGGCCAGCAGCCGCTCCCGTTCCTGCTCCATCCGTTTGCGCTCTGTGATGTCGTGAATCACCACTGTAGCTGCCGTCACACCGTCCGGCCGATGGGTATAACTGGCGTTCAAGAGCACCCACAACGTCCGGCCGTCTTTCACGCGAATCTGATACTCGACGGTCTCCGGAACCGCCTCGCCGGCCACGAGTTTCGCCCGCCGTTCCAGGAAGCGGAGCTGGTCCTCCTCGACCAAGAGCGACAATGGACTCGGGGACATGAACTCTTCTCGGGTGTAGCCGGTGTACTCGCACATCACGTCGTTGACGCTGAGGAAGCGCCCGTGGGTGAGGTCCACTTCGTAGATGCCGGCCGGGGCGTGTTGCACCAGCACATTGGGCTCACGTAGGGCAGACGAGCTTTTCGGCCAGGACAGCGGGAATCCAGTGCCAACGGTCGGGGCTACGAACCCCAACGGAGTACTACCCCTGAATGCTTATCTCTTTCATTCACCATTCCCATTACCCCGACCGATCTTGACTCGTCGTAGCCCTGCGGTGCCGATTAGGCTAGATCATTCAGCACTTCTTGCAGCAGTCTCTCGGCTGTGCG
>DSDT01000287.1 GCA_011048615.1 Chloroflexota bacterium | reverse complement strand
GCCCAGCCGGCGCTGCGGAGCGACATGACCGCCACGGAGGACGTGATCAATGGGGCGGCGGTACCTCGCTCCAGCACCCAGTGCGGCGACCCCCCGAACACGGTGCCCAACAACGTCTACGGCTATGGGCGCTTGGATATCCTGGCGGCCATCCAGCAGGCTCAGCCGGGGGATGGACACCTGGAGGGGATCGTCGTCGTTGGTAGTTCAGCGGGGCCGCCCCTGCCGGGCGTCACCGTGCGGGCTATCACCGCCACTCAGTCGTACACCGCCGTCACTGATGGAGATGGGGCCTATAATATGACCCTCCCCCCCGACACCTACACCGTCAGCGCCTGGAAGTATGGCTATACGCTCGAGGCTGCCGCCGCCGTGACGGTGCCGGGCGGAGTGACCGTCACGCAGCCCTTTATCCTCATGCCGACCGACCTCTATTCGCTCACCGGTTGCATCACTGACGCGGCGACCGGCGCGCCGCTGGCGGCCACGGTGGGGGTGATGGGGCCGTTCGGCGCCCCCATCACCCAGACGACCGCGCCTCAGGCCAGTGGCTGCTACACCCTCTCCCTCCACGGCGGACCGTATACCGTCACGGCTCAAGCGCGGTTGCACCAGCCGGGTGCGGCTTTTGTGGACCTGACCGCTGATCACGTGCAGCACTTGGCGCTGACCGCTACCACCACCGACGGCCTGCTGTGGGGACGCGTCACGAACCTGACCACGGGTGGACCGGTGGATGAGGCGACGGTTCACGTCGTGCCCGGCGATCTCGATGTCCAGACCGGCGGGGATGGGGACTATGAGATGCAGTTACCCTCCGGCGTGGCTTATACTGTCACCGTCTCGGCCTCTCTCTACGGCACCGTCGTGGAGACGGGCGTGACGGTCCCGCAGAGCAACCTGACGCGGCGGGATTACGACCTGCCGGCGGCGCGCATGGCGCTGTTCCCCCCGCCGGCCCAGGGGTTGAGCGTGGACCTGGCGTGGGGGCAGCGGGCCACCCAGACGCTGACGATCAGCAGCACCGGCTCCCGCCCCCTGACGTTCGCCGTCGCTCCCCCGGCCGGCGACGCGTGGGTGTGGACGACGCCCCTCAGCGGCGCGGTGCCGGTCTCGGCCGCCCACTCGATCTCGGTCACCTTCGACGCGGCCCAGGTGTCCGATTGGGGCGTCCACGAGTCCGTCCTGCAGATCGCGTCCAACGACCCGGGGGCGCAGCCCATCCTGGATTACCCGGTGAGAATGACGGTGGCTCCACCGCCGCCGGCCCTCGCTATTCTCAAGTCCCCGTCGCAGCAGCAGGTGGAGGTGGGGCTGCGGCTGATCTACACCCTGGTCGTGACCAACACCGGCGGGCCGGCCAGCGGCATGGCGATCAGCGACCCGCTGCCGCTGCACACCGAGTTCGCGGGGGCGGACACCGGCGGCGCGCTGGTGGCTGGGGCTGTGACGTGGAGCGGGTTGACCCTGCCGGCAGGGGAGACTCTGACCGTCTCGCATAGCGTCACCGTCACCTGCGTGCCCTCCGGCACTGCCATCGTCAACGCCGACTATCGGGTGACGGCCGCCGAATGGCCAACTCCGTCTCTCGGTTCGCCGGTCACGGTGACGGCCGCCGCCGAGGGGGTGACGGCCGGGTTTACGTTCACCGCGCCAGCGCTCCTGGATTGGCCGGTGGCCTTTACCAACCTCAGCCAGAACGGCGTGGACTACCGGTGGGCCTTTGGCGATGGGGCTGTCTCCTCGGCCGTGCATCCCACCCACGCCTATACCGGGCTGGGGGAGTACGTCGTGACGCTGACGGCGACCAACATGTGTCACACCGACGTGACCAGCCGCCCGCTGACGGTGGAGACCTACGGCGTGATGGTCGGCCCGGCGGCGGACGCGCGGATGGCCGATCCGGGGCAAGTGGTGACCTACAGCCTGCGCGTGACCAACACCGGCACGCTGAGCGACAGCTTGTCCATCACGCTGGATGGCGCGGATTGGCCGGCCCGCCTGGCGGTCGGCCTGGCGACGCTTCCGGCCGGCGCCGGGACGACGGCGACGGTCTGGGTGACGGTACCCGTCGGGACGCTCGGCGGCGCTTACGACGGGCTGCACGTCGTGGCCCGCTCCCTCTCCGATCCGCGCGATCCGCCCGCCTCGACCCAGGCGGCGCTGACGACCACGGCGGCCACCGTCTACCGGGTGGAGGCAGCTCCGGTGACCCCGCCGCAGGTCGCCCTGCCGGGCCGGCGGGTGACCCATACCCTGGGGGTGACCAACTCCGGCAGCACGATGGACAGTTTGGTGTTTACGCGGACGCAACCGGGTTGGCCCACACTGTTCTCCAGCACCCAGTTGACGCTCCCGCCAGGAGCAGGACGCTCGGTGGAGGTATACGTCACCGTGCCCAGCACGGCGACGGGGGGGATGAGGGATGAGGCACCGATCCGCGTCCAGGGCGGGGGAGACAGCGCGGATGTCATCCTCACGACCACCGTGGCCTGGCCCTCGTACAAATCGGTCAATTTGACCAGCGTGGAGGGCGGCGACCGGTTGACGTACACGTTGGTCCTGCGCGGCGACGTGACGGCGACGGCGGTGCTGACGGATCCGATCCCGCTCCACACGACCTATCTGAGCGGCACGGCCCAGGCCAGCGATGGGCGCCCGGTGACGCTGAGGGATGGGGCGCTCCATTGGTCGGGGCGATTGGCGCCGGGCGCGCCGGTGGTCGTCCAGTTCGCGGCCCAGGTGACGACGACGGAGCTGGTCATGGGGACGCGCATCACCAACGCGGCTTCCCTGGAGGACGGGCAGGGGCGCGTGATGCCGCTGCAGGCGGTCTCGGTCTACAATCCGGGGTATGGGCTGACGGTCAACGAGGGGGCCTTGTACACCCGCCTCCCAACCGTCACGCTGCGCTACCGCTGGAGCGAGGACGACGATGTCACCCACGTCCAATTCAGCAACGACGGAGGATTCGGCCCGGCGGGCGGCACGTCGGCCTGGCTGCCCGTGACCCCGCAAGACCCGACCTATGGGGGGTGGGCGCTGTCCACGTATGGGGCGCTGACGCTGCCGCGCACCGTGTACGCCAGGTTCCGGGATGGGAGCGGGTCCCAGTTCGGCCCGGTCCAGGACGACATCGTCTACGATCCGGTCCGGCCGCAGGTGACGCGGGTGGAGGTGATGGTGCCGATCCTGCTGCGAGGCAGCGGCGCGGTGGGGGGGCAGGCCGTCATCCTGCGCGTGACGGCCAGCGACGACAACAGCGGCGTGGACCGGGTGCAGGTCAGTCACAGCGCGGGTTTTGAGACGTATTCCGAGTTCGCCGTCGCCGGCGGCGTGACCGAGGTGGGGTGGGATTTGCAACCCTCTGGCGCTGTCTACGTGCGGGTAGTGGACCGGGCGGGGAACCTCTCGGCGGTGGTCGGCGCGCAGGGCATGGTTCATCACGAGCTGTTCCTGCCGCTGGTGCTGCGAGCGTTCGCTCCCTGACGATGACTGCT
>DSDT01000128.1 GCA_011048615.1 Chloroflexota bacterium | reverse complement strand
CCTGCCGCCGCCCCGCCTGGCTCACGACCTGACCATCGCGCCGGGTGAGGCCATCACGCTGACGTTCCGGGCCTTGGCGCTCGATGGACCGGCCCGCATCACCAATACGGCGGCTTTCAGCAGCACTGAGCTGCCGGCGCCGATGAGCGGGACCGCCTCGATCACTGTCGCCAACGTCCCGCCGGTCGCGCAGGATGACGTCTACGAGGTCGCCGCAGACGCTGTGCTCACCGTGCATGCGCCGGGCGTGCTGGCGAACGATCGTGACGTGCCGTCCGATACGCTGACGGCCGCGCTGGAAGACGGCCCGGCCCACGGCGTTGTGCATCTGGCTGCCGACGGCGCGTTCGTCTACACGCCGACGCGGACTTTTTCCGGCACGGCGACATTCACCTACCGCGTTTCCGACGATGACGGCGGCAGCGACGTCGCCACGGTCGCCATCACTGTGACTGGTGTGAGCGATGGGGTGTTCATCTACCTGCCGGTGGTGACGCGCAATTACGCTGCCGTGCAGAGCGGCGTCGGCCTCGACCGACGCGCCACGTGGAGCGGTCGGTAGCGAACGAGCGGTGTAGGACGGTTACGATTCTGGAACAAGCGCAAATTGTGTGCATCGTTGGCTTTGTCCAACCAATGATCGCGGCGTTGATGGTCTTTGTCAGCTGCCTGCGCGATGCGGGCGACACGTGTTTTCCGATGTTTGTCACTGCTCTCAGCACGAGGTGTAGCCGATGAGGACCAATCGAATGCGATCTCTGCCACGCGGCCTGCGCACCTATGGGCACAACTTGCGCCTCTTTCGTCCCAACGCCCGTCTCTACCTGGCCTATGTTGTGGTCAATGGTGTTGCGTTCGGCGTCTTTCGGCTGCTGTTCAACTTTTACGTCCTCAGTTTGGGGTACGACGAGGCGCTGCTCGGCCGGCTGATGACCGTCAGCAGCACCGTCTCGCTGCTCTGCGCGCTGCCGGCCGGTTACGTGAGCGATCGGCTCGGCCGTAAGTCGTCGCTGCTGGTCGCTGGCCTGCTATCTTTAGCCGCTGTAGCCGGCATGGTCGTCTGGCGCGTCTCGAACGGTTTCTACCTGATGAACGTGGTGATGGGTCTGGCGCACAGCCTGAGCGGTGTGACGATGGGGCCGTTTCTGGTCGAAAACAGTGGTGAGAAGGAGCGGACGTATCTTTTTTCGTTCAGTTCCGGCAGCCAGATGATGGCGTCGTTCGTGGGCAACTGGCTTGGAGGGAATCTTCCGGCGTGGCTTGGCAGCGCGGTAGGCGCCGAGGCCACCAGCTCGACCGCGTATGGCCTGGCCTTGGGCATCGTCGTCGCCGCATCGGCGCTTGGCCTGCTGCCGTTAAGTCTGCTCCGCCGCCGGAAAACCACGCGCCAGATGGGCGAGGCAGTGCTATCGCCGTTCGAATACGCCCGGCGCCACCCAGCGCTGTTGGGCAAATTGATTGGTCCTATGCTCATCACCTCGCTCGGTGCCGGTCTGCTGATGCCGTTCATCAACATCTTTTACCGTACCGTCCACGGCAGCCCCGACGCTACCATCGGCACGTTATTTGCGTGGGGCTCGCTCGCGATGGGGATCGGCCTGCTCATTGCGCCGCCGTTGGCCGATCGATACGGCAAGATCCCGGTGGTGGTGCTGACGCAGGCGCTGTCGATCCCATTCTTGATCATACTGGGCTTTGCGTCCTGGTTCTGGCTCAGTGCTGGCGCGTACCTGGTGCGGTTGGCACTGATGAATATGAGCAGCCCGGTCTATCAGGCGTTTGTGATGGAGCAGGCGGCGCCCGAGGCGCGCGGCACAGTCGCCAGCCTGGTCAGTATGAGCTGGAACCTGGGCTGGGCGTTCAGCCCGTCCGTCAGTGGCTGGTTGCAGGTCGAGTACGGTTTCGTGCCCGTCTTTTTGGGCACGATCACCACCTACGTGATCGCGATCTATCTCTACTGGCGCTTTTTCTGGCCCGGCCGGTCATCTATTCAACTATGAGGCCTAGCACGAATTTGACCAACGCGGCACAATTGCACGAATGGATTTGCGCACTCCCCTAGCCTTGTCCTGGCCGAAAAGCCCATCCGTTCCGAAGCCAGCCCCAATGGATTGAGAATCGCGCGTCTCAGACGGTGTGGGGAGCAGAGGATGGGTGGGGGAGTTTTCAATTCCGACGACAGGTCATCGCTCCCCCTAATTGTTGTCAACTTGACAGAGATAATTATTTGTGGTACTATATGCAACGTGTTGAATATACAATGCAATGAATCTAGTCCGAGGTGCGTGATCAGCGAGAACGCTTATTTCGAGGCGGCAAAACTGTTTCAAATCCTCTCCCACCACGCTCGGCTGTGTATCCTGGACGAGTTGCGGAAAGGCGAAGCGTGCGTGTGCCACCTACAGGCCGCATTGAATCGGCCTCAGGCGTACGTGTCACAACAGTTGCGGGTGCTGCGGGAGGCGGATCTGGTGATGGATCGGAGAGATGGTTTACTCGTCTATTACCGGCTGGTTGACCGGCAAACGGAACGGGTGATCGAGGAAATCCTGGGGCCGCCTGGGGAAGTTGAACATATCGCCGCTTGTCGGTGTCCTCAGTGTGAGCTGGAAGCGGGTGGGCGGTGAATGGGCATTGGTTCTGTTTGACTGGCGACTGAATGGATGCATTTCGAGATCTGGCAGGGTCGGTTGCGCCCAACCCTGTCTTCTTTTTGGGAAAACGTGTTCAACCAGAGTACATACAGAAAGGAGCAAAATTGAGATGAACGTCGTCGAATACATCGCAACGCTATTGCAAACTGGGTTGGGAAGCCTGGCGGCCTACCTGGCCGCCCACGTGTTGTTGTGCCTGCTGCCGGCCTTTTTCATCGCCGGGGCGCTGTCAGCGCTGGTCCCCAAGGAGGCGATCACCAGGTACTTGGGACGGGATACTTCCAAGTGGATCTCTTACCCGGCGTCGGCGGCGGGCGGATTCGTGCTGGCGGTCTGCTCGTGCACGATCATGCCGCTCTTTGCCAGCATCTATAAAAAAGGCGCCGGACTGGGGCCAGCGATCACGTTCCTCTTCGTCGGGCCGGCGATCAACATCCTGGCGATCTCGTTCACCGGCGTGCAGATTGGGATGGACATTGCCCTGGCGCGCATCATCCTCTCGATCGTGTTCGGCATCGGCATCGGCCTGCTGATGGCCTGGTTCTTTCGGGCGGACGACGCGGCGCACAACGAGGCGACGAACAGCAGCCGGGCGTTCGCCCAGGGCGCGCGCGTGCCGGCCCGCACGTGGGTCTTTTTCGCGTTGCTGCTGGGCGTGCTCGTCGCGGGCACCTTGCAGGTCAGTGTGTTGACCGACAGTTACGCCACATTCACGCTCCCCGGCGCGTGGGCCGGTTCTTTCCAGGGCTGGCTCGATGGCATCGTGCCGCCGAATCCCGCCCTGGGCATCGAAGGCGTCAGCGTGCACGGCGTCGCCCTCATCGGGCTCTTGATCCTGATCAGCGTCGCCGCCTGGCTGGGG
>DSDT01000164.1 GCA_011048615.1 Chloroflexota bacterium | reverse complement strand
CTGCCCGACCGCCTGACCCGGCGGCTCAGCGCCCGATTGGGATGGCGTCCAACACGATCTGGTCGCCCCCTTCGACTGGCCACCGCTCCAGCGTATCGAGCCAGTAGACGCCGGTGATGGGGGTGTACGCCTCCGCTGGCGCGTCCTCCGGCAGGGCGAGCCGGTGGCGCTGAACGAGCACGTCTCCCTCGCGCCACTGCTCGACCGGCACGGCCAACCCGTCGCCCACGGCGACCGGCGCGCCATCGAGCCCTGTCAAATGCAGCATCAGCGAGAGGGGCCGTTCCGGCACGTTTACCACCTGCCACCAGGTTTCCACGTCCAGCGGGTAGCCGGGAGACGCTGGCAGCGGGCCGTTGACGCCGTATCCAAGAAAGGTCAGGTCTCCCACCCGGAGAGGAATCTCTGCCGGCAGCGGCGGCGCGACGGTTCCGGCCGCAGACTCGTAGAGCACGAACGGCGGCAGGGTTGCAGCCCGGCGCTGCTCATAGCTCAGGCGGCTTCCTGCCAGGTGGGCCTGGATGAAGGGATCGCCGCTGTGAGCGGTATCCCGAAACAGCGCGTACCAGCCCCACGAGCCGCCGGGATACAGCCACCCGGAGGCGCAATCAAAGTAGACCATCCGTAGATCGTCCCGGCCCATCCCCTCTGCGATGGCAGCGTCCGTCAGGGGGGCCAGGGGGACGTTGCACTGGGCCAGCCATCCCGGCGATGCGGTGGGGGCTTCGACCCGGTAGACGAACAGCGCCGTCCCCGGCCGTCCTAGCGGCTCCCGGTGGCGAAACCAGTCGAAGGTGTCAGGATCGGCCACCATCACGCCCTGCAGCGTCGTCGCGCCGATGGCATAGACGCCGGGCGCGGGATCCAAGCGTTGGGGGAGGATGGGGGGCGCATCCGGCGCAGGGGGGAGCGGTTGGTAATCGAGGCCGTACAGGGCCGGGTCGGCGTAGGTATAGTAACTGAGGCGCACCCGTTCGACCGCCTGCTCGTCCAGGTAGGACTTGAGGGCTTTGAACGACTGCCCCCAATCGAGGTTCGAGTCCACTAGGTAACGATGGCCGCCGGACGGGCCGCCTGCCAGAAAGTTGAAATAGGTCAGGTAGTGGGGGTGGAGAGGGACGACTGTGACCAGGCCTGCCACCGCCAGCCCGATCCAGGCCGAGCAGCGCAGCATCGGGGAGCGCCACCAGGGCGCAGAGGTGCGGAACAGGCCGCCAGCGAGGATAAAGCCGAACGGCAGCATGGGCAGTAGAAAGCGGTAGCCGATGTTGACGCGGCTGAGCAGGGTAGCCGCGCTGTACCCTCCCAGATAGACCCACAACGGGGCCATCGCGAGCCAACGGCGCGGCCCGCCTGCTAGCGCCGCGATCAATCCCAGCGCTAGCACCAGCAGCGTGATGGGGGGCGTCTTGAGCGTAAAGGCCAGCGGGTAATAGCTCCGCCATCCCGTCTCGCGGATCTCGCCCATCAGGTAAGCGGTGTGTCCCGTGCCCAGGTGTTGGCCCATTTCGTGCCATACTTGCCATTGGGTGGCCAGCGGCACGGGCAGCCTATCCTGTACGAGGGGGCGGCACTCGAAGCCATAGGTCGCCCAGAGGACGAGGACGCCCAGGAGCAGAACGAGGGTGAACTGTCCCACCCTCTCGGCCAGTCTTCGAATGTGACGTTCGCCCGTGATGAGGGGTGTCAAGGGAAACAGGACGGCCAGCACCAGCGCGGTGAAAAAACCGGAGGATTTCGCGCTCAGGCTGGCGCCCAGCGCCAGGCCCGTCAGCGCCAGAGTGGGCCAGGACGGACGGCGCAGGAATCGCGTGGCGGCAAAGACGGTCACCAGGCTGAACGCGGCAAACCCGACGTCGTTCGTGGCCAGCGCGGTGTGGGCCAGCACGTTGGGGTCGAACGCGAACAGGGTCAGCGCGGCGATCCCGCCCCATAGCCCGAACCAGTCGGCGGCCCAGCGGAAGAGGGTGGCCGCCCACAGCAGGCCGATCAGGACCACCGGCATGCGCGCCATCAAGGCCATCTCGTCGAGTTGGCCGTCGTACCAGGCCACAAAGGCCGGCGCGAAGCGGACCATCTCGGCCGTCTCCCACCCGGCCAGCGGGTCCAGCTCTGGGCCGGGACGGAGCAGCAGGGGCAGCGCCACAATCTCCTGCATCAGCGGGGGGTGCTGGGCTTGGGTCGCCAGGCGCAGGTCGCCGCTGTGCAGGAAGGCATAGCCAGCTCCGATGTAGACCGGTTCGTCAGCGGTCAGGGATAGGTGAGGAATAGCCAGCACTGCTTGGGCAAAGAAAGCCCACAGTAGCAGGATGGCCATCAGACGTGAAGGGGGGAAATTCCAGGTTGTTGGGGAGGATTTCGTCACGGCTATTGACTCCAAAAGATATGGGCAGTTCAATTCGGCAACATTATCTCACGTGGGATGGAGAAGTCAAATCTATGCTCGTTGGCGGGGGACAAGCTGGCTTTGCTTATTCTTTTTCCCAAATGGTGGTAGAATAGACCCTGTTATCTAGATTTCGGGGGGAGGCGCTGCTGGATGCACGAGTTTCCGACATCGCACAGGACGTGGGGGCGACTGGGTATACTGCTGCTTTATCTCGTGATCGCCATTGGGATGACCTGGCCGCTTGCGGAGCATTTGACGACCCATTTCCCTGGCGGCTCGCAGGATACGCTGGTCCATTACTGGAACGGCTGGTGGGTCGAGCAGGCCTTCGAGTCCGGTCAGTCACCGTATCACACATCCTATCTATACTATCCTCAAGGACTGAGCCTCGTGTACCACAACTTTGCCTGGTTTAGCATTGTCACCTGGTTGGTATTGGAACCTTTGACGGGGGGATTGGCGGCCTATAACCTATCTGTTTTCATCAACCTGGCGCTGTGCGGATTGGCCGCCTTTCTATTGGCCTACGAGTTGACCGGCGATAGAAGGGCCTCTTTCCTGGCCGGTTTGATCTATCAATGTTGGCCTTTTCGCCTGTACCAACTCGACCATCCCAACCTGATCAGCACGCAGTGGATTCCCCTATTTCTGTTGTTCTTGATCCGCACGATGGAGCGAAAGAGGTGGCAGGATGCCGTATGGGCGGGCCTGTTTGTGGTTTTGACCGGATACACCCGCTGGCAGCAGCTCATCCCGGCCGCGATCCTGGGCGGAATTTATTTCCTCAGCACGCTGCCCCGTCAGCGCGCCCACTGGCGGCGCTGGGCGCCGCTCCTTTTGTTGACGGGTCTCATCACCGCAGCCTCCCTGACGCTGCCGTTTCTGATGTTGATGCAACAGCAGCGGACTGCGCCGGCCGAGGTGTTGCGGGAGGATGAGGAAGCAAGCATGCAGACGGATGTGCTGGCTTACGTGACGCCCAGCCTGCGTCATCCGGTGTTCGGTCCTGTGACCGAGTCTGCCTACGAGCGCTATTACCCTGATCGTTCCGAGGAGCGGCGTTTTTCGGCTTACATTGGCGTCGTCGCCCTGACTCTGGCGCTGTGGGGGGCCTCGAAAACTCGCAGGGCTGGCTTGCCGTGGGTGGCGATGGCCCTGGTGCTGATGCTGTTGGCGTTGGGTCCGACCTTGAGGTT
>DSDT01000265.1 GCA_011048615.1 Chloroflexota bacterium | reverse complement strand
CTGCACGGCCTGATTCACCCCGAGATGGGCCACATTCGGGTGCCCCACGATTGGGACAAAGACCCGTTTCCGGGCGTCTGTCCTTTCCACGGGGACTGCCTGGAGGGGTTGGCGTCCGGCCCTGCGCTGGAAGCTCGCTGGGGACAGGCGGCGGAGAGGCTGCCGCCCGATCACGCTGCCTGGCCTCTCCAGGCGCGGTACCTGGCGCTGGCTGTGATGAATTTCGTCTGTGTGCTCTCGCCTCAGCGGGTGATTCTGGGGGGCGGGGTGATGAATCAGCGGCAGCTCTTTCCCCTCGTCAGGAGCGAGCTGCAGGCGCTCCTCAACGGGTATGTGCAGTCCCCTGCTATCTTGGATCGAATCACCGATTACATTGTCCCGGCTGCTTTGGGGGGGCGTGCCGGTGTGCTGGGGGCGTTGGCCCTGGCAGCCCGGGCGGAGCAGGCGAGACGCTCCAGCGCTTCGTCGTAGCGGGGGCCGACCGTGGTCCAGTCGAACTGGGCGACGGTGGGCCGCAGTTGGGCGGCCAAGGTGCGGGCCTGGTCGGGGTGGTTCAGGGCCCAGCGCAGCCGCGTCAGCAGCCCCTCATCATCTCGATACAGGCAATCCTCGTGGTAGGCTGGTGGGATGTGCTCGGGATAGGAGAGGCGGTGGGGGAGTACCGGGAAGCAGCCGCAGTAGATCGCCTCGACGATGGCGACGCCAAAGAACTCGTGAATCGCCGTGCTGACCACCACGTCGGCCCGCCGGAGCAGGCGGGGGTAGGTGGACCGGTCGGCGCGGCCATACTGCACGACCCGCGCTCCCAATCGTTCTCGGGCAGCGGCAAACTCCTCCGGTATTTGGCGGACGTTCGATCCGGCCAGGGCGACCTGAAAGTCCATCCCTTCGTCGGCCAGGGTGTACAGGGCGCAGAAAAAGGTGTGGGGGTCCTTGTCGTACTCCCAGCGTTGGTTCCAGAGGATGAGGGGGGTGGGTGAGGGTTCGGAGCGAGGGTGGGCGTCGAAGCGGCGCAGGTCGCAGCCCACCGGCAGCACCTCGGATTGGGCGCGCACGTCTGGAATGTGGTCGGTGTGAACGTGGTCCGGAAAGTGCTTGAGCAGGCGCGGCAGCGCCTCGAACCAATCCTCAAGGTGGTAGCGGGAGTTGAAGAACACCCGGTCAGCGGCGAGCATGGAGAGCCAGTTGATCATCCCATAGGTCAGGTCCCGTTTCTCGGCTGGTGGTGGAGGATAGGTGAGCTGGTTCTCGTGGCAGTAGAGGGCGACGGGGACGGTGGCGAGCAAGTCGCGCGTCAGGCCGAGGAAGGCGGGCAGGTTGAGCATGTCGGAGGCCAGGATGAAGTCGGGGCGGACGGGGAGGGCGCGGGCCTGGTGAGCCAGGGTGAGGGGGCCGCCCTGCATGCGCCACTTCCAGAATCGGGCCGGCAGGGTGAGGAGGGTCACCTCGTGCTGGCTGTGGGCAGCGTATCCGTCGGCCCAGGCCTGGTGGCTGCCGCCATAGTATGGTTCGATCAGCAGGATGCGCAGGTTGTGTTTCATCGCGGCATATTATACCACATTCATCAATGTGTGATATAATGTAGCGGTTCGTAATAGTTTTCACAAGGAGGGTGTCATGTCGGACCGGGAATTTCGGGGCAAAGAGGACGAAAAAGAGTACGAAAAGCAGGAGAAGGATCACGAAAAGTCTCGGGGAGACTGGGGCTATGAAAAGTGGCGTCATGATCCATTGGGATCGGTAGTGTGGGCTTTCATCTTGATCTGGGCCGGGCTGGCGCTCATCGCGGGCAACCTGGGGTTTTGGGATGGTCTGCGGATCGGGGACAGCCGAGTGGGGAATTGGACGATTGTGATGGTTGGGGCCGGGGTGATTCTGCTATTCGAGGTGGTGATTCGCCTGGTCGTGCCCTCCTACCGGCAGGCTGTGGGGGGGACCCTCTTCTTGGCCGTTATTCTGCTGGGCATTGGTTTGGGGAATATTTGGGGTTGGAGGATCGTGGGGCCGTTGATCTTGATTGCCCTGGGTCTGTCGGTGCTGCTGCGCGGGCTGTTCCGGGGCGGTGAATAGTTGGCGAAACCTGGTCCAATTTCCTTTGATTGAATTGCACCATCATTCTGACCATTACAAACTTCCACGAATCAGGCCCAAAATTTGTGTTAATTCGTGAAATTCGTGGCAAAAATATTTGCCAACACTTTACAGGGGCACCACCTGTAAATGCGCTCGTCGCTTATTTGCAACTCGGTTTTGCGGTGAGGAAAAATGATCAAGACTCGCCCGGACTATTTGGACAGCCTCAGGGAGCTAAAGAAGCGCATCTTTTTGTTTGGGGAAGAGATCGAGGCCCATGTTGACCACCCCATGATCCGGCCATCGTTGAACGCAGTGGCCATGACTTACCAACTGGCCAATGATCCGGCCCATGTCGAGTTGATGACGGCAGAATCCAGCCTGACCGGTCAGCGCGTCAACCGGTTTACCCATTTGCACCAGAGCACGCAGGATCTGGTCAACAAGGTCAAGATGCAGCGTTTGCTTGGCCAGTGTACGGCCTGCTGTTTTCAGCGGTGCGTGGGGCTGGACAGTTTCAACGCTCTCGACGTAGTCACTTACCAGATGGACCAGGAATTGGGCACCCATTACAACCAGCGCTTCCGAAGGTATCTTGCCCATGTGCAGGAAAAGGACCTGGTGGTGGATGGTGCGATGACGGACCCGAAAGGGAACCGGAAGGTATCTCCATCCCAGCAGGCTGACCCCGATCTGTACGTGCGGATCGTCAAGGAGAATGAGGACGGGGTTTTCATCCGCGGGGCCAAAGTGCATCAGACCGGGGCCATCAATTCGCACGAAATCCTGGTGATGCCCACTCGCAGTCTGAAAGAAGCGGATCAGGATTACGCCGTTGCCTGCGCGGTTCCGGCAGATGCAGAGGGCGTGATCTATGTGTATGGCCGTCAGGCGAGCGACACCCGAAAACTGGAGGGCGGCAGAATTGACGTCGGCAATTACCAGTTTGGTGGTCATGAAGCGGTTATCATTTTCAAGGACGTTTTTGTCCCCTGGGAGTGGGTCTTTATGTGCCGGGAATATCAGTACGCGGGCAGCCTGGTCGAGCTGTTCGCGGCCCACCACCGAGCGAGTTATGGGGGGTGTAAGGTGGGAGTGGGAGATGTGCTGATCGGCGCAGTGCAGGCAATTGCCAGGGTACATGGCATCGAACAGGCGTCTCACATCAAGGACAAGCTTGTCGAGATGGTGCATCTCAATGAAACCCTCTATGCTTGTGGGCTGGCGACTTCGCACGAAGGACACCGGTCTCCCTCGGGGACGTATGTGATCGATGTGCTGCTGGCCAACGTCACAAAATTGAACGTCACCCGTTTCCCCTACCAGATGGCCAGAATTGCCCAAGATATTGCCGGTGGCTTGTTGGTCACGCTGCCCTCGGAGCAGGATTTTGCCCATCCAGAGATAGGACCGCTGTTGCGCAAGTATCTGGTGGGATCAGAGGAATTCCCCACCGAGTGGCGCCAACGCCTGTTGCGGCTGATCGAGAACATCACGCTAGGGGCGGGTGGGGT
>DSDT01000398.1 GCA_011048615.1 Chloroflexota bacterium | reverse complement strand
TTTTCGCCGCCGACCGGCACGCTGCTCGTGGGCGACGTCGTAGGCGGCGTGAATTGCCTGCGCTACGTGGAGGGGGATGGATGAGCGCGCTCGACTTTTCTGACTATATCGCCGACCGCACCCGCGACTTTGTCGGGCGCGAGTGGGTCTTTGCCGAGATCGACGCCTGGCTGGCTGACCCCGGCGCGCCGCGCTTTTTCATCATCACCGGGTGCGGGGGAGGATGATGGAGCAGAAAGCACAGTGGACGATCCTTGTCTACATCGCCGCGCACAACAACCTGGAGCAACTGGGCCGGCGCAGCCTGGCTCAGATCCTTGACGTCGGCAGCACGCCACAGCTCAAGCTGGCGGCGCTCTACGATGGCCCTCACGGTGCCACGCGTACGGTCGCCGGCGAGCCAGGCCAACCGGCAATCGAGGAACCGCTGGGTGACTTCGACTCCGGCGACCCTGATACACTCCTGGAGACAGCCCGCTGGGCCTTTGAGCAGTGCCTGGCGGAGCGGTATGGGCTGGTGCTGTGGAGCCACGGCAGCGGCTGGCGCCCTGAGGACCGCGACCGCGCCGGCGGCGACGCTCCCTCTGCCTGGACGCCCGAGGCGCTGGCCCGCATCGCCCGGCAAGCGCGGGGAGACGACGCCGTCTCGCACTCCGAGCTGGTCGAGCGCGCCGGGCAGGGCGGCAGGTTGGCCCTCTTTCGCACCACACTGGCCCGCATCCTGCGCCAGGACGACCCCGCCGAGCGGGCGATCTGCTTCGACGACGGTTCCGGTCACTCGCTGGACACGCTCGAACTGGAGCGGGTCGTGCGCGAGGTGAGCGAGGTCATCGGCCAGCCGCTCGATCTGTTGGGGCTGGATGCCTGCGTGATGGCAACACTGGAGGTCGCCTACCAAGTGCGGCAGCACGTGCGCTATCTCGTCGCCTCCGAGGAGCTGGTGCCAGGGCGCAGTTGGCCCTACGATACCATCCTTGGTGCTCTGCGCAGCGCCCCGGTGACCTCGGCGCGGGACCTGGCGGCGCTGGTGGTGCAGCACTATGTTGACTACTACAACGCCAACCCGCCGCCGCTCAACGGTGGCGACGTGACCAAGGTCGCGCTCGACCTGGCGCAGATCGATCCATTGATCCGGGCAGCTGGTGGGCTGGGCAAGGCACTGCTGAAAGAGATGGATGGTCAGGCAGACTACCTTTGGGCCGCCCAGCGGGAGACACAGGCCCGGGAAACCTTACAGGGCAAGCGCTGGAACAACAAGTTCTATTACCACCTGTGGGACCTGGGCACGCTGGCGGCGCGGCTGGGGGAGAACAGCGACAGTGCAGCCGTCCGGGATGCTGCGCGCGGAGTGAAAGCCGCACTCGAACCAGGCGGCGCAGTGATCGCTGAGGGTCACCACGGCGACTGGTTCGACGGCATCGGCGGGGTGTCGATCTATGCCGTGCCGCCCGGCGTGCAGCGGATCTCACCCTACTACCGCGAGGTCGCGCTGGCGCGGGATACGCGCTGGAGCGAGATGCTGGAGGCCTATCACCAGGCTCTATCGTGACCGAAAGGAGGGCCGCGATGGTCTATGAGGATTTCGAGCTGCTGGCAACGGACGTGCAAGAGGTCAAAGAAGAGGGTATGAAGCGGATCCTCTTCCAGGTGCGCGTGCCGCGGTCGCCCTGTGGGGAGGCGATCCAGGGTCTGCCTTGCGAGTACGACGCCCGCCAGATGCGCGAGTGCCTGAAGGACTGGGAGCGGCGCGCCCTCGACTGGCCGGCGGTGATCGAACTGGGAACCTGGCTGGGCGCGCTGCTCTTTCCCGAGCCGGTGCGCGAACTGCTGGTGCGCAGCCTCGATCTCGTGCGCGCCCAGGAAAGGGGCTTGCGCCTGCGGCTGCTGCTGGAGGGCGCCCTGCACAACGTACCATGGGAGTACGTCCTGCTCAACCGCGGTGGCGGCGAGGCGGCAACGACCGATTTCCTGGCCCTGCTGCCCAACGTCTCGATCGTCCGCCACCAGGCGGCCACACTGCCGGCCTGGGGGGTCGAGGCGGCGCTGCCGGCGCGGCTGGTCATGGCGCTGGCCGGCCCCAGCGGATACGCCGCCCTTGACCTCGACGAGGAGCAACGGCTCATCGTGCGGGCGCTGGAGAAGACCCCACACATCGAGGCGACCTTTATCCCCGAGGCGACGGCAGAGACGCTGCTGCCGGAGGGCCCGGCGCACCTGTTCCATTTTGCCGGCCACGGCGATTTCGAGCGGCGCATGGGCGCCCAGCCGGGAACGGTCGAAGGCGAGGGGATGATCGTCCTGGAGGATGGCTACGGCGACCCGGCGCCCTTGAGCGCCGGCCAGTTGGCGCTCCGACTGCGCCAGGCCGGTGTGCGCGTGGCCGTGCTGGGAGCCTGCCGCAGCGGGCGGCGGGACGACGTCAACGTGTGGAGCAGCGTGGCGGCGGCGCTGCTCAAGGCCGAGTTGGGCGCGGTGGTGGGGATGCAGCACACGATTCGGGACGACAGCGCGATCGCGTTCTCCGGCGCCTTCTACCGCACGCTGGTCGCGGGCTTGCCCATCGACGAGGCGGTGACCAACGGCCGGATCGCGGTCGCCCAGCTCGACGCGCAGGATTGGGGCGTACCGGTGCTCTACCTGCGCGCTCGAGACGGCGTGGTCTTCCCCGAGTACACCGCTGATCCCGACCTGGAGGCAGCCCGGGAGGAACTCGTGGTGCGAGCAAAGCAGCGGATAAAGGAACTGCACGGGAAAGCGGTAACGATCAAGATTGGGAAAATGACTCAAGGAAGAGTTGAGGGGAAACAGGAGATCGAGGTAGTTGCTGAGGGTGGCGAAGCCACAGTTTTGGAGATTGATGAACTTGGCGGAGGATCGGCCACGGCTAAGCAGAAAGTGGACAAGGTCGACAAGGGCGGCAGTGTGACCGGCGTCAAGGTCGACCTACTGGGATAGGAAAAGGAACCAATGATGGAAAGCCCCTACGCCGCCTTTGACGACTACGGCCTGCAGCACCTGGCCCGCCACCTGTACGATCTGCGGGCAAACGACGCGCGGCGCCAGGCGCTCTACCGCCTCATCGGCGTACCCTTCATGCGCGAGAAGCACCGTCGCACGCTCTCCCACCGCGCCTTCGTCGCCGACGTGTCGCTGTCGATCGAGGCCGCCGCCGAAGAGTCGCCGCCAAACCTGGCCCAGCAGGTCCGCGGCTGCCTGATCACGGCGGTCCTAGGCCAGGCGGCGTCGGCAGTCCCGCCTGCGCTCCTGGGCGTGCTGGCTGGCGTCGGTCAGGCGGAGCGGGCGTTGGAGCTGGCCGCGCTGATCCAGGTGGGGAAAGATCGCTGCCAGGCATGTTTGGACATCGCCACGGCATTGCTGGAACGGGGTAAGCCAGCCCAAGCCGTCGAGTCGCTGGAGCGAGCCATAGCTGCGACGGCTGGTGCGTGGCAGGATTCGCTTCGCGAGGCACACGCGGGGTTTGAGGCTACTGCCTGGTACAGCGGATACGACACAGACGCCTTCGCCGACGTCTTTGCGGAGGACATGGAGCCTGACTGGACGCGAGACGCCGCCCTGATTGAGATTGC
>DSDT01000068.1 GCA_011048615.1 Chloroflexota bacterium | reverse complement strand
CCTGCCCGGCGGGTAAGAAACCCGCCCTACAGGTGTATTTTCGCCTTCGTCACCTGCTGCTGCGAAATTTTCCCCCACGAATCCGTGTAGACCCTATCTGGCTTGAGCGCCTTCTCGATCAAGAACGATCTACAGAGGTGGGACTGTTTCTGGGCCAAATGCCCACTGAGCAATTGTTGGTGACCGATTTTACCCTGCATTCCATTGGCGTCATTCTGGATCGACTTGATCGGCAGGCTGTGTTGTTGGAATTCGTGGACAGAGATATTTTGAAGGAGTAATTGCAATCATGAGTGTTCGCGTTCGTATGGCGCCCAGCCCTACTGGCGAACCGCACATCGGCAACGTGCGGACGGCGGTGTTCAACTGGCTCTTTGCCCGCAAGATGGGCGGGCGGTTCATCCTGCGCGTCGAGGACACCGACCGCACCCGCTATCAGCCCGAGACAGTCGAGGTGATGATGGACGGCCTGCGGTGGCTGGGCTTGAATTGGGACGAGGGCCCGGGGCTGGAGGAACTGCAACGGATGGGAATCCATCCCGAGGCCGCCGCCAAGTATGCCGTCGGTGGGCCGTGCGGGCCATACATCCAGTCGGAGCGGTTGGACCAGTACCGGGAGGTGGCCGCCGAGTTGCTCGAACGGGGGTGGGCCTATCGCTGCAACTGCACCCCGGAGCGGCTGGAGCGGGTGCGCCAGCGCCAGCGCGCCAACAAAGAGCTGGTGATGTACGACCGGCACTGTCGCGACCTCCCGCCGGATACCATCTCCCCGCACGAACCCCACGTGATCCGGCTCAAAGTGCCCCTGGAGGGCCAGACCATCCTGCACGACGTCATCAAGGGGGACGTGGTATTCGAAAACAGCGGCATTGACGATCAGGTGCTGCTCAAATCGGACGGCTTCCCCACCTATCACCTGGCCGTGGTAGTGGACGATCACGGCATGGAGATCACCCACGTCATTCGCGGGGACGACTGGATCCCCTCCACGCCGAAGCGGGTGTTGATCTACCAGGCCTTGGGATGGCAGCCGCCGGTCTACTGCCACGTGCCGTTGGTGTTGGCGACGGACGGCAAAAAACTCGGCAAGCGGCACGGCGCGACCTCTATCACCCAGTTTCGTGAGCAGGGATACCTGTCGGAGGCGCTGTTCAACTTTTTGACCCTGGTCGGTTGGGCGCCGGGCGGGGGCGAGGAGCAAGAGATCTTTGGCCGGGACGAGCTGATCGCGGCCTTTGACCTGTTCCGGGTGAATAAAGCGTCGGCCGTCTTTTCCTACGACAAGTTGGATTGGATGAACGGGGTCTACATTCGGGAGCTGGCGGAGGAGGCGCTGCTGGAGCGGTTGCTCCCTTTCTGGCAGCGGGCGGGCCTGGTGCCCGATCCATGTCCGGATGAGGAGCGGGAGCGGCTGCGGCTGGTGGTCCCTCTGGTGCAGGAGCGCTTGAAGCGGCTGGGCGAGGTGGTCGAGTGGACGGGATTCCTGTTCGGCGAGATCGAGCCGCCCCCGGCGGATAAATTGGTGGGCAAAAAGATGACGCCGCAGGAAAGCCTGGTCGCCCTGCAGCAGGCGCGGGCGCGGTTGGCCGGCGTCGAGTCCTTTGACGCGGAGACGTTGGAGGCGCTGCTGCGCGGGCTGGCCGACGAGCTGGCCCTCAAGGCCGGCTCGTTGTTCGGCATCCTGCGCTGGGCCGTGACGGGGCAGCAGGTCTCGCCGCCGCTGTTCGGTTCGCTGGCCGCCCTGGGGCGGGAAAAGACAGTCGCTCGATTGGAGGCCGCCGAGAGCGTGCTGGCGGCGGCGGGCCAGGGGAATCCGTAGGCGGAGGATCCTTTTTTCAGCACAACCAGAGATTGGGACGTGGGTCAGGCCGGTGGCCTGACTTTTTCCATAGCGCGGTACAGCCGGGCGTTCTGGATGGCTCCACTGCACTGGGTCGCGATGCTTTGGCAGAGCATCTCTTCCTCTGGCCCAAAGGCCCGTTGGCTGCGATCGTTCCCCAGGACCAAGGCGCCCAGGATGTGACGTTGGTGGAGGAGGGGCTGCACGATGGTGGGTCCCGTCGCCTGGCTGCCGAGCAGTTCATACAGGGGTTGGAGACGCTGGTCGCTGGTTTCCGTATTGATGAGCAGGGGCTTGCGGCGTTCCAGGGCCTGGAGGAGGGCGGGTTGTTCGGCCAGGGGGAAGGGAGGATGGGTGTTCGTCGTCCCAGTGTGGGAGTGGGCGGTGTACTGCGTGGCGAGCTTGATCGTTCCCTCGGGGTTGGAGTTTGTCAAAAAGATGGCGCAGCGATCGGTCCCCAGGGCGGTCGCGGTGCTGGCGACGAGATGTTGCAGCAGCACGTCCAGGTCGAGCGAATTGGTGATCGCCCGGCTAATTTCGACGAGTAGGCCGAGTTCTCGCAGTTGGAAGGACTGATCAGCCAAGGGCTTTCCTTTGCGGGCGGGTTGACCCCCCATTGTCATGGCCTGAACGGCGATGGCAAAGATCGGATAGCTCACTCCGTTGGCCACCCGTCCAGCTCCGATCAAGGTGTAGGCGGACAGATCGAGGCGGCCGAGGGTCAGGAGGAGGGATCCCAGGCAGACAGCAGCAAACCCAACGGACAGGGCAGCAAACCCGGCGATCGGGAGGAGCGGCTTGGGGGAAGGGGAGACGCGGAACAGCATGAAGCCAAATGCCAGCATCAGGAGCGCGTTGGTGGCGTACCAAAACGTCTGTTGCCAAAAGGCGAGATACAGCATATTGGGCCGTTGGGCCAGGACCTGGTACCATCCGGGTAAGAATGTGATGATACACAGCAGCGTCAGGCCAAGCCCGATCAGCAGGTACGTCTTTCTGGCTCGATCACGCAGATAGGGGGCCAGGAAGCACCATCCGAGCAGTATGGTGCTGGCCAGCTCTATCCCGCTGAGCAGAGGGGCCATGACGGCCGGGCTGATGAATTCTCCGACGACCAGCGTGGCTCGCATCCCCAGCAGTCCGACGAGGGTCCACAGCATACGGCGATGGGAGGGGTCTGGCGAGTTCCGCCACGCGATGAAGGCGACCCCGGCGGCGGCCTCTAGCGATAGGAGCACCAGAAAATGGTACACAAAGATACCCGGGCCTGTGCTGAGCAGGTTAATGATGGACATTGTGCCTCTCCGATTTTTCGGTCATAGTGTGTGTCAACCGTTGGCAGCTATCAAAAGTGCGTCGCACCTGGGCAGTTATTGCCCGGGCACTATTCCATCGGGCGGGGCTGCAGGATGATTTGCCAGGAACCGGTCATCGCTTCCTCGATGGCGGTTTGATCTTCCACCGGGCAGGCCTCGAGTCGCAGGCCCGTGACCAACGGCAGGCCCAATTTACCGATGCCGATAGAATAGTTCACGTCTCGCTCGGCATTGAAATCTACGTAACCCGTTCCGCTGCGGGGATCGAGTCCTGTTATGGCTCGATCAGCGCCGCCGGGCCACGTCAACCAGATCTCTACCCCAGCTAGGCCCGCGCCGCGTTCATCTCTCACGATGACCTGGATGTGAGGAGGCGTCCCGGCCTCGCACAGGAGGGTTTTCTCGGCCATCTGAAGGCGAGATAACAGCGCCGGCGTGGGGGTCGGGGTGGGGGTATCGG
>DSDT01000418.1 GCA_011048615.1 Chloroflexota bacterium | reverse complement strand
TCCTCCAGGCTGACGCTCTCGATCTGACTTCCCGCAATCCAATAGGGGCCGGTGCAGCGCGCGGGGACCTCCATCGGGGTGACGCTATCCAGCGAGCGCGTCTCCCCACCCCCCATGCGCACCACGTCGCCCACCCGCGCCACGACCGCGCCGCTGCCGTCGCGAATCTGGAGCCTCCCGTCCTCGGCGGCAGTGACGGTGTGATCGTAGGGCCAGATGATCAAGTGACTCTGCTCCCCCTCGCTCACACGCAAGCAGCCCTCCTCCTCGAACAGCTCGCCGATCAGCAGCGCCGTCATCTCCACGCGGAGGCCCTCTGGCGGGTGCTGGCGGGGGAAGACGACGCCTGGCGGCGGGTCCAGCGGCGGGGCCTCGGTGTAGGGACCGGCCGCCCTAATACAGACCAGCTCGGGCAGCGCCAGCCCGGCCGCGTCGAGCTTCTCCCGGAGCGCCTCCGGGTCGGCGACGTAGAGGGAGACGCAGTTCTCTCGCACGTCTATACCGGTATCGGCCCGGCTGCCAATCTCTTCCAGGATGCGCAGCGTCTCGGTCTGGGCGGCCTCCAGTTCCACCAGCGTCGCCCCGGCCTCCCGGATCTCGACCGTGTCCTCCAGCGGCCCATCCTGGACGTAGCGACGCTGGATGCGTTCCCGATCCGCCGCATCCCCTGTCACGAGGACGATCACCTTGTACTCGGGCAGGTGCTGGATCCAAAGGCCGCCGAAGGCGCTGGCCTCCTGTTCTTGCAATACGGCGTCGAGCTCGCCGATGGGGTCTTGTTGTTTCAGCCGCCGGATGGCCTCATCCAACGAGACGTCGTGCGCCTGGGCGTAGGTTTCCGCGTCATGCCGCAGCGCGTCACTCACCGGGGCTTTGGTCTCGGTCGTGCACCCAGACGCGAGGAGGAGGGACACAACCGGCAGTAGAATGACTCAAGCTATCGGCTTTCGCATCATCACCTATCCTTATCCTTTCTGACAGACATGCCATATCCTTCGACAATGGTAGGACGTCGGAGCAAGACGATTGGTTCCGTGGTCGTTATGATAGCAGCAAAACAGGGACGCCGCAACAGCGACCTCGCTGCTGCGGCGTCCCCTACAAGGATGTGAGGACAAGTCGCGCAGCCCTATCACTCGCCTCGCACGAGTTCCTCGACCGCGGCCTGGACGTAGGCAGTGAAGCGGACGCTCCCGTCGGCGTTGCGGCCGTGCAAGATCCACACCGGTTGCACGATGGTTTCTCTTGGCGGCTCCGGCGTCGGTGGCGGGCCGTCCTGGGAGCGGATCACGTAGCCCGGCTGCGGCTCGTAGTAGTAGGCCAGCTCCACCCGATCCACCACAAAGGCGCCCTCGAGTCGGCCCATTTGCCTCTCGGCTTCGTTCACCACGATGGGACCGACATCTACCGAGAAAGCGTCGGCGCTGGTGGCGGCCCTGGTATCTGCCCCGTACTTGCTGCTGGTCAATCCCAGCACAGGCAGACCGGCGTAAGTCGCGCCAGGCCTCACGATCCCGGTGATAAAGACCTGCTCAAAGTCCAAGAGAGGGTCGCGAACGGACGTCCAATAACTCTCCGCCTCCAGCGACTGGTCGATCACGTAGCGCTGCTCTGTCTCGTGATCGGTAAAGACGGCCACCTGGCGGCCCGCCAGTGTCTCCAGCTCGACGTGACCCAGGAAGCCCTCTATCCGTTCCTCGGCCCAGAGCTTTTCGAAGCGCTCCACCTGGATGGCCTGTCCCACCGGCCGCCACGCCTCACCGGCAGCGACGATCTCACCCCACACCCGCACGTGCAGCCGGTGGTGTTCGGCGATCTCCTCGAGCAATTCCTGCGGGCCGAGCAGTGGATAGGGAGGCAGCTCTTGATTCGTCTCCCGTACGTCCAGGTTGACCTCGATGCGCCGCGTGTCGCCCTCCACGTAGATGATGGCATAGACTACGCCGGTGATCTCTACCTGCTGACCGATCTCGAAAGGAATCTCCATCTGGGGATGCGGGACGGGGGTGGACGTGGCGGCCGGCGCCGGCTGCGTTTCTGTGACAGGCTGCGATGGCTCTGGGATGACGAGCGCCTGGCCGACGGAGATTTGGGAGGCATCCAGCCCGTTGTTGGCCGCCAGCAGGTCGTCCACGGTGATGCCGTACTGGTCGGCGATCACGCGCAGCGTTTCGCCTGTCTGCACGACGTGGGTGCGCGGTAGCGGGGTGGGTGTGGGCGGTGGCGGTGCCGTGGGGCTTTCCTCGATCGCTTCCACCACCACGATGGTGGAACTGCTGCCGACGACCGGCGTCTGCTCGGATATGGGGGGCGTGGTGAGGCTCCGCCAATCCACAGCGGCGCCGACGGCGGGCCAGGCGGCGGCGCAGACCTCGACCCGCTCGCCGCCCTCTAGCTCGTCGGGCGCGCCGGGCAGGCGATACCGTTCAGCCTCGGGAAGCGGAGCGGCTTCGTCGGCCTTCAGCCAGGCCTCATCTCCCTCCCACACAAACGTTCCCACCAGGCACTCGAATTTCTGCGGCGGGGCCGTCCCCCACTCGCTCAGAGCTAACTGCCAGCGCTGCGCTCCGGTCTGGGCCACGAGGGTCCCGGTCACGAGCACGTCGTTGTAGCCGACGTCGATCAGTTCGGCCAGGCGCGGGCCGGTCAGGTCGTACGCTACGCCATCGCGCCCCGACAGCCGGGCCCACACGTCGCTTCCATCTTCTGCCGCCAGCACCTGTACCCAACCGGCGATGGTCATCATGTCGCCGATGCTGCGAGCGGGCGGCTCGGGCTGGTAGCGGCGGATATCGGGTGCGTCCGGCGCGCTGCGATCAATGTTCAGCCGGAAAGGGCGGCCCGCGTCGCCGTCGCTCAGCGTGGCGCAAGCTTCCTGGGCCGACTTGATGGGGTAGGTGTGGCTTTTCTCAAAGGTGAGAGGATTGATCGCGGCGTAGGTCACCTCCCCGGCCGGGTTGACGGAGACGTGCATCGAGACGTGGTCGCCCACCACAGGCTGACCATCCAGCAGTGGCACGATCTCTACCAGGCGAAGGGGGTGATCTGGTGCCAGGTATCTGATCGCCGGGTCTTGGACGCGATATTCGTCGGGCAGCAGGTTGTGCTCCCGCAGGAAACGCACGGCGGCTTCGGCGGCCTGCTCGAAGGAGAGGGGCGCTCCTTCCCGGGCCGCGGCCTTGTCGTCCCCATAGTGGATCTCGGCCATCGGCCCAAAGTGCCGAAAGGTCAGGTGGCGGTCGTCGCCGGTCCGGACAAAGATCGCCTCGGGCTCGCGGGGGTCGCGATATAGCCGCCCATCGGTGAGGCCGAATTCCTGTGCCCAAGCGAGTGCTTCCTCCGGCGTCGCAGGGACGCGGCTGTAGGCCACGTATACCGGCGCCTTGGGCGGCGCGTCGGGTAGATCGGCGATCAGGGTCAGCTCGGCGCCGGTCAGCAGGCCGGGCGGCGCGGGTCCAAAGCTCGGCCCGGCGGCGTGGACCAGGCGCGGCAGGGGCGGCGGGGTGTGGTCGCGGTCGAGGACCATCGGCAGTAGAATGGCCAGTATCAGGGCCGCAGCGGCGGCAAAAGCAAGTCCTGTTTTCATTTTCATTGTCAGACCTCCTGGAAAGATCTTTTTGAT
>DSDT01000237.1 GCA_011048615.1 Chloroflexota bacterium | reverse complement strand
CCCCCTGGCCCACCTTTACCCCCACCGAGACGTCCACACCGACGCCGACCCTCACCGCTACCCCCCTGCCCACACCCCTGTTGAACAATCCCGGATTCGAGGGAGGGCGGGAAAATGACATTCCCGGTTGGCAAACGGGTAGCTTTGTCAACTGGGCTCCTGGGCAGCCCTTCGATCCCGTCACCTCCTACGCCGCGCCGCGCTTCCACCAGGCCGATGATCCACACCAGCGCATCAACGGCCCGACGCTACAGGTAGACACCGAGCCGTGGGTCAAGCTGCGGGCCTGGATATTCCAGACGGTCACGGTGACAGTGGACAGCCAGGTCCAGTTCCAGATTCGGGCCATGGGATTCGTCCGTGAGGTGGAGGGCGGATATTTACTCAAAGCGGGTATTGATCCCGAGGGCAGAGAGGGATGTGATGCGGTCGAGTGGGGGGAGGAGCGGCTTGTCAACCAGGGAGATGGCGTGATCCTGCTCCAGTCGCCGCCGGTGGTCGTAGGGGAGGCGGGGCGGGTGACGGTCTGCGCCTGGGCCGAAACGCAGTTTGCCCAGGTGTATCACGCGGCTTTTTTCGACGACGCTGAGGTCGTCGTTCTGACCGGGGAATAGAATGTGGATATGTTGTAATTCCTCGGCCTGGACTGTTAGAGTCTCACAGAGCATTTCGCAGAGACACACGGAGCGTCAGCAGGTTTTTTGTCGTATTCTCCGTGCCTTCTCCGTGGTTCTCTGTGTCGAAATTGGAACAGCCCGAGCTCGGACGAATTTCCACTGTTGGTGAAGCGATGAAAATTGACCGGCGAATTTTGAACCCCAACCCGGCCCGGCAGGCCTATCTGCCGATTCTGGAGGTGGCTCTGTCCGCCGTCGAACCGCGCGGCTGCACGCGGCAGGCCCTCCGCCGCTCCGGGGATCGGCTGTGGGTCGGGGAGCGGGTCTACGACCTGGACCGGGTGAGGGACGTGTACGTGGTGGGGTGTGGCAAGGCCGGCGCCCCGATGGTCCAAGGGGTGGAGGATGTCCTGGGCGACCACATCACCGCCGGCGTAGTGGTGGTCAAGGAGGGGCACGTCGCGCCGACGCGGCAGGTGCGCCTGGTGGAGGCCGGTCATCCGCTGCCCGACGCCCGGAGCGTGATGGGGGCGCGGGCCGTGGTGGATTTGCTCCAGCGGGTCGGGGAGCGGGACCTGGTGATCGTGCTCATCTCTGGTGGCGGCTCCGCCCTGCTGACTCTGCCCGCGCCCGGCCTGGCGTTGCAGGATTTGCAGGAACTGACCGACCTGCTGCTGCGGTGTGGGGCCACCATCGAAGAGATCAACACGCTGCGCAAGCACTGCTCTGCTGTCAAAGGGGGGCAGTTGGCGCGGCAGATGGCTCCGGCGCGGGTGCTGGGCCTGGTCCTCTCGGACGTGGTGGGCAATTCCTTGGCCACGATCGCCTCTGGTCCGCTGGTCCCCGATCCGACGACGTTTGCCGACGCCTGGGCGGTGGTGGAAAAGTACGGCCTGGGCGACAGTCTGCCGCCTGCTGTACGGGAGCACTTGCAAGCTGGGCTGCACGGTCGAGGGGCCGAGACCCCCAAGCCAGGTGAAGCCGTTTTCGATCAGGTGCAGGTCGAGATCGTGGGGGATAACGCCCTGGCGGCCGAGGGGGGCGCGCAGGCGGCGGCCGAGGCGGGATACCATGCTCAGGTGCTCACCACCTTTGTCGAGGGGGAGGCCCGGGAGGTAGCGTGGGTGGCGGCGGCTTTGGGCAAGGAGGTCGTGCGCCACGCCCGTCCCTGTCCGGCGCCGGCCTGTTTGATCCTGGGCGGAGAGACAACCGTCACGCTGCGCGGCGGTGGGACCGGGGGGCGCAACCAGGAGTTGGCCCTGGCGGCGGCGCTGGCACTAGAGGGCTGGTCGGGCATCACGGTGGTGGCGTTGGGAACGGATGGCAACGACGGTCCGACGGATGCGGCCGGCGGGATGGTGGATGGGAGCACAGCCGCGCGGGCCCGGGCCGCCGGTCTGGACCCCCTGTTCCACCTGCAGGATAACGACGCCTACCCGCTGCTGCAAGCGACGGACGATTTACTCATCACCGGCCCGACCAACACCAACGTCAACGACCTGATCTTGATCCTGGTGGAGCGGTCGGAGATGGTTTGGCCATCCGAACGCCTGGGGTGGGTTTCTGATCCGCTGTTGGGTGGCAGGTAGGGAAGGGAGAAAAAGAGTGCTGGGCGCAATAGCAGGAGATATCATTGGCTCGGTGTTTGAACACCATCCTATCAAGACAGTCGAGTTCCCGCTTTTCAGTGAGCGCTCCACGTTCACTGATGACACGGTGTTGACGGTTGCGGTGGCGAATGCGATCCTGAATGGTTGGGCATACGGGCCAACGATCAAAGCCTTTGGGCGTAGATATCCCTACGCTGGCTATGGAGCGAGTTTCTACCAGTGGCTGCAACTCGCCGAGATTCAACCGTACAATAGCTGGGGAAATGGATCGGCAATGCGGGTGAGTCCCGTGGGATATGCCTTTGAAAGCGAGGAGGCGGTGTTGCAAGAGGCGCGCAAGAGTGCAGTCGTCACTCATAACCATCCAGAAGGGATCAAGGGGGCGGAGGCCACAGCTCTGGCGATCTATTGGGCGCGGACAGGTAGGAACAAGGAGGACATCCGGAGAGAGATCGAGAGGCGGTTCGGGTACGATTTGGGGCGCAGGTTGGCGGATATTCGACCCAGCTATCGGTTCGATGTGTCGTGTCAGGGGTCTGTACCCGAGTCGATCATCGCATTTCTGGAATCAGAGGGAGTGGAGGATGCGATCAGAAAGGCGATATCGTTGGGGGGAGATAGTGATACCATGGGATGTATAGCGGGGGGGATTGGAGAGGCATATTACGGAGGGGTGCCGACAGAAATAGTTGAGCAAGTACAGCGGCGAATGCCTGTAGAGTTGTGGGAGATTGTAGAAAATTTTTATCGCCGGTATGACAAGTGGCAAGAGCCAGTTGTTTAGGGAGGTGGAACACTTTCCCGATTCGGTACAGATGGCGTTCGCTGAGGATCAGGAAGTGATCGAGGCACTCTCGCCGCAGGCTGCCGAGGAAGCGCTCACAGAAGGCGTTGGCCCTCGGTGCTCGATATGGCGTTTTCAGCGGCTGGATTGCTGATCCTTTGGCCACCTGTGTGAACAAAGGTCCGAACTTGTTGTCTTGGATGAGGAATCGAGGACCTTCACCAAAGGGTGTGGCTTCGCGCAATTGCTGGGCGGTCCACTGATCGGTGGGATTCCTGGTGACACCGAAATGGACCACACGTCGTGAGCCCAGCTCGATGATGACGAACAGAAAGATCGTGCGGAAGAAGATGTCATACGTCTGAAGGAAATCGCAGGCCCAGATCTGGCTGGCGTGGTTGCGCAGGAAGGTGCCCAGGTTTGCTTCGAGGTCCGAGATTCGCGCGCATCCTTCATGTACTTTTGAATCGTGCTTTTACTGACCCGAATTCCTAATTTCAGCAGCTCTCCTCGGATACGCTCTGCGCCCCAGGTCAGGTTCTCTTTGACCATGCACTTGATCAAGGCCACAAGATCGTCTGTCAACGGTGGGCGACCTTGCTTTTGCTTGGGTTTTGACTT
>DSDT01000235.1 GCA_011048615.1 Chloroflexota bacterium | reverse complement strand
GGCCGTCGCCGAGGCGCTGGCGCAGGCCGACTGCCGCCCGGACGAGATCGCCGGCTGCGGCATCGCCTGCCAGCGGAACACCGACTTTGTCTGGGACGCCCGCACCGGTCGGCCCATCGCCAACGCCATCAGTTGGCAAGACCTGCGCACGCAGCCGATGGCGGCCGAGATAGCCACATGGTCGCTGGCCGATCGGCTCCGCCGCCGCCTGGGGTACGCCCCTGGCCCCTACAGCTCCGCGCTCCACCTCGCCTGGCGCATGCAGCACGAACCGGACGTCGCCGCCGCGGCGCGCGAGGGTTGTTTACGGATCGGCTTTTCGGCCTCGTGGCTGCTGACCGCGCTCGGACATGCCAGCGGCTATCAAATGGACTATTCCTTGATCCAGGCGATGGGATTGTACGACTTCCGGGCGCAGCGGTACTGGGACGAGTGGATCGAGTTCCTCGGCATCCCGCGCGCCGCACTGCCGGACGTCGTCCCCACGGCGGCGTACTTTGGCGCGCTCCGCGTCGCCGCGCCGACCGGCGCGCAGGCCGACGCGCCGGTGCTGGCGATGATCGGCAACGAACAGGCCGCCCTGTTCGGCCACGGCTGCCACGCCGTCGGCGACGCCGAATGCACTCACGGCACGGCCTCTTTCGTGGATGTCTTCATGGGCCATCACGCGCCGGTCCAGGACAAGATCAACGTCTACTTTGCGTGGCACCTGGGCGGGCGGGGCGGCCCAGACGAACCGACCTACTGTCTGGAGGCGGACACCACCGTCAGTGGGGCCGTGATCCGCTGGATGCGGAAGAAAGCCCGCCTGTTCGACCGGGACGACGAGATCGGTCAACTCGCCGCCTCGGTGCCCGATTCGGCCGGCGTCGTCTTCGTGCCGGCCTTCACCGGGCTGAACGTCCCCCACAACGACCGGGCCGCCCGGGGCACCATCCTGGGCCTGACGCTGAGCAGCACCCGCGCCCACATCGCCCGCGCCTTCCTGGACTCGTTGGGCTACCAGGTGCGCGGCATTCTCGACACCATTCACGCCGAAACCGGCCTGCGGGTGGAGCGCCTCCACCTGGGCGGCGGCATCTCCGCCAGCGATGAGGCGTGCCAGATCATGGCCGATCACCTGGGCATCCCGACGGTGCGCCCGGCGTTCACCGAGACGGCCGCCCGGGCCGCGGCGCTGTTGGCCGGCCTCGGCGCGGGCATCTGGCGCGACGTCTCCGAGCTGCCGCCGCCGCCCGGCGGATCGACTACCTTCGAGCCGAGGCTCTCGGCCGACGAGCGCGACGCCCGCTACGCTCGCTGGCAGCGGGCCGTGGCGTGCGTGCGCGCCTGGGGGCGTGGGGAAGAAGGGGAAGAAGAAAGCGACGACAGATATGACGATCTTGGGTGTTGATTACTATCCCGAACACTGGCCCGCCGACCGCTGGCCCGCCGACGCCCGCCTGATGCACGAGAGCGGCCTCCAGGTCGTGCGGCTGGCCGAGTTCGCGTGGGCCAGGATGGAGCCGGCCGAGGGACAGTTCGAGTGGGACTGGCTCGACCGGGCGGTGGACGTTCTGAGCGGTGCCGGCCTCCAGGTGATCCTGGGCACTCCCACGGCCGCCCCGCCGGCCTGGCTGACGCGCGCCTACCCCGACATCCTGCCGGTGGACGCGCAGCGGCGGACGCGCAGCTTTGGCGGCCGGCGGCACTACTGCCCCAACAGCCCGACTTACCGCGCCCACACCCGGCGCATCGTCGCGGCGCTGGCCGGCCGCTACGGAGGTCACGCGGCGGTGATCGGCTGGCAGATCGACAACGAATTCGGCGGGGGGCAGACGGCGCGCTGCTACTGTGAGGACTGCGCCGCCGCGTTCCGCCAGTGGCTGCGCCGCCGTTACGGCGACCTCGACGCGCTGAACGACGCCTGGGGCGCTGTCTTCTGGTCTCAAACGTACACGGACTGGGAGCAGATCGAACCGCCCGGCCTGGCGAACGAAAAGCCGAATCCGAGCCACGGGTTGGACTATGACCGCTTCGCGTCCGATTCGTGGGTGGACTACCAGCAGCTTCAATTGGATGTCCTGCGGGCGCACGTCGCGCCGGCGCAGTTCGTCACCACCAACCTGATGGCCCTGTTCACCGACCTCGATTATTTCAAGCTGGCGGGGCCGCTCGACTTTGTCACGTGGGACAATTACCCCACCGGTCAGACCGAACGGTGGGGCAGCCAGCTCTACCCGCCGCCTTCCGACGCAGGCGCCGACGGGCAAGCGTCTCACGCCTACGACGTGGGGGACCCAATGATCACCGGCCTGGGCCATGACCTGATGCGCGGGCTGAAGGATCAGCCGTTCTGGGTGATGGAACAGCAGCCGGGCTACATCAACTGGGGGCGCTACAATCCCACGCCCGTCCCTGGCGTGGTGCGCCTCTGGACGTGGGAGGACGTGGCCCACGGCGCCGACGCGGTGGTCTATTTCCGCTGGCGGGCGTGCCTGTACGCGCAAGAGCAGTATCACAGCGGCCTGCTGCGGCACGACGGCGCGCCGGACCAGGGTCTGCACGACGTGCGGGCGCTGAAAGCCGAGCGCGCGCTGCTGGACGCGGTGCGGGGCGCGACCGTCGCGGCTGAGGTGGCGCTGCTGCTCAGTTACGAGGACCTGTGGGCGCTGGATTCGCAGCCGCACCACGGCGAGTTCGGCTACCTGCGCCATCTGTTCACCTACTACCGCGCGCTGCAACGGGCCGGCGTCGGGGTCGATATTGCGCCGCCGGCGCGGGAGCTCGACCCCAGCCGCTACAAGCTGGTCGTCGCCCCCACGCTGCACCTGGTGGACGAGGCGCACGCCGAGAACCTGCGCCGCTACGTCGCGGGGGGCGGCCATCTGCTGCTCTCGATCCGCTCCGGCTTCAAGACGACGAGCAACCGGGTGGTGGACACGCCGCTGCCGGGTCTGCTGCGCGACCTGGTCGGGGCGACGGTCGCGGCGTGGCACAGCCTGCCGCCGGGTGTCACGTATCTGTTGGAGCTGGTCGAGATGGACGGGCCATCGAGACCGAAATCGAGCCCAAAGGCAGCCTTCACCGCGCGAATCTGGGCCGAGGCGCTGGAGCCCCACACCGCGGCGAGCCTGGCGCGCTTCACCGGCGGGCCGCTCGCCGGTCGGGCGGCCGCCGTCGTCAACCACGTTGGACGCGGGCAGGTCGTTTACTGGGGCATGTGGGCGGACGACGCGATGGCGGACGCGGTGTTGGGCTGGATGGTGGAGGCCGCTGGTGTCGAGTCAGCGGCCGCCGAGGTTCCGCCCGGCGTCAAGGTGTTGCGCCGCCGCAGCGGAGCGGACGAATTCCTGTTCCTGCTGAACTTGGGGGCCAGAGAAGCGAGTGTGCTCCTCACCTCTCCCGATCTCACCGACGCCCACACGGGCCAACCGGCCGGCCGGTCCGTCCAATTGGCGCCCCGCGCGGTTCGGGTTCTGCGCCGGGCCCTATGACTCGGCGCTCCACCTCGCCTGGCGTGGGCAGCGCGCACCAGCGCCCATTGACGCCGCACGCGCAAGGTGCGCCGCACTTGTACGTATCGAATCTGCCTGGTTTTGTGGCAAAAGTGCGTCGCACCTGGACGCTTACAACGGGAATTGCTATGCGTTCGGGCGCGC
>DSDT01000184.1 GCA_011048615.1 Chloroflexota bacterium | reverse complement strand
CCCCGACCCGCCCCACCGGCGAGCCGTCCTCCGCCCGCAGGACCAACAGCGCGCCGCTGGTCAGCACCGCAAAGACGCGTCCCTCAACGACGAGGGGCGTCTTCTCCATCCAGACGTCGGGGTCGCCCTCGGCCGCGAACCGCCAGCGCACCTGGCCGTCCAGCCCCACGGCAAACAGGTGCGGCCCCTTGCACGGCACGTAGGCCACGCCGTCCGCCACCGCTGGGGCGGAGAGGGGGGCCTTCGCCTCCGCCCCCAAGTCCACCCGGACCCGTTCCGCGCCGGTGCGCAGGTCGAGCACCACGAACGTCCGCGCGTCGGCAGTGAGGCAGGCCAGGTCGCCCGCCACGGCCGGACCGGAGACGCGCTGCACGGCCAGGTCCGCCTCCGGCGCCCAGCAGAAATGGACCTCGCCGGCCTCGTCCAGCCCCACCAGCCGCCCCGTCCCGTGGGTCAGGTGCAGGCTGGTGAGGCCCACCAGCGTCAACCCCCCGGCGATCCGGGCCAGGCCGCTCACCAGGCCGTGCTCGAACCGCTTCCGCCAGCGGAGCGCGCCGTCGGCCAGATCAAGGGCGTGGAGCACGGCATGTTGGGGGGAGACGGCCGGCACGCCCGTTGGCACCAAAAGCAGGTCGTCAACGGCCAGGGGGGCCGCGACCGGCAGGGCGTCCAGCTCGACGGACCAGAGTGAGGGTGGCGATGGCTCTGACATTGGCTTGTCCCTTCCTCTATCAACTACAGCCGCCAGGCCATCGATCCGGGCGCGGCCTGAACGGCGCTGGGGTTCATTCTGTCTGCCAATAGTATAGCGGTATCTCGATTCCGGGCAAGTCTGCCAGCTTGCACCTTTTTCCAATACCTTCCAGGCGAACGACGCCAATTTGTGGTATACTCCGCTATGGAGAGAACACGTATGAACAAGGAAACCCGCGCCATCCTCCACCTCGACCTGGACGCCTTCTTCGCCGCCGTCGAGGCGCTGGAAAACCCCGCCCTGGCGGGGCTGCCGGTGCTCGTCGGCGGACGGCCCGAGGAGCGCGGCGTCGTGGCGGCAGCTTCCTACCCCGCCCGGGCCTTCGGCGTCCGCTCGGCGATGCCGATGCACCGCGCGCTCCAGCTCTGCCCCCAGGCCGTCGTGCTGCCCCCGCGCCACAGCCTCTACCGCGACTACTCCCGCCGCGTGATGGACATCCTCCACCACGCCACGCCGCTGGTGGAGCAGCTCAGCGTCGACGAGGCCTTCCTCGACCTCACCGACCGGCTGACCGCCTGGGAGGAAGCGGTGGGGATCGCCCGCGCGCTGCAAGCCCGCGTCCGGGACGAGGTCGGTCTCTCGGCCTCGCTCGGCGTGGCGACGAACAAGCTGGTCGCCAAAGTCGCCTCCGACCACGACAAGCCCGGCGGCCTGACGGTGGTCCGACCCGGGGAGGAGGCCGCCTTCCTGTACCCCCTCCCGGTGCGGGTGATCTGGGGCATCGGCCCCGTGACGGCGGACAGGCTGGCGGCATTGGGCGTGACTACGGTCGGGGAGCTGGTCCAACTCCCCGAGGCGGACCTGCGAGGGCGATTCGGCCAACACGGGGCGGAGATGGCCCAACGGGCGCGGGGGATCGACCCCCGCCCCGTGGTCACCGAGCACGAGCGCAAGTCGGTCAGCCAGGAGCGGACCTTTGCCCGCGACCTGCAGGACGGGGAATCGCTGCGGCGACAGCTCTGGCGCTTGAGCCAGGGCGTGGCGCTGCATCTCCAGCGGGCAGGACTGGCGGCGGGCACGGTGGGCATCAAGCTGCGGTACGGCGATTTCGAGACGCTGACCCGCCAGGTGACGCTGGACGTCCCGACCGACGACGAGCAGGTCATCTACCGGGCGGCGCTGATGCTGCTCCGCCGGACGTGGCAGCGCCCTCGCCCGGTGCGGCTGCTGGGCGTGTCCGGGCAGAATCTCTGCCCCCCAACCGGGCAGTTGACGTTGTTGTGAGAGACGGTCCTCAACCGCATCCCTGAACCGACCGAGATTGACCGACCGCTGCGCCCGGACGTGGACTGGTCAAAAGCTCACCCCAATGATCGGATGGACGTATCGCGCCAGGCGAGCCTGCCACCCTTTCTACCGCCGTTTTCGCACCCGTCTGCGTCCCCGTTCCTTCTCGCGGGACGGCGACGCGAACTTGTCCAGCAACAATCGGTACGTCCCCTCGGCAATCCCACCCGCCCAGATGTGATCGACCCACGCCCAACGTTCTGGCGAAATCCCCAACTCGGCGATCAGCTGCCGCTGCTTCTGCCTTGAAGCCTCGGTGTAGGGCTGCCGGTCGGCGGGCTTGCTGTACACCGACCAGAAATCACGATCGGCATCGGCGGTGGCTCGATAAACAATGCGCGAGTCGTTGACACGGATACGTCTGGCCCCCACATTCCCCCACACGCTTTGGTGATTGGCCGTGGGATCACATATCTCACCCTTTATCTCGACCCAGGCGTGGGAGATGCTGTTGCCCAGGAATGCCGCCTGACCGGTGCAGTAGGTGGCATCAGCGCCATGTTCCTGCAACCAGCGCGCCAAGATCGCCGCCAGGGTGAAGCAGTTGTTGGCCGGCAGCATATTCTCGACCAGCCACTTTGCTACCAGGGCCGTGGATTGGATGTACGGGCCTGGGACCAATCCCCGCAGGTGCCGCCGCGCCTCCTGGAAGATGACCGAATCGGGCATCGGTGCCCGAGCAACATAGTTGTGCACGTCGGCCAACTCTTGCGATGTGGTCAGTTGAACGTCACCGCGGGATGAGGGAAAGTCAGGCATATCGGGCCAGTACCTCGCCAGCGCGGATTTCAGGACCGGATAATCTGGCAGGGAAGCCGTAAAAAAGTAGCCCGGTTTCCCTATCGCCAGCGGGATAGAGCCTCGTCCGATGACGTACATAGAATGCTGCCAGCTGATTTCATCGTAGCACTGCCTGGCATCAGAGCCCAGTACGTGGACGATCGCGGCGGGGCGCATCGGGTCATCCTGCGCCAGGTCCCCAAGTTCTGCGTACAGGGTCTCGAATTGTGGCATTGGTGGTCCTCCCAACGATGATTGGCTGTAGTATATCCGGTTGTCCTGATGGGGCAAGTATCTCGTTCTCACGGGCCGAAAAATTTTTAGCGGCGCAATTTACCCCCCCTTACAGCCCCTTTTTGACCCCTCCGGAGGCCGATTTGCACCGCTAAATGTATATTTTACGGCGTATTTTAGCGACACAAAAAGCGACACAAAAAGTGACACAAAAAATGACACTATCCAGCGGTTCTACCCTGTAGAAGTGTCATTTTTTGTGTCGAAAATAATGTACCAAACACTTGACAAAGTATATACTCTGTGGTAAAATAACGACAGCGTAAACAAATAGTTCAATTTAGAAAGGAGACACAGTTTATGAAAAAGTTGAGTATGGTTATGGTGATAGTGATAGCGGTTGTTGTTCTGGTTGGCTGTAAGTCGCCCTCTACCCCTGTTCCTCCAACACTGACCTCCTCACCGGCTCCCACAGCTACCTCCACGCTGGTTCCCACGGTTGCACCCACGGCTACATCTACACCAGCCCCTACGCCTACGCCTACGGCTATGCCGACACCGGCCTGGACCACGGAGGTGGACCCGGTCACCGGCAACGAGTACCTG
>DSDT01000180.1 GCA_011048615.1 Chloroflexota bacterium | reverse complement strand
GTCTCGCCATAGAAATCGTAGCCCCACGCCAGCTCCAGCAGTTGCTCGCGGCTGAGGGCGATTCCCCGGTGCTCGGCCAGCGCCAGTAACAGGTCGAACTCTTTGGGACGCAGGTCCACCGACTGCCCGGCGACGGTGACCTCGTGGCGGGCCGGGTCTACGGTGACGTCGCCCACGTGGACCGGGGCTTCGGCCCGGCTCTGGCGCCGGGTGCGGCGCAGGATGGCCTTGACCCGGGCGACCAGCTCGCGGGGATTGAAGGGCTTGGTGACATAGTCGTCGGCCCCCAGTTCCAGCCCCACGATCTTGTCCACGTCGTCGTCGCGGGCCGTGAGCATCAGAATAGGCAGATCGGGCGCGGCGGAACCGGCGCGCACCCGGCGACAGACCTCCCAACCATCCACCTGCGGCAGCATCAGATCCAGCACCATCAACGCCGGGGGCTGGCGGGCGATCATTTCCAGCGCTGTGGCCCCGTCGTCGGCCGATTGGACGCGAAATCCCTCCTGTTCCAGATACATCCGCGCCAGCTCGACGATGTTCGCTTCGTCGTCTACGATCAGAACCGTCTCTCCGGGCATCATTCCTCTAAGGTCTCTTGGCTGGGGCTTGACTCGCTCGCAGCTTCCAGATGTGCACTACCGCCATTGTACCCGGGTTGGCTCAAATGGCAAGCCCTCCTTCGCAGTTTTTACACAGCGCTTACATCCGTCTAACGGAGCGTTGAGGACTGAGCGCTATAGTGAGAGCAATCGGTTCGCTGTTCGTTCAGTTAAATCTCAGTTCAACTCAGTTCAAGGAGGTGTGTGATGAAGCGCTGGTTTGTGGTGTGGATCGGGTTTGTTTTGCTATCTCTGGTGGGCTGCCAACCGCTGTCGCCCGCCGAGGCCCAGGCTCCTCCGGAAAAGGTTGACCTGCATCGCCAGGTTCAACTGCTGAATCTGATCAACGGCCTGGAGCTGACGCCCGAGCAGATGCGTTTCGTCCTCGACCGGGCCCGCCAGGCACAGGAGAGACGCGAGGCGCTCGAGGCTCAGGCGGACGAGAAGCAAATGGAGACCATCCTGGAGGAGATACGGGACACGCTGATGGCGGGGCGGAGCATCTCGCCGGAGCTGAGGGAGCGTTTCTCCGCTGCCAGGGCGGATCAGCAGCGGCTGATCGAGACGTACCGCGAGGAGATGACCGAACTGGCCCGGGAAGTCGAGGTCATGCTGGAGGATCATCAGCGCTACGCCCTGGAACGCTACGTCCCCTGCGTCATCCCGCCGCCGGGCGAGCTGCGCATCGGCCAGGCGCAGGGGATGGAGGGCGCGGCCGCGCTGGAGCGGCTGCGGGAGATTCCCGCCGCGAGGTTCGAGACCCACGAGCAGAGGATCGCGCGCCGGGTGCTGGAGCAACTGAAGAGGCGTTTCCACCGCCCGGTACTGATCCTCGACGAGGAGGCAGAGCTGGAGCGCATCGTCGAGCTGATGAGAAGCGCACGCGCCCTCTCCGCGTTGGATTTCGAGCTGCAGAAAGAGTCTCTGGTCGAGGAATTGCTGGCCCCCTACGAAGCGGCTCGTCCGCCGGTGGACCCCACGGCGGTGATCGCCAGACACCTGCTCGACCCGGCCATTATTCCGCTGCTGGAGGAGAAACTGACGCCGGTGGAGAAATGAGCGAAAGAGACAGGAGGGCGCCGATCACGGTATCGGGGTGTCAACGCGACGGGGGTGTGTCGCCGCGTAGGGTGTAGAGGAAATGCAGGCCGTCGAGGATACGCACGCCCTGGTACTCTTCGCCGAGAGCGTGCAGGTGGGGGTCATAGGTCACCAGGTGGGATGCTCCGCCGGCGATGGCACAGGCGATGACCACGTCGTCGTCGGGATCGTCGGGGACGCGGGAGAGGATGTCTGACTCGGTAAGGGAGATACGAATGCCAAGACGCGTAAGACGGGCAAGAAAGAAAGCTCGACGGAGTGGGTCAATACCTGCGGCAGTCAGCTTTTCACGGTACTCCAGCCGCAGTCCATCACAGTACAACAGGTCAAACTCGCCGTTGTACCAACGCTGCAGGATTTCGGCCGTCGGACTATGCGGGTTGCGGCTGAACAGTCCGGCGAACACGACGTTGGTATCCAATACGACCCGCAATCGGCCGGGCTCAGTCGCCAACGACGGCCTCCATCGGGTCGTCAATGGCGATGCCTTTGGTGATGGCCTCGGTACGGATGGCTTCAATGTCCTCTGCGATAAGCCGACGAATCTCAGCCTCGGGCAAGTCCTTTTCTCGCTCAGCCAGCTTGTCCGCCAGCGCGAGTTCCTGGGCTGCTTCGTCGGAGCAAGGACAGGGCAATTGTGCCCGCACGGCGATCACGTCGCCGGCGGTGATGACGAACTCCTCCCCGTCCACGACGTAGGTGGCGACGGGGCGGTCCAAGGCCCGGGTAACCTGCTCCACGTCGGCCCGCAGCGCCGCTGCCTCTTCCTCCAGTCGCCGGGCGCGTTCCTGCAAGCGGTTCAATACAGGCCCCAGGGCTGTTGCTTCACTCGCCATCTCATTTACCTCCAAACGTATTCTACTACCGGCGAGAGAGAATGTCAACGTGGAACTCGAACGGGACGAAGGGAGGTGCCTATGAACCATCGTCGGCTGTGGTGAACGATTACTCTCGATATCAGCAGAAGGAACAGAATCAGGAGGAACAGAAATGAACGCAGGAAAACCGACTTTTAGGTGTCTATCGCTCGTAGCAGCACTGGTACTGCTGCTGACCACGGCCAGCGTCGCCCTGGCCCAGGGTGGCGTGATCAGCGGCACAGTCACTTCCCCCGGCGGATACCCTCTGCCGGCAGGAACCGTGGTCAAACTCTTCGAACCGGGAGCGTGGGACGTCCTCGGGCAAGCCAACGTGGACCTGGACAGGGGTGATTTCAGCCTGGGACCGGTGCCCAATGGCCTGTACGTCGTCAAGGCCGTCCCGCCCAGCGGGTCCCGGTACACGCAATCGCAGCCCGTCTCCGTCTCGGTGTTCAACGCACCGGTGAACGTCGGGCCGGTGCCGCTGACGGAACCGGAGGTCTTCGGTGCCGTCACCGCACCCGACGGAGCTACGCCCGTCCCGGCCGAAGTGCGGATCTACGCCGGCAGCGGGTTGCTGGTGCAGTGGCTGCAAGCCCCCGCCGGTCAGTTCCTCGTCGGTGGACTGCCGGCCGGCAGCTACGGTCTGCGGGCCTCGCCCGTCACCGACGATCCCTACTGGCATTCACCCTTGGAAACGATCACCTTGAACGGCTACACCCAGACGATCACCCTGACGTTGACCGCCGCCGATCTCTACGGCACGGTCGAAGATTCGCTGGGTAATCCGGTGCCAGAGGCGACCGTCCACGCCACCCAGATTGATGGAGGGCACCTCCACCGCCGCGACCTCACCAGCGACAGCGGCTACTACGCCATCGGCGATCTCGTCAGCGGCACCTACCGCCTGATAGCAGAGCCGCCGTGGTACGAGGGTGCGCTCCTGCCCTCCGTTCCGCTCACCGTCGCGCTGCCTGGAGCGACGAGAAAGGACGCAATGCCCAAGAGGTGTGGAAATACGTAGAGACCGGGCCTGATTATCGTAGCTTTAGTCTGGTAAACTGGCGCGAGGATGGAGGGGCAATCTATCTTTCCCGTCC
>DSDT01000375.1 GCA_011048615.1 Chloroflexota bacterium | reverse complement strand
GGCCAGGTACGGGATCAAGGTGAACACGGTGGCGCCGTTGGCGTGGACGCGGTTGACGGAGGACGTGCTGCCGCCGGATTTCGAGGAGCGGCTGCGGCCCGAGTTCGTGGCCCCGGTGGTGCTCTACCTCTGCTCGGAGGCGTGCGATGACAGCGGCCGGGTGGTCAACGCCGGGGCGGGCCACTTTAGCCGGGTGGCGGTCGTCTCCGCGCCGCCGACGTTGGTCGGGGATGGAGAAACACCTCCTATGGTGGAAGAGATTCGCCGTCACTGGGCCGAGATTGACGGGTTGGAGGAGGCGCAAGAGTACCCGAATGCCAACGCGGCGCTGGTGGATATGTTGGCTTGAGAGGAGAAATCTATCATGGCTACCGGTATACGGGACAAAGTAGCGATTATCGGCATGGGATGCACAAAATTCGGCGAGCGGTGGGACGTAGGCTCCGCAGAGTTGATGGTCGAGGCGTTCGAGGAGGCGCTGGCGGACGCGGGAATCGAGCGGGCCGAGATCGAGGCGGCCTGGCTGGGCACGTGTATGGAGGAGGTGAGCGTCGGTAAGAGCGCGCTGCCCCTCTCGCTGACGCTGCGGCTGCCCAAGATCCCCGTCACGCGCGTCGAGAACTATTGCGCCACCGGCACGGACGCGTTCCGGGGGGCGTGCTACGCGGTGGCGTCGGGCGCGTACGACGTGGCCCTGGCCCTGGGGGTGGAAAAACTCAAGGATATTGGGTACGGGGGCTTGCCCAACTGGGGGGCCAGCGCGGGTACGTTGACCTGGCAGTGGATGCCCAATCTGACGGCGCCGGGAGCCTTTGCCCAGTTGGCGACGGCCTACGCTGCCAAGCACGCCATCCCGATGAACGAGTTGAAGCGGGCTATGGCCCACGTCTCGGCCAAGAGCCACGCCAACGCGGCTCTCAACCCCAAGGCCCACCTGCGCAAACCGGTCACCGTGGACCAGGTGATGGCGGCTCCAACCATCGCCTATCCATTGGGATTGTTCGACTGCTGCGGGGTCAGCGACGGCGCGGCCTGCGCCATCGTCACCACTCCCGACATCGCTGAGGGACTGGGGAAGCGGGATTTCGTCAGCGTCAAGGCGCTCCAGTTGGCCCTCTCCAGCGGGGAGGAGATGGGATACAACGACTGGGACGGCGATCACTTTGTGACCACGTCCAAGTGCAGCAAGGTGGCCTACGAGGAGGCGGGCATCACCGATCCGCGCTCCGAGATCAGTATGATGGAGGTGCACGACTGCTTTTCCATCACCGAGCTGGTGACGATGGAGGACCTGCACATCTCGGAGCGGGGGCAGGCCCCCAGGGATGTGCTGGATGGCTTTTACGATCTGGATGGGGAGATTCCGTGCCAGCCGGATGGAGGGCTCAAGTGCTTTGGTCATCCCATCGGCGCTTCGGGGCTGCGCATGCTGTACGAGATGTATCTGCAGTTCCAGGGACGGGCCGGCGAACGGCAGATCGAGAATCCGCGCTACGGCCTGACCCACAATCTGGGGGGCATGCCGTACATGAACGTGAGTTGCATCGCCATCGTGGGACGGTACGGAGACTGAGACCCGGGACGTGAGGGAGGATGGGTAAGGCGCGGGAGTACGTCCACCAAGAGTTGGGGCGGGAGATGACCGCCATTGGGGGGCATTACGCATGGGTTAAAGAGGGGCGGGTGTCGGTCCGGGGGCGGGAGGTATTGTACGTCGTCGGGTATGGGCTCCTCGATGCCACCTGTTGTGGCTTTGGAGGGCTGGCCTACGCGCTGGTGCCGGGATACCTCCTGGAGTGGCGCTGCCGGACGAACGAGGAGGGGGGCGTCATATCGCTGGTGGAACCAATCCAGGACGAGGGGATACAAAAAGAGGTGCGGCGGCTGATCCAGAAGCGGGAAGGTGTCCAGCAGGTTGATTTCCAGTCCGTAAGCGTTCAGGTGCGACGCACTTTTGCCACGAAATCAGGTTGAACTCGTTGACACCCACTGATGTGCTGGTGGAGAGCGTGGAATTGTTGAACTGCCGGGCGCTGGAAGCGGCTAATGGAGAGGAAGCGTTGGCCGTGATAGAGCAGCGCGGTCAGGAGATTGCGCTGGTGTTGAGCGATGTCGTGATGCCAGACATGGGGGGCATAGAATTGCTTCATATCCTGGTAGAGCGGCGTGTTCCGGTGAGCATTGTGCTTTTGACGGGCCATCCCATGAACAGAGAGTTGGAGGAACTGTGCGCTCAGGGCATGTGTGACTGGCTGCCCAAGCCGCCCAACCTGGAGCGATTGGCCAGAGTGCTCGCTCGGGCTCTTGGAGAACGTCAGGAGGTCAGTGGACATGTCATGGCAGGTTAACCCCTATGCGGTCGCTCTAATCGCGTCGGCACTGCTGTCGGGCGGGGTATCCATAAGCGCCTGGCGGCGACGTTCCGCCCCGGGGGCTGCGCCCCTGGCGCTGCTCACGTCGGCCGCTGCCGTGTGGTCGTTGGGTTACGGCATTGCGACCGGTTTCAGCGACCTGAGCGCGCGCCTGTTTTGGGCCAAGGTGCAGTACGTGGGCATCGCCGTGGTACCGACGGCCATGCTGGTCTTGATCCTCGAATACACGGGGCGCTATCACTGGGTGACGAAGCGCAACCTGGCCTTGCTGGCGATTATGCCGCTGGTCACGGCGCTGCTGGCCTGGACGAACGAGTTCCACGGGTTGATCTGGGCCGATTTCCAGGTCGTGGCTTACGAGCAGGTCCATGCCTTGGATCTCCAGTACGGCCCCATAGATGACATCATCCGGGACGGGCTGCGGCGCGAGCGCCCGCTCGACATGCACCTGCTCTATGGCAGCCGCACGCCCGACGATGTCATCTATGGGGCCGAGCTGTCCGATCTGGCCGCTGCGCACGCCAACTTTCGGTACACGCTGGTCATCTCCGAGCCGCCGCCGGGGTACACGGGGGTGACCGGCTTTCTCGATGCCGACCTCGTCCGTCAGCAAGTGGGCGACGTGACGGGCAAGACCTTTTACGTCTGTGGCCCCCAGGTGATGTACGACTTTTGCCTGGCCGCGTTGGAGGGGCTGGGAGTCCCCACTCACCGGGTGCGGCGAGAGCTGTACGGCCCCCCGGCCGACGTGACGCAGGAGCCGGGCTGGCCGGCCGAGGTCGCCGCATGCGATACCTTTGACGTGGCGGTGGAGGGTAGAGAACCGCTGACAATCCGCGCCCCGGCCGGCGAGCCGCTGCTGAACTCGTTGGAGCGGTACAGCGTCGTGCTGCCGGCCGTCTGTCGCTCCGGCGAGTGCAGCGCCTGCCGGGTGCGGCTGCTGGCGGGGCGGGTCTTTCAACCGGCCCGCGTCGGGCTGCGCCAGTCGGACCGGGAGCACGGTTACATCCACGCCTGCGTGAGCTATCCGCTGGAGAACCTGCGGATTCGACTGCCCTGAGCTGTGGTCGGTCTACTCAGCCTGGGCTGTGAAAGAGTTTCACAGAGTATATCGCAGACAAACACGGAGGGAAGTGCATTTGTAACCGTTCAGCTGGGCGTCGCTCCATAGAACACACGCCCGGCGAAAGTCGCCGGGCTACAGAGCAGCGCCCCATCAATGGGGCTTGGGGCATGTCAATCAGCCCGGTTCACCGGGCGTCGCTCCATAGCCGGGGCACTTTATGCCCCGG
>DSDT01000089.1 GCA_011048615.1 Chloroflexota bacterium | reverse complement strand
AGCGGCTCGATCCGCAGGTGAACCTCGGCGAAGTGACCGTGGCCGCCGGTCTGTTTCTTGTAGGTGCCGATGACCTCGGTGGTCTTGCGGACTGTCTCCCGGTACGAGATCTGGGGCGAGCTGCCGATCCTCTTTCCGGCCCACCCGCGCACCGTCAAGCGCATCGAGGAATTCGGGCTCACTGCCCAGCTCGAAGACGCCCCGGCGCTGCGCATCGTCGAACCGCTGGGCTACCTCGAGTTCCTCGATCTGATGATGCACGCCCAACTGGTCCTCACCGATTCCGGCGGTATCCAGGGAGAGACCACCATCCTCGGCGTCCCCTGCCTGACGCTGCGCGAGAACACCGAGCGGCCTATCACCATCACGCAAGGGACCAACACCCTGGTCGGCGTCGACCCGGCGCGCATCGTGACCAAGGCCCGGCGCGTCCTGGATGGCGCGGGCAAAAGCGGCCGCATCCCAGAGCTGTGGGACGGTCGCGCCGCCGAACGCATCGTCGCTGTGCTCCGACAGCACATCAGCCCGGAGACAGGCGCGGTTGACAATTGAGTAATATCTGAGTAAAATTCACTCATCTCGATGAGGAGGAAAGAGATGAGCGCACCAACTGCCAAACAGCGGATCCAGGTGGACGTACCCGATGAACAGGTTCGGTTGATGGATGGGCTGATCCGCCGGCTGAGCCTTCGCTCTCGCGCCGACCTGTGGCGCGAGTCGTATGCCGCTTTCCTGTGGATCGTAAACGAGATGTTAGCCGGTCGCCGGGTGGTCAGCCTGGACAATGAAACGCTTGCCCAGATCACTCGATACAAAGAATTGAACTTGGTAGCCGTTCAGCCATTCACCTTCGAGGGGTATCGCTACCTGGTCGCTCGCCCCCACCCCTGGCGGCGGCAGCTCTGCCTCAAGGGGCGCAACATGACCGTGGGACAGTTGGTAGCGACGATGAAAGCGAACGATCTTTCGCCGGAAGAAGCCGCCCAAGATATGGAGCTGCCTCTGGAACAAGTGCGCGAGGCGTTGGCCTATTACGATCTCCACCGCGACCTGGTAGATATGGAGCTGCGCGAACAAGCCAGCCGCGTGGCGGCCAAAAAACCGGCCCCGTGATGAAAATCTATTTGGACGACTGCGCTTACAGCAAGCGCTTGAAGCGTCAGTTGGAAGCCGCCGGTCATCAAGTCCAAACACCGTTCGACGCCGGACTCTCAGGCCAGCCGGACGACGTCCATCTCGGCTATGCCGCTGAACACGGGTGGGCGTTACTCACCTACAACGCCGACGATTTCATCACACTGCATGAGCAATCTTCAGCGCATGCCGGACTGTTGATCGTTTGTCAAGATGCGGATATGACCAAAAATATGCGCTATGCAGACATTGTACAAGTGGTCCAAAACCTGGCAGCATCCGACGTCCCCATCGCAGGCCAACTGTATGTCCTCAACTATTGGAAGTGGTAGAAATCACATGCGCATCCTCTCCATCGTCGGCGCCCGCCCCCAATTCATCAAGGCCGCCCCCGTCAGTCGCGCGCTGCGCCCGGCCGCCCACGAAGTGCTCCTCCACACCGGGCAGCACTATGATTATGGCATGTCGGCCGTCTTTTTCGACGAGCTGCACATCCCCGAACCCGACTACAACCTCGGCGTCGGCTCTGGCCCCCACGGCCGGCAGACCGGACAGATGCTCATCCGCATCGAGGAGGTCCTGCTACAAGAGCAGCCCGACTGGGTGCTCGTCTACGGCGACACCAACTCGACCCTGGCCGGCGCGCTGGCGGCCGTCAAGCTCCACATCCCCGTCGCCCACGTCGAGGCCGGGCTGCGCAGCTTCAACCGGGCAATGCCGGAGGAGCACAACCGCGCCCTCACCGACCACGCCGCCGACCTGCTCTTTTGCCCCACCCAGACGGCGGTGGACAACCTGGCCCGCGAGGGCGTCGTCGCCGGCGTCCACCTGACCGGCGACGTGATGGTGGATGCCCTATTTTACAACGCCGCGTTGGCCGAGGAACGCTCTGACGTGCTGGCGCGCCTGAACCTCACCCTCGGTGACTATGTTCTCGTCACCGCTCACCGCCCCCGCAACACCGACGACCCGGTCCGGCTGCGAGCCATCCTGGCGGCGCTGGAAGAGATCGCCCGAGAGAGGCCGGTCGTCTTTCCGGCTCATCCCCGCACGCGTCACGCAATAGAGATGCTCGACTATCGACCCGGACCGGGCCTGCAAATCGTCGAACCGGTCGGCTACCTGGACATCCTGGCCCTGCAAAAGAACGCCCGGCTGCTACTCACCGACTCGGGCGGGATGCAAAAAGAGGCCTACCTCTTTGGCGTGCCCTGCCTCACACTGCGGGAGGAGACCGAGTGGGTCGAGACGGTCGAGGCGGGGTGGAATATCTTGGTGGGCGCTGACCATGACGCTATCCTCCGCGCTGCTCGCGAATTCCGCCCTCAGGGCGCACCTCCGCTCCTCTTTGGGGATGGACACGCCGCCGAGCGGATCGTGAATCTACTTTGCCATATTGTCCCCGATGGCGTATAATCAAGCCTGGAGGTGAAACGCGATGAATCGCTATCGGGATTGGCTAGATCAGGCCCGCCGTGATCTGCAACGCGCCCATCTGGACCTGGAGTACGCGTATTGGGAATGGGCCTGCTTCACGAGCCAGCAAGCCGCGGAGAAAGCCGTGAAAGCACTGCTGATGAATCGCGGCTATACGGCCTGGGGACATTCGGTCACTGCGATGCTGCGCCACTTGACCGACCCGCCGGTCCCGAAAGCGGTGATCGAGCAAGCCCAGTTGCTCGACCTGTACTATATTCCCACCCGCTATCCAAACGGTTTTGCCGAGGGCAAGCCAGCCGACTATTACAACCAGAGACAAGCGCAAGGGGCCGTCGATGCTGCAACAAACCTCATCCGGTTCTGTGAAAATCATCTCGTTGAATCGGGATGAATTGTGGTCCCAACTCTGCGCCATCGCCCGCCGGATACAGGCGGACCACAGCCAGGTGCAGGATGTGCGCGTTTTTGGCTCCATCGCCCGCGGCGACCATGTAGGTACCAGCGATGTGGACGTTCTGATTATCCTGACCAGTGCGCCGGCGCAGATTCCATTGGCGAACCCGGTCGAACGCGGGCGGCCTTTCTATCCCTATTTCACGCTCCCCATCGGCATAGATTTGCTCGTGTACACCATTGCCGAAATCGAACGCGGGAATCGCTTCATCTCCCACATCTATGAGGAAAGCGTGTCCCTGCTCTAGATCGCTATGCGCATCCTCTACCTCTCCCAATACTTTCCCCCCGAAGTCGGCGCTACCCAGACCCGCGCCTACGAGATGGCGACCGGCCTGATCCGCGCCGGACACCACGTCACATGCTGACCAAAGTCCCCAACCACCCCGAAGGCGTCATCCGTCCGGACTATCGCGGCCGCTTCTGGGTACGGGAGGAACTGGACGGCATTGATGTGATCCGCGTCTGGGTCAAGACCGCGCCGGTCAAGACGATGCGCACCCGGCTGGCCTTTTACCTGAGCTTTATGCTCAACGCCGCACTGGCCGGATTGCTGCTGGCGCGCGGGCGGTACGACGTGCTCTATGCCACCTCCCCGCCGCTTTTTGTCGGGGGCGCGGCGCTGGCGCTGAGCTATCT
>DSDT01000211.1 GCA_011048615.1 Chloroflexota bacterium | reverse complement strand
GAATCAGCCCATCGGCGCAGATGGCCATACCTTTGAGCTGCTCTTGCTTGTCGTACGCCTGGGGGTCGTTCAGATAATCCAGGCCATCCAGTTCGCGCTGGATAGCCCGCTTGAAATCCAGCATCCCCTGGCCATAGATTTTATCGTCCAGGACGGTGTGCCCCGGCGAGCGCTGCTCCATAAACTCGGTAAAGACCCCCGCCTCGTAAGCCGCCCTCCACTCGGCCGTCATCTCCCGAAAGATGAGATCCCGCATCGTCCTGCCCCGCCAGAAGGGGATGATGGCCTCCTCGTAGACGCGGCGCGCCTCCGGGCCGACGGCAAAGGAAATCTTTTCCCGCGCCGCCAACACGTCCAGATCCTCCAGGCTGTGACAGCACAGCTCTGGATAGGTCGGCGCCGCCTTGGGGGCCGGCCCCTTCTCACCGACGATCAACTCGCCCTCGTTGATACAGATCGCCTTGTGTGCCATCAGATACTGAAAGGCCAGCGCGCGCTGGACCGGAGGGGAGACCGCCCCCCGGTCGCGGCGATAAAACTCGGTCAGCAGCTCCGCTCGCTCCGTCGAGAGCGTCGGCACCGCCTCCACACTCTGCTGCCGCAGCCGGACAACTCGTTCACTCATGCTCATCGTTCAACCTCCCATCTGATTTACAGAGTCAATTATAAACCGCTTTGGACAGCAAATCAAACGCCCGGTCATTTGTGCAAGCACCATCTATGGGATATAATCCCCCCCATGACGACAGCGCCGTCCCCTACCATACCCATCTTTGATGGGCACAATGATACCCTGACGGAACTGGCTCCTCTCAAGCCCGGAGGTCGCGAGTTCCTCACCCGGAGCGACACGGGCCACCTCGATCTCCCCCGCGCCCGCGCCGGGGGATTCAGCGGCGGCATCTTTGCCATCTGCGTCCCCCATACCCAGGCCAGTTTCGCCAACCTGGCCCAAGAGTTGGTCGTGACCGACGCCGGCTACGAGATTCCACCCCGCCCCCCCTGCGATCCCAACCAGGCCCGCCAATTCACCACCGCCGCCATGGCCACCCTCTTCCGCCTGGTGACTGAAGCCGCCGGGCAGATCGAGGTCGTGCGCAGCGCCGCCGACCTGACCCGCTGTCTGGACCAGGACATTCTGGCCGTCGTGCTCCATCTGGAAGGGGCCGAACCCATCGACCCCGCCCTGGACGCCCTGTACGTCTTTTACGAGGCCGGGCTGCGCTCCCTGGGGATCACGTGGAGCCGCCCCAACCTCTTTGGCCACGGCGTGCCCTTCAAATTCCCCTCCTCCCCCGACACCGGCCCCGGCCTGACCGACGCCGGACGAGCCCTGGTCCGGGCCTGCAACCAGATCGGCATCATGATCGATCTGGCCCACCTGAACGAGCGCGGGTTCTGGGATGTGGCACAGCTCTCCGATGCGCCGCTGGTCGTCACCCACACCGCTGTCCACCAACTGTGCCCCTCGGCCCGCAACCTGACGGACCGCCAATTGGACGCCGTCGGCGAGACGGACGGCATCGTCGGCGTGACCTTCTACGTTGGCGACCTGCGACCCGACGGCCGCGGCGACGCCGACGCATCCCTGGCACTGATCGTGGAACACGTGGACTATATCGCTCACCGGATCGGCGTCGAACACGTCGCGTTTGGCTCCGATTTCGACGGCGCCCCCATCCCGGCCGAGCTAAAAGACGTGACCGGTCTGCCCCGGCTCGTCCAGGCGCTGCGGGAGCGCGGTTACGATGATGAGGCCCTACACAAGATCGCCCACCAGAACTGGACCCGGGTGCTGCGCCAAACGTGGCGCTAATATTGCTCGGGTGTGTTTCATTTCAGTTGGCAACGTCCAGGTGCGACGCACTTTTGCGTCAAAAACGACGATTTTCGCGCGTATAACCGGATGAATCTTGAACCAAGTGCGTCGCACCTAGCTCATTTGAAACACACCCATATTACTCCGCCCAGATGCAACGCACTTGAACCGATACAGAAGGAGTCACATGTCCACAGGAATGAAAGACGAGTACCAAGACCAGGGATTCAAGATCGTGGCCCGCGTGATCCGGCAAGAGGGCCATTGCAACGCCGGACACCAGGTCGGCGACCAGGTGACGTTCGACGGCCAGACGGTGGAGGGCAAAATCTGCATTCACGCTCTGTACAGTTTTCTGCCCAAGGTGTTCGCCATGCGCTACGGGGCCGAGTTCCCCTGGCTGGAGAATCCTGACGTCTCCACCCACGCCTGTCCTGACGCCTGGAACCCCGTGGTATTCGAGATCCGACGCATCCGCGAGTGACGGGTCTCCCCATGCTCGTCGGCGTAGACATCGGCGGCACCTTCACCGACCTTGTCCTGAGCATGGCCGGTCGCCTCCACGTTCACAAAGTCCTCAGCACCCCCCACGACCCGGCCGAGGCGCTGCTCGCGGGCCTGGCCGACCTGGACCTCGGGCCGGCCCTCAGAATGGTGATCCACAGCTCGACCATCGCGACCAACGCCATCCTGGAACGTCGTGGAGCGCCCACCGCCCTCATCACCACCCAGGGCTTTCGCGACGTCCTGACCATCGGACGCCAGGATCGCCCCGACCTCTACGCCCTGCACCCGATCTTGCCTCCTCCCCTCATCCCAGACCGCTGGTGTTACGAGGTCCCCGAACGGACCGACCACACCGGTGCCATCCTGAAACCGCTCGGCATGACCGCCCTGGATCGAATCCTGGACGAGATCGCCGTTCAAGACGTCCAATCGGTCGCCGTCTGTCTTCTACACAGCTATGCCAATCCGACGCACGAGCGGGCCGTGCGGGCACGAATTCTGGAGCGGGGACTGTTTCGGCACTGGCAGGTCGTGCTCTCCTGCGAGGTGCTGCCCGAATTCCGCGAGTACGAACGGGCCTGCGCCACCGCTATGGAAGCCTACGTCCGCCCGCTGGTCGCCCGCTACTTGCAGCGGATCGAGGACGAACTACGCCCCGCGCGGACGTTGGGGCCGCCGACGTTGTTGACGCCATCACCGATGCCAATGTTCCCCCTGCTCCGGGTGATCAAAGCGGACGGCGGGGTGATGAGCGTGCAGCAAGCCCAACAGCGCGCCATCTGCACGGCGTTGAGCGGCCCGACGGCGGGCGTCGGCGGCGGATTCCACCTGGCCCAACTGGCCGGCTACGCCCACGTCATCACCCTCGACGTGGGCGGCACCTCTACCGACGTCGCCCTCTGTCCGGGCGAACTCGTCTGCCACTCCCAGTCCCAGATAGATGGCCTGCCCTTGTCCCTCCGGACGCTGGACGTCGAAACGATCGGCGTGGGCGGGGGAGCCATCGCCTACCTGGACGCAGGCGGGCTGCTGTGTGTGGGGCCGGAGAGCGCCGGCGCTGACCCCGGCCCGATCTGCTACGGCCGTGGCGGACAGCGGGTCACCCTTACCGACGCCCACCTCGCTCTGGGACGATTGGACGAGGACCACCCCCTGGGGGGCGTTCTGGCGCTAGCCCCAGAACCGGCCCGGGCCGCCATCGCGGAACTGGCCAGCGCTATGGGGCTGGAGACTGCCGTGACCGCCCAGGGCATCGTTGATGTCGCCAACGTCACCATCGAAGGCGCTGTGCGGAGGCTCTCGACTGTCCGGGGCCACGACCCCCACGACTTTACCCTGGTCGCCTTTGG
>DSDT01000226.1 GCA_011048615.1 Chloroflexota bacterium | reverse complement strand
GCACGTCCGCGCCGCCCTCGACGCTCGCTACGAGGAGCAAGACGGGGTCGTCGTCACCGTCTACGACCTTGACTTTGAGGCCGAATACCACCTGACCTATCCCGGCCCGGCCATCACCACCACTGTCGAACTATTCTTTCCCTTCCCGGCCAACCTGGAGACCCTGCACGATGTCCAGTTCCTGGTGAACGGCGCGGAACCGGCCGAGGTCCGGTACTCTCTGGAGGGCATCCGCTGGCAGACGGAGCTACAGGCTGGCCAAGAGTGCGACCTCGCTATCAGCTACCGGGCCGACGGCGTGAGCAGCTTTATCTATGCCCTGGACCGAGGCCGGCGGGCTGACCTGCTCGACGTTCGCATCGCCGTCCAAAACCTGCCGGGCAGCCAGGTCCCAGAGCACGGACTGCCGGTCACCGATCACATCCCTGGCAACGACGGCGACCTCTTTGCGTGGGAATACGCCAACCTGATCCCCAGCCGCAGCATACAGGTCAACCTGCCGGCCCAGATGGGCTTTGCCCAGCGGGTCGAACAGTTGCAAAAAGATTTTCACATCCTGGCCGGGCTGGCCCCCTTCCTCGTCGGCGGATTCCTACTCTCGTTGGCCGGCCTGCTCCACCTGAGGGGAACCCATCTGCCCCTGACGGTCTACCTGCTCACCGGGTGCGGACTGGCCCTCTTTTACCCCCTGCTCACCTTTTTGAGCGGGCTGGTTCACGTGATCCTGGCCGCTGGCGTCTCTTTCCTGCTCGTCTCTGGTCTGGTGCTCCTGTTCCTGGGTCTGACGGCCGGCTGGCGGCAGACCGCCGGGCGGATCGGGCTACTGCTCCTCATCTTTCTGGGCCTCTTTTCCCTGGGGACGCTCACATCCTGGTGGCGGCTGCTCCTGACCGGCGGAGGCCTGCTGCTGATCGGCGCGTTTATGGTCCAGTATGCCCGCCGCTCCCCGCCATCGGAAGAGTCCGCCACATCCACGCCCTTCACCGAGGAGCAGCCGTCCGCCTCGTTGCCAGAGACCGCACCCGCGCCAGAGTCTTCCCACTGCCATTGCCCCCACTGCGGCCGTGAGCTGGCGGACGACCATGCCTTTTGCCCTGGCTGTGGCCACGACGTGCAGTCCTTCCACCGCTGCGCCGTCTGTGGTCACCAGCAGTTCGTCCCGCCGTCCATCCCGGCGGCCCACTGCGTTCGCTGCGGGCGCGCCCTCGATTGAAAAGCCGGTTTTGACTTTCAGGCTATGCCGTATTATACTCTTGGAGTAACTGGCTACAATGTGCGACGCACATGAGCAGTTACCTCGTGGAAAAGGTTTATCCGCCAGACTAGTACTGGAAGTGAGGTAGCGATGAAAGTCAAATATTTGTTCTCAACTGTTCTCCTGGGCGTGGGACTGGCCATCGCGCTGCTGTTGGGCCTGGCCCACGTGCGCCCCCCAGTCCGGGCCAATCCCGGCATCTACTATGTACATACCGGCGCCTCCGGCGACTGCCTCTCCACCACCACCCCCTGCGGCGTCATCCGGACCGCCCTCGACCTCGCCACCCTGCCTGGCGATCAAGTGTGGGTCGCCACCGGCGCATACACCGAGAACCTCGGCCTCGTCCACCCCGTCCAACTGCGCGGCGGGTGGAACGTCTCCTTCACCCTCCAGGCTCCCCTCACCTACCCCACCATCATTGATGGCCAAGGGGATCACATCATCACGGCCGAGGTTCAGAGCGGCGCGATCCTGATTGAAGGATTCATGCTCCAGAATGGACGGGATGGCATCCATCTCTACGATGGCGACATCACGGTGACCCTCAACATCGTCCGAAACGTCACCCGGCAGGGCATCGAGATCGAGAACGGCCGCATCCTGGTGGAAAACAATCTCTTCACCGACATCGAGCGCGAGGGGATCGAAATAGACGGCGGCGTGGTGACGGTCCGCTCCAACCGGGTGATCACCACCGGCCGGCACGGGATCATCGTGGAGGGTGGAATCGCCCTGATCGAAAACAACATCGTGCACAACGTGATTGAGAGCCCCTTCGATGACTACCATGGCATCGAGGTCACCGGCAACCACGTGGTGAGCGGCAATCGGGTCAGCGCTGTGGACGACCGGGGGATCAATGCTCGCGGCGGCAGTTATACTATCATCAATAACATCATATCCGAGACCGGCGGCGACGGCATCCGCACCGCCAACTCGAGCATCAACGCGGACATTCGGGGCAACACCGTCTACAGCATCGGCAAAGACGGCGTTGACGCCCGTGGGGTAGTTGTGACGGTGACCGACAACCTGATCCACACCACCGATGATCGGGGCATCAACGCCGAGAACGGCGCGTTGACCATCGTCGGCAACAGGATCTGGGACACTGTCGGGGATGGCCTGCGCACCGCCAGCTCCAGCACCCACGTCGTCATCCGAGATAATGTCGTCCAGGGCAGCGGCGACGATGGGCTCGATGTGCGCGGCGCCGCTATCACCATCACCCACAACACGGTGAGCGCGTGCGCCGACGACGGCATCCGTTCTGAGGGGGACGACCGGGCATGGATCGAGGCGAACCGGGTGCTGAGCAGCGGCGTCGGCATCGCCGTGCGTGGGGCGCGGATTTTCACCCTCACCAACAACGTCGTCGCCAACTCGATCACCGCCAGCGTCAAGCTCTCCGGCACGGCGCCCGGCACCCTCTACCACAACACCCTGGTGGGCGGTGGAGCGACTCCCCAGGCGATCGGCGTGCAAATCGTGAGACCCATGACCCTGACGATGGTCAACAACATCGTCGTCAGCCACACCACCAGCGTCGCGGCTGTGGACGTGATCCCGATGTGGTGGACGGTCCACCACAACCTGCTGTGGGGCAACGAAGACGACCCCATCGTGGGGAGCGACGCCGTTCTCAGTCCACCGGGCTTTGTCGCTCCATGGCAGCACGACTATCACCTACGCATCGGCTCGCCGGCCATCGAAGCCGGGACCGGCGTGGGTGTGACCAGCGATGCCGACGGTCGCCCTCGCCCCATCGGCAACAACCCCGACCTCGGGGCCTACGAGTTCCCGGCCGGGGTGAGCGTCACCAAAGATGCGAGTCCTCAACTGGTGCAGCCGGGCGCGCCGCTGACCTATACCATCCACGTCGTCAACTCTGGCCTGGTCTCCCTCACCGCGACCATCACCGACCTCCTGCCCACTCACGTCAGCCCGACCGGCGCCCGCGTGTGGACTGCCACCCTCCCAGCCCCCGACGGCGTGTGGACAGAGACGGTGGTCGTCACCGTCGCGGAGGGGTACATCGGGCCGCTGGTCAACGTGGTCCACGTCGCCACCGCCGAGGGCGCGGCTGATACCTTCACCCACACCCTGGCCCCGGCGTTGAGCGTCACCAAGCGGGCCGCCCCCGACCCGGTGAAAGCCGGCGAGCGGCTGACCTATACCCTCGCCGTCACCAACACCGGTAACTTTGCCCTCCACACTACGATAACAGACTTGCTGCCCATACACATCCTACGGGCCGTGGTGCCGGGGAAGAGCGTCTACCTGCCGGGCGGCCAGATCACCTGGACGGCGGACCTCGCCACACCGGGCAGCGTGTGGACGGCCACAGTGGTCGTCACCGCTGCGGCAGATTATGTCGGGCCGCTGACCAACGTGGTCCACGTCACCGCCGCCGAGGGCGTCAGCGGGACCTACACCCACG
>DSDT01000225.1 GCA_011048615.1 Chloroflexota bacterium | reverse complement strand
TCCTCCCCCCCGACGCCCCCACCGGCCCGGCCCAGGTCACGCTGGCGGTCTCCGAGCCGGGCGGCGCCCCGTGGACGACGCCGGCGGGAGACCCCGCCCTCCCTCTGTTCGACCTCACCATCGAGAGCCGCCCCGTGCTCCGCCGCCTGCCGGCCGGACTGACGCCGGTCCAGGTGGACATGGGCGCGGAGGTGGGACTGCGCGGCTATCGCGTCGAGGGCGCGCCCCAACCCGGCGGGCAACTCCGCCTCACCTACGCCTGGTACGCCCACACCCGCCCCACCGCCATCTATGCCGTCTTTAACCACCTGCTGACCGCCGATGGCGTCCCCATAGCCCAGGCCGACGGCTGGCCGCAGCAGGGACGCATGCTCACCCTTCAATGGCAGCCTGGCGAATTCATCGCGGACCACTACACCCTCGAAATCCCCGCCGACGCGCCCCCTCCCCCCTACCTCCTCTACACCGGCCTCTACGACGCCGCCACCCATGACCGTCTCCCGGCCTTTCAGGACGGACAGCGGCTGCCGAATGACATGATCCCCATTCCCCTGCCCGGAGGGAACAGCCCATGACCGCCCGGAACCGCCGGACGCTGTGGTGGGGCGTAGCGATTCTCCTGATCGCGGCCACTCTGCGATTGGCCGCCAGCGGCGAGATCCCCCCCGGCCTCTACCACGACGAAGCCTACCACGGCCTGGACGTGTTGGACATCCTGAGCGGCCGCCTCTCCCTCTACTTTCCCGCCAACAACGGCCGCGAGCCGCTCTTTATCTACCTGATCGCGGCCAGCGTGGGGCTGCTGGGCCGCAGCCCCTTCGCCCTGCGGCTGACATCCTTCCCCATCGGGATGCTCACCGTCGCGACCACCATTGCACTGGGGCAGGAGCTCTTCTCCCGCCGGGTGGGGCTGCTGGCCGGCGCCACGCTGGCGGTGACACTTTGGCACGTCCACCTCAGCCGGGTCGGATTCCGCGCCGTGCTACTGCCGCTGTTCATCGCTCTGACCGCCTGGCAAGTCGCGCTGGGATGCCGAACCGGGCACCGCCGACACTGGCTGACGGCCGGCCTCCTCTACGGCCTCTCCCTCTACACCTACACCGCCGCCCGCTTCACTCCGGTCGCCCTAGCGATCTATGCGCTCTACTTGGCGCTCGTGCGGCAAGGTCGTCGTTCGTCAGTCGTCAATCTCGCGTGGGCGGTCCTGGCGGCGGCGGTCGTCCTGGCCCCGCTGGGGATCTACACCCTGGGACATTGGGACATCGTGCTCGGCCGACCAGGCCAGGTCTCGATCACCGATCCCACCATCAACGGCGGCGACCTGTGGGGCACGCTGCTGGCCCACACCCTGCGCACGCTGGGGATGTTCTTCGTGCGCGGCGACCGCATCTGGCGGCACAACGTCCCCTGGCGGCCCGTCTTTGACCCCCTGCTGGGCGCGGCCTTCGTCCTGGGCCTCGTGATGGCCCTGCGCCGCGTCCGCCGCACCCCGGCAGCCGGCTTCGTCCTGATCTGGACGGCGGTGATGAGCATGCCCACGCTCCTGGCCGAAGATGCGCCCCATTTCCTGCGCGCCGTCGGCGCACTGCCAGCGGTCGTTTTCTTCCCTGCTCTGGGACTAGATTGGTTGGCGTCGCGAGTCAGCGAGTCGGCGAGCCAGCGAATCGGGCATCTCGTTGCGATTTTGCTGCTTTTATCTGGACTGGGCAGCACCACCTGGGCCTACTTTGGTGACTATGCCCACACTCCCACGAGCGGCTACTGGTTCGAGCGGGGCGCTGTGTCCCTGGCCGGGCGGATCAACCAATTCCTGGGGAGCGGTTGGAACGGCGAGCGAATGCAGCACGGACAGCTGGCTGCAGACCATCAGGTCCACCTCGACCCGCTGCTGTGGGCCGAGTGGCAGCCCCAACTCCGTTTCCTGGTCGCCGCGCCAGACCAGATGACGACGATCTGGCCTCATAACTCGTCCGCCCCGGCTGTGGCTATCTTTGCCTGGCCCTACGGCGACTGGCAGCAGGCCTGGCGGCTGCTCCCCTCCCCGGCCGAGATCACCGTCGAGGAAGGCCCCCTCTCCCAGCACGACCGCGACCTGCAGCCCTTTACCACCTACCTCGCCTTTTTCGTCGTCCCCCCCGACCCGACCACACCCGCCCTGGCCCGCTTCTCCGACGGCGTCGAACTGCTCGGCGTAGAGGCCATGCCGACAGGCGATGACCGCCTCCGAGTTCGGATCCGTTGGCGGGCCGCTGCGCCGCTGTCCGAAGAGTATACCATCTTCCTCCACTACCTGCGCGACGGCGAGCGCATCGCCCAGGCCGACAGCCAGCCGGCCGACGGCCGCTACCCTACCACCCAATGGCGCCCCGGCGACGTGGTCAACGACGATCACTACGTCGAGGGCGTGACCGCGCCGCTGCCCGACCGCGACGCACTCCTGTTCGGCTTTTGGCAGCCAGAGAGCGGCGCCCGCCTCTACCTGCTGGACGAGGTCGGCAATCCGATCGGCGATTGGATCGAGGTCCCGGTCCGTGAATAGACTCGCGCTCTCCTCGCTGATCCTGATCGCCCTGCTCGCCGCCGCGCCGCTGTGGGGAATCACCCTGAGCGGGGTCGAAGGGCCAGGCCTGGTCAACACCCGGGGCGGCGGCGACAGCCCCTTCCTCCTCCAGCGCACGCACCAGATGGCCGTTAACCTGCGGGCCGGCGTCTTTCCCGTCCGTTGGATGCCGGACGCCGCCTACGGGCTGGGCTATCCCTTTTTCAGCTATTACGCCGCCCTGCCCTACTACCTGGCGGCCGGCCTGACGCTGATCGGCGTGGACATCCTGACCGCCCTCAAGCTGACCCAGACGCTGGGTTTCATCGCGGCCGCGCTGGCGATGTATGGCTGGATGAGCACCCTCACCAAGAGCCGCTGGGCCGCCTGGCTGGCGACCGTCGCCTACACCGTCGCCCCCTTCCACCTGGTCAACGTCTACGTACGGGGCGATTCCCTCTCCGAGTTCTGCGCCTTTGCCTTCTACCCCCTCATCCTGTGGGCGGTGCAGCGCATCGCCGACGAGGCGGACCGTACCACCCGGATGCCGGTCTTGGGCGCGGCGCTGGCCTACGCCGGGCTGCTCCTCACCCACAATATCTCGGCCTTTATCTTTTCCCCCTTCATCCTGCTCTACCTGATGGCGTTGGCCTGGCGCGCGGAGCCAGGCCGCCGGCGCATCCTCGGCCTGGGGCTGCTCGCCCTGGGGATCGGATTCCTGCTCTCGGCCTGGTTCTGGCTGCCGGCGGTGACCGAGCTAACGTATGTGCAGCTCGGCCCCTCTACGCAGGACTATTTTCACTACAGCCGTCACTTTCGCGCCGCCAACCTGGTGCAAAATCGCTTCCTGTTCGATTACTCCGCGGCCGGTCACCAAGTGCGATCCCCCTTTGCGATGGGGCTGCCCCAGGCCATCTTTGCCGGTCTGGGTGGACTCTGGCTGCTGGTGCGGGGAAGCCGGCGTCGGCTGGACGTTCGATGGGCATTCATCCTGGTGGGGTTACTCCTCTCCACGCTGATGATCACCCCCCTCTCCCAACCACTGTGGGACCATCTGCCCTTGCTGCCCATCGTCCAGTTCCCCTGGCGCTTTCTCTCCATCCAGGCCCTGTTCACCGCCGCCGCCACCGCTGCCCTAATCCCCCCACCCTCTCCCTCC
>DSDT01000361.1 GCA_011048615.1 Chloroflexota bacterium | reverse complement strand
CGCTTGGACACAGAGGACCTCGGAGGAGGCACAGAGATTCGCAGAGAATCAGCGAAAATCCTCTGTGCGCCTCTGTGAAATGCTCTGTGAAGCTCTGTGTAACAAATGGGCTGAGCAGTTACGGCGGGAATTAAATGCAAGAGATGCGCACCGGCGCGATCAAAATAGCGGAAGTGAGGCTGTGCCCGTTTGTGATCAAGCGCTGACAATGTTCCTGTCAATCGCCAGAAAACGGCTCCCGCCGAAACGTCACTTGCTCATTCTGCTGCTTGATGTATACTCTACGCCAAAGCCCCGGCGCTTTGCCTGAAAGCCCAGGGCTGTGATCAAGGCGGGTGGGCCGCCCCGATGCCTCTATCATAACACCAAACTCCTCATCGGACAAGCCCCCACCGCCCAGGCTTTGCCATCGACTCGACCGAACGGTGTGGCGTGGCCCTGCCCCTAGACCGTTCCTCGCACAACCGGAAAGGAGCACCCTATGACTTTCGATGTCGAACGCTGGCGCTCACAGGTCCGCGCCTGGTGGATCGAGCACGGCCCCCGCATCAAATCCTCCTCCATCCAATCCGCCTACACCCTCATCGCTGCTTCCGCCTGGCTGCCCTTCCTCGCCGCCTACGCCGACGACCCCGGCCCGGCGATGACTACCTTGGTCGGCATCACCTCTGGCTTCGGCAGCAACCTGGTTGCTAACCTCGTCCAGCGCACCTACGACAAAGCTCAGGGCGGCGAGCAGGTCTCCGACCAGGCCCGGGAGGACGCTCAGACCCAGGCCGAGTTGGACGCCATCCTGCAGGCCACCCACGCCCTCGAAGCGGCCCAGGACGCGCTGGGCGACCGGTGGGAGATGTTCGCCCGTCAACTGGTGCAGGAGACAATCGCGCTGCCCGGCCGCTCCAACCTGGTCACGCTGGCGGAGGGGGCAGTGGTGAGGGGCAGCGTCGTCGCCGGGGACGTGACACTGCAGGACGGCAGCATCTTTGTCGGCGGCGACTACACGGTGTACGTTGACGACCCCTCGGCCCGGCGAGAGGCCGAGGTCCAAGACCGCGCCCTGCGCGCCTACCTGGAGCGCTTGACGCGCGAGTGCAACGCCCTCCACCTGCGGGGAATGGACCCCCACGCCGCCGACGCCACCAGCCAGGAGACCATGTCCCTGTCCGCCGTCTACACCGCCCTGGACACCGACCGCCGCGTCCCCCTCAGCGACGACGAGTTGGCCGCGCTGGAGGAGGAGGGACGCGAATCATCCCAGATACCAACCCTCCCCGGCCTGGGACGCCGGGGCGAGCGCCCGGAACGCCCGATGACGGCTGTGGAGACCGTCTGCTCTATGGATCGCCTGGTCCTGCTCGGCGATCCCGGCGCGGGCAAGTCGACCTTTGTCAACCACCTCACCTTCCACCTGGCCCAGGCCGCCCTCACATCGCTCTCCGCCTCCGTGGAAACAGTCGCTCACCTGGAAGCGCTCCCCGGCTGGACCCGCGCCCCCCTGGTCCCCGTGCGCGTCATCCTGCGCGACCTGGTCACCACCGCCCCGGCGGGCGAGAACGGCGCCGCCACGGCCCTGTGGGCCGCGGTCGCCCGCATCCTCGCCGACGCCCACCTGTCCGCCGCCGTCCCCGCCCTGGAGGAACGGCTCGACGGGCGGGTGATGCTGCTCCTCGATGGCCTGGACGAGGTGGACCCCGCCGCCCGCCGTTGGCTGCTGGACGGGGTGACCGACTTTGCCCTCACCCACCAGCGCACCCCCATCCTGGTCACCTGCCGCGTCTACGCCTATCAAGAGCCGGCCTGGCGGCTGACCGATTTCGAGCAGGCTGCCCTGTCGCCCTTCGACGAGGCAAAGATCGATCACTTCATCCAGGCCTGGTACGACGAGGTGGGCCGCATGGGACTGATGACCCTGTCCGAGACGGGGAAACGGGCCGACCGCCTGCGCGAGGCCGTCCGGCGGCCCGACCTGCGCCCGCTGGCCCCCAACCCCCTGCTGCTCACCATGATGGCGCTGTTGCATTCCTCCTACGGCCGGCTGCCTGAGGATCGCGCCCAGCTCTACGGCGAGATCGTCGAGCTGCTCCTGGGCCGCTGGGAGCAATCCCGCCTGGGCCGGGAGGCGCTGACGCGCGCCCGGCTCTCGCCCCGCGACCTACGCATTGCCCTGGAGGAGGTGGCTTACGAGGTTCACGGTCAGCACCCGGCCGGGACATCCGAGGCCGACGTCACCGAGGCGGCCCTGCGCCAGGTGTTCCAAAAGTACCTGGCGGGGGATTGGACCCGCGCCGGGGACGTCATCCGCTACGTCCGGGAGCGGGCGGGGCTGCTCCTGGAGCGCAAGCCGGAGGTCTACGCCTTCCCCCACCGTACCATACAAGAGTACCTGGCCGGCTGCTATCTCTCCCTCCAGCCCGACTTTCCCACGCGGGTGTCCGATCTACTGGGCCAGGACGAGGAGCAGTGGCGGGAGCCGTTCCTGCTGGCGGTGGGCAAGACCGGGCGGGCCGAGAACCGCGTCGACCTGGCGTTGAGCGTGGTGGAGAACCTCTGCCCCAGGGAATGTACGGGGACGCCGGGGGATGAATCCGTCTACCGCCGCGCCTGGCTGGCGGGGCAGGCCCTCCTAGAGATCGGCCCTGACCAACTGCGCCGGCGCGATGCCTGGCAGGCCCGGCTCGAGCGGGTCGCCGGGTGGCTGGCCCGCCTGCTCGAAGCGGGCGCTCTGACCCCCGTCGAGCGGGCCGCGGCCGGGCGCGTGCTGGCCCACCTGGGCGACCCCCGCGACCTGGACGAACTGGTCTTTGTCCCCGGCGGGCCGTTCCTGATGGGCAGCCGCGAGGGGGACGAGGGAGCCGATGACGACGAATACCCCCAGCACACTGTCGAGGTGGCCGATTTCTGGATCGGCAAGTACCCGGTGACGAATGGGCAGTACGCCCGCTTCGTGGAGGCCGGAGGATACGACGAGCCGCGCTACTGGACCGAGGCCGGGTGGGCCTGGCGCACCGGTGCGCGGGAGCCGGACTTGTCCTTCGTCGAGGACCAGGATCTGAGAAAAAGGTATGTCGAGTGGCTGGCGCAGCGCCCGCCGGAGAAGCGCGACCGGCCCTTCTGGTGGGACGATCCCGGCTGGAACCTGGCCAACCACCCGGTTGTGGGCGTCTGCTGGTACGAGTCCCTGGCTTACACCCGCTGGCTGGCGGAGAGCACCGGCCGGCCCTACCGGCTGCCCACCGAGGCGGAGTGGGAAAAGGCGGCGCGGGGCACGGATGGACGCACTTATCCCTGGGGCGACGACGAGATCGCGCCCCAACACGCCAACTATGACGAGACGGGAATCGGGCGCACCAGCGCGGTGGGCTGCTTCCCCACCGGGGCCAGTCCATACAGTGTCCTGGATATGGTGGGCAACGTGTGGGCATGGTGCAGCAGCGTGGGGTACAGGGAGGCCAAGTACCCGTACCGGTCCGACGATGGGCGGGAGGACTTGGAGCGCGATATCTGGCGCGCGGTGCGTGGCGGCAGTTGGGGGAGTGAGAAACGCTCTGCGCGCTGCGCGTACCGGGACGCCAATCCCCCCGACATCTACGACGCCAACAGCGGGTTTCGTGTGGTGCTCCCTGGCTCTCTACCAAAGTATTGAGAGAGTCCGATAGGGTGTGGTATCACGGGGTAGAGAGCTGCTCTCCGCCTACTGAATTCTGAATGCTGATTTCTGACCGT
>DSDT01000166.1 GCA_011048615.1 Chloroflexota bacterium | reverse complement strand
GGGCCGCGCACCAGAGTTGGCCCGTCTGCGCGCGCTGCTGGCCAATCCCGGCGCGCGGTTGATCACACTGACCGGGCCGGCCGGCGTGGGCAAAAGCCGACTGGCCATCGAAGCGGCGCAGCGCGCCCGTGCGACGTTCCTGGACGGCGTCTGCTACGTCCCGCTGGCGGCGCTATCCTCAGCGGAGCAGTTGCCAGCCGCCCTGGTTGCGGCGCTTGCCCTCGACGTTGACGGCGATCCACTGGCAGCCATTCGGCATCACCTGGATGATCGTGAAATGCTCCTGCTGTTGGACGGCTTCGAGCGTCTGTTGCCCACGCCCACGCTCACGATTGAGGCAATTGAAGTGTGTGAAAACCCCATAGAGCGCGTGGATAACCCGCCCTATGTCGCGAGTTGCCAAATCGCACTACAACCCGCTCTCTGGGAGAAAAGCAACGACGCAGATACAGAGGGTAATCAAGGCGCAGACCTGCTGGACATCCTCAAGGCCGCGCCGCAAGTCAAGCTGTTGATCACCTCGCGGCAGCCGTTGGACCTGCGCGACGAATACTGCTTCCCCGTACAGGAGTGACGCGCCCGCCGCCCACCCACCGGGGCGTCATCACCCTCCCCAAGAAATTGCGCGATAGCTACCACCTGCGAGGTGGCGCCAATCTGACGCTGCTCGATCTGGGCGGCGTCTTTGTCCTCAGCCCGCCACCTTCCCAAATTGACACCCTCGCCGATCAAGTGGCCGAGCAGTGCGCCGCCGACAGGCAGTCGTTGCAGACAATGCTTCAGGCTCTCCGCGAGGAGTACAGGGGCCGTGGCGGGTGAGCGAATCTTTTTCGATACCAGCGCGCTATCCGCAGCCAAGCCAGTTGACGGGCAAAAAGCCGTGTGTTATGCTGAACTTGGATATGCGGTGGTTAACAAATCTTGAATTTCCGTCCCGACGCAATCTATATGAAAATCACCGGCAAAACACCCAAGCACCTGTTTGTGAACCTACAGGCAGAGATTGCTTATGCCTGTTAACATCAAAGCGACCCGCCCTTTCGGGCGGGTCGCCTCCTCCTGTGACCCCAAGGGGAGTCGAACCCCTGTTTCCGGCTTGAGAGGCCGGCGTCCTAGGCCACTAGACGATGGGGCCAAAATAGGCAAATCTCATTCTACCAGTCCCCGCCAGTTTTGTCAAACCGCGCAAAAGTGTTATACTCCCAACTTGACACGTCACGTATATAACACAGGAAAGCAAACGGGGTTATGGAACAAATCGGCGTTTCGACGACAGGTCACCAGGGTTTTTACGACATCACCGCCCAGGTCCAACAAGCCGTCGCGAACAGCGGCGTACAAGAGGGCATCTGCCTGGTCTTTTGCCCCCACACCACCGCCGGGGTGACGCTCAACGAGAACTGGGATCCAGCGGTACGGCAGGATATGGGGGTGGGATTGGATGCCATCTCTCCGCCGCGCTCCCAATACCGGCACGGCGAGGATAACTCGCCGGCCCATATCAAGTGTTCCCTCGTCGGCGCGTCTCAATGCGTGCCCATCTCCGCTAGCCGACTGCTCCTCGGCCGATGGCAGGGCATCTACCTGGCCGAGTTCGACGGGCCGCGCCGCCGCCAGATCATCATCACGGCATTGGCGGGCTGATGCCAATCAACGGGAAAAGCCTGGAACACCTCCTGCCCACCGTGCGCAAACCGGGGCGGTACGTCGGCGGCGAGTATAACAGCATCGTCAAGGAGTGGGACTCGATCCCCACGCGGGTCTGTCTCGCCTTTCCCGACATCTACGACCTGGGCATGTCGAACCTGGGGCTGGCCATTCTCTACGATATTCTCAACGGGCTGCCGGACGTTCTGGCCGAGCGGGTTTACCTGCCCTGGATAGACATGATCGCCGCACTGAAAAAGGCCAACCTGCCCCTCTACAGCCTGGAGAGCAAGCGCCCCGTCGCCGACTTTGACATCATCGGCGTCAGCCTACCCTACGAGCAGCTGTACACCAACCTGCTGGAACTGCTCGATCTGGCAGGGCTGCCGCTCCTCGCGGCGGAACGGGACGAGAGCCATCCCCTGATCATCGCCGGTGGACACGCCGCTTTTCATCCAGAACCTGTGGCCGATTTTGTGGATGCCTATGTCGTCGGGGACGGGGAGGAGGCCACTGTCGAGGTCGTGCGGGCCTACCAGCAGAAGCGGGGACAGTCCCGGGAGGCCCTGTTACGCGCTCTGGCGCACATTCCGGGGGTCTATGTGCCCCGCTTCTATGAGGTGCGTTACTATGACGACGGTGTCATCGCCGCCATTGGCCCCATCATCTCCGAGGCTCGATTTCCGGTCCTGAAGCGCGTCGTCTCACCGCTCCCCCCTCCGCCAACCCGCCTCGTCGTCCCCAACGTGGACATTTCCCACAACCGGGCCTCCATCGAAATCCAGCGCGGGTGCACCCGGGGCTGCCGCTTTTGTCACGCCGGAATGGTGACGAGACCGGTGCGGGAACGGCCCGTGGAGGAGGTGCTGAGGGCGATTGAGGCGATCATACCCCAGACCGGGTTCGAAGAGATCGGCCTGCTCTCCCTCTCATCGTCCGACTATGCCGACGTCGAGTCCCTGGTGACGTCCATCAACGCGCGATTTAGCCCTGTCCACCTGTCCATCTCGCTGCCCGCGCTGCGAGCCGACAACTTTGGGGTGACATTGGCCGAGGCGGTTGCTCAGGGCCGGCACAGCGGGTTCACCTTTGCGCCAGAGGCAGCGACCGAGCGCATGCGCGCCACCATCAACAAGCCTATCTCGACCGATCAGATGCTCGATGTGGCCCAGCAGGTGTTCGAGCGGGGCTGGCGCACCCTCAAGCTGTACTTTATGATCGGCCTGCCCGGCGAGGGGATGGAGGATGTGCAGGCCATCGCCGACCTGGCCCGCGCGGTGCACGGGATCGGGCGCCGGATTCACGGGCGCAAGGCCCAGGTCAATGTCAGCGTCAACACCTTTGTGCCCAAGCCGCACACGCCGTTTCAGTGGGTCGGCCTCGAGCCTCGGTCATCCATCCAGGAAAAACACGCCCTCCTGCGACGCGAGATTCGCGGTCGAGGGCTAAAGCTGGATTACAGCGACCCGGATATGACGCTGCTGGAAGCCGTGCTGACGCGGGGCGACCGGCGGTTGGGCGCGGTCATACAACGGGCCTGGGAGCTGGGGGCGCGGTTCGATGCCTGGGATGAGCAGCGCCAGATGACGGCCTGGACGCGCGCGTTCGCCGAAATCGGTCTCGACCCCGGATTTTACGCGCATCGCCCCCGTCCGGCCGACGAGACGTTTCCCTGGGAAGTCGTCAGCACCGGCGTGCAGCGCCGCTTCCTCTGGGCAGACTATCAGCGCAGTCAACACGGCGAGACGCTGGCGGACTGTCGAGAGCAGTGTCACGGCTGTGGCATCCTGAGGGCTTACAAAGACAGCCGGCTGGAGGGAGGACTCTGCCCTACATCGGCATGACACACAAATAAATCTCGCGGATAGCTGCCCACCTGCTCCTGCCGGGTTGCAAGACCGCCCTGAGCAGCCAGGTGAGTGGTCATTCCTGCGCAATACATTAGACAAAAGGAGAAGTAACAGCAATTCCCGTTATGGAGTTCGTAGTAGCGACTTTAGTCGCTGTTTGCGCAATAGAAGCGACTAAAGTCGCCACTACGAACGTCAAATGTGTGACGGCGATGCTAAAACGGGAATTGCTG
>DSDT01000190.1 GCA_011048615.1 Chloroflexota bacterium | reverse complement strand
GCGCTGGAGGCGGGCAAGACGGCGGCCGAGGCGGAGCAGGCCGAAGTCGACATGCTCCAGTTCGTCTACCGCGAACCGATCGCAGCCCAGGCCCACCTGATGGACACCCACAACCTGGGCGGCGCGGTCTGGTCCCACGATCAAAAAGCGGCCGGCGCCGAGGCCGACGAGGTCGGCCGGCGCAGCGTCCGGCGGACGGTGGAGCGGCTGGTCGAGCTGGCCCGGATATTGAAAGCGGAGCGAGCAACGTGACGCCAACGCGGGTCGCGTGGGGCATCACCGGCGCCGGGGACTACCTGGTCGAATCGCTGGCAGCGATGAAACGGGTCGGCGCTGCGCCAGGCGTCGAGGTCACCGTCCTGCTCTCCAAGAGCGGCGAGATGGTCGTCAAATGGTATCGGCTGTGGGACGACCTAAGCACCTCCTTCAAGAAAGTCCAGGTCGAAAAAGGGCCGAATCACCCCTTCGCCGCCGGTGCGCTCCAGGTGGGCCACTATGCGCTCTTCTTCGTCTCACCGGCTACGGCCAACACTGTCGCCAAGATCGCCCTCGGCATTGCGGACAGCCTGATCACCAACTGTGTCGCGCAAGCCATCAAAGGGGACACGCCCGTCTATATCTACCCGGTGGATCAGGCCGTCGGCAGCCAGGAGACGACGGTGCCAGACGGGCGCCGCATCACCATCACCACCCGCCGGATTGACGTGGAGAACGTCGAGCGGCTGCGGGAGATGGAGGGCATCACAGTGCTGGCGCACCCATCCGAGATCGAGGCGATCATCGCCGCTGGCGGGAGTCCTCGCATATCCTGAACGCAGCAAATATGAAGCTCGAGATCAAAATCAAGGAAGGTGATACGATCAACAAACAACTGGCTCTTCATTCACAAAAAAACTGACCATCACAAGATTTGTCCCATACTGAAAGCAAGCGCTGGCCTATGACAGGCTGCGCAAACATCTGGAGGTGTCAACAATGGAGAAGGAAATTCTGGCAAGTATTATGGCGGTGACGTCCAACGTGGAGTACACCACGAGCGACCGGATCGAGGCGCTGACCAAAGGGCACGGTATGTTGAACATCGCCGCCTTCAGCGCCGCCAACGCGATGACGTGGGAGATATTGCAGGGGCGCGATATTTCTTTGACGGACGCGAATCTGGAATTCCTGCCCCTCGATCACGTGATCGAAGTGGGCGTCGAGGCAGCGCTTGAGGCGGGCGCGATGCCAGCCAACGCAGCCCTGATCGCCGCTGCGCTGCTCCTGATCGCCGGCACCGAGTCCCGAGCTGGTGTGCCCGCCGGCAACCGGAAATTAGGCGCTATCGCGCGCATGAAGGCTGGCGCCGACCGGGCCGGCGTGATCGCTATCCCCACCTCGAAACTGACCAACAAGGTATCCGGCTTCGCCGCCGTGCAGGCGCTCTACGAGGCGATGCAGAAAGGCGAGTTGGTTCGCGTGGACGGCGCGGCAGTGCCCGCCTTCGTGGCCGGCGGCGCGCCGATGGGCCACAGCGCCCTGGGCGAGGACATAGTCTACGTGGACCTGTGCATGAACGGCGGCAAGATCGCCGTGGACGCGATGATGAAATCGTATCACGGCGTCGGCATCAGCGCCAGCCCGATCCAGTGCGCCATCCTCGCCGCCGCCGCAATTTTGGAGATCATCAACCCCGACGGCATGATCGGGGCCGAGTACGGCGAGTTCTTCCTCCAGGGCACGGGATACCTGGCCGGCAAGGGGGCAGCTCAGGCCGCCGGCCTGCCGGAAAAACTCCACCTGCGCGGCACCGGCAAGGAATATGACACGGCCTCCCTCGTCGGCGGCCTGGGCATGATCCTCAAAGACGTGGGCGCGCCCTCGGTGATCGGTATGATGACGTTGAACGAAATGTTGGCGGCGTTCATGGAAGCGCCGATGATCGGCGCCGGATTCGGCGGCGGGCCAGTCAACCCGCCTCTGGCTCACTTGATCGCCGACGGTGTGGTGGCGATGAACTTGTTGATCGCCCACAAAGGCGACGTAGAAGCCGCAGCCGACGCCATCCGCGAGATCAAGATGACCCAATGGATTGACGGTGAGATCGCCGCCTGTTCCGCCAACACCATCGCCCGCAAGTCCGAGCAGGTGCGACGCGGCCCGGTGACGGAGACGATCATCAGGGCCACCGACGGCATCCGCGCCAACGCCATCTACCGGCGGGCCAAATTCGCCTACGACCAACTCAGCGCCGGCAAGAGCCTGGAGGAGATCTGCCAGACGTTGGACTTGGCCCGCAAAGAAAAAGTCGAAAATAACGCCGGCGTGGCCCTCAGTGGCTTTTTCGGCAGGCAGATCACCATCCACTTCACCAAGCTGGAGGGTGGCGCGCGGCGCGACCACCCCTTCGCCCAGTCTTTCTGGGGCTTTGACGCCGACATTGACTGCGAAGTGACCGTGGACGGCGAAAAGTTCGTACTGGAGGGCTTGAGCCACCAGGTGATCCCCGACGCGGTGCTCAACAAGAAATCCGAGCTTTCCCTGCCCATCACCGTGGCCGCGGCAGTCGCCCAAGAGTTGATGTACGTCGGCTGCTGCACCATTGACGCGGTCGTGCCGGCCGTCGTCGCCGCCGCGATGGGCAAGTACTCCTGGAAGGACGCCGGCAAAAAGGCCGAAAAGAGCGCCCGGATCACCTGCGCCATCCCCGGCGCCAAGGACACCGCCCGCGAGGTGGCGCAGGTAGCCATGCGGATTTTGAGGGACCTGGAGTAGCTGCTCGGTCTGGGCTGTGACACAGCGTAACGGTGAAAATTGGGGTAGGGAATCTATATCTTCCCTACCCCACGCAACGGAGTCAACGATGCTGTTGTTGGTCAATGTAGATGACCTGTCGGGAGAAGCCATTCCCTATGTCATTGACGGTCTGACGGCGCGCGGCGCGATGGCCGTCCACGTGGTGCAAACGCTGACCAAAAAAGGCCGCGCCGGGTTCCTGCTCTTCATAGATGCGCCCGCCGAGCAGATCGAGACGTTAGGGGCATTTCTGGCCGCCGAGATCGGCACATTGGGACTGCGGGCCTTCGAGCCGCGCCATATCCATTTTGAGTACCAGACGGCCACCGTGGACATCCATCTGACTGACTCTCGCCATCCAGACGATACGTCAGCGCGTGTCCGGGTTAAAAAAGTGTTCAATCACGAAAATCAGGTCGTCTTCGTCAAAGCGGAAGACGCAGACCTCCAAGCCGCCCTGCGCCACCTGACAGAGAGAGGCGCCGCTGTCTCCCTGGCGATGCTCAAGAGATGGATCGAACAGACAGTGATGGCAGGCGAGAGTGAAGGGATCCAGAACGTCCGCCTGGAATATACAGACACGTAAAACGAGGGACAAGAGATGAACAAGATTCTACTGCAACTGGACAGTGACAAACATCCCAGCGTATTCGACGCGATCACCGCCTACGACGCCGGGGCCGACCATGTGCTGACCATCGGCGGTGTGGCGGTAGAGGACGTGCGCGCGCTGGTCTACGGCGCGATGTTCACTCGCGGCGGCGACGAGCTCAAGAATTCAGCCGTTTTCATCGGCGGGTCCGACGTCGCTGTCGGCGAGGCGATGCTCAAGGCCGCGACGGAGGCGTTCTTCGGGCCGGTGCGCGTCTCGGTGATGATGGACGCCAACGGCTGCAACACCACGGCCGCGGCCGCCGTCGCCAAAATGGTCGCCGTCGGCGATGTGACCGGCCAAAAGGTCGTCATCCTGGC
>DSDT01000313.1 GCA_011048615.1 Chloroflexota bacterium | reverse complement strand
GTCAGGTTATCCAGATGTTCGCGGAACTGCTGAGAGTAGGAAAGCAGTAGCGAGGTGGCCCTCCGGTTGGCCTTTTCGACCAGCGAGAGGGCCAGGCTGAACCCGGCCAGCGAGTAGAGCGCCGCCCACCCCGGCGGGCCAAGTAGACGCAGGGTAGAAAGAATCTTTTTCGCCGCCGCCCTGTCCCGCAACTCGTAAAAGACCAGGATGATGACCGTGACCACGTCGGCGGCGAAGAGGAGCGGCGATTTGTGCTCCGGGATGCGCAGCAAAAGTTCACTCACCAAGTCCTGGTAATCGGTACCCTTTCCTCTTTCCAGCGTCTCCAGGACGCCTGCTTTGGCTTCCTCCCATTCTCTCTCGCTCAGGATGTCGCCCGTCAGCTCGGCCAGAAGAGCCGTCGCTTTCTCCGTGGGAGAAAAGACGACGACGGAACGCCCCCTGTGGCCCTGGGGACGCACCGTCTCAGAGCGCACCAGCCCCTTGTCCTCCAACAAGCGCAGCATTTCGTAGGCCGTGACCGGGCTTACGTCCAATGCCCGTGCCACGTCCGTGTAGCGCACCGGGGCCTCGGCTTCACGGCAGAGGTCGAGCAGGTGGCTCAGAAAATCACGTTGCCTGGAGGATAACTTTACACTGTTGCTCACAGTAAAAACTACCTAACTTTCCGAAAATTCCGAAACAAGTATGCCGCCAAAAAGGAGACTGTGTCAAGAGGGGGACGGCGATACGGCGATTTCACCTACACTTGCACTATGCCCCTCAGCCGTTACCTCCCAGGTACTCGCGCTCCCAGATAGGATCCATCAACTGTGCCACAGCCTCGTTGTATTGGATCAGCCCATCGCGGTAGGCCGGGTCTATCATTGCCTGCAGCGCGGCCTCATCCTCCGGATCCGGCTCGGTCGCCTCCAGGATGCGGTGGAAGTCGGCGTGGTGATCGCGGATGGGGCAGGGCATCAACCAGTTGTTGTGCTCCTCCGGTCTCGCCGCCGCGTAACCGTACCCGCCCTGCCACTCGCGGATGGCCTTGAAGAAGGGCTCCTCCAGGAGGTCGTTCAGCGTCTTGCCCTCCCGATAGGCGTCGTTGATATTGACCGGCGAGTAGGGGACGAAGACGCAGGGCGTCACCTTGCCGTTCCAATCAATGTAGAGGTAACCACCCTGTCGCCCGGCCGATATACAGCCGTCGGAGCAGGTGCCCAGGTTCCAGAAGTCGGCCAGGAAGTACCGTTTCTCATGTACTACCTGCCAGGTGCGCTGCCACATCCAGACCCGCTGCTGGGGCGTGGGGAGCAGGTCCAGCGCGAAGCCCCGCCCGATGGGCATGTACTGGAAGATCCAGCCATAGAGGGCCCCCTGCTCCTCGAAGAAGAAATCGAGGAACTCGTCGGAGAGGATCTCTTCACAGTTCTCGCAGGTGGCGGTGAGGGAGATACCGAAAGGCACGCCGGCTTCACGCAGGTTGGCCATCGCCGCCAGCACCTGCTGGAAGACACCTTTGCCACGCCGGGCGTCGGTGCGCTCCTCCCACCCCTCGACGGAAATGGCCGGGGTAAGGTTGCCCACCTCGGCCATGCGGACGGCCATTTCTTCGTCAATCAGCGTGCCGTTGGTATACATCAGGAAAAGGGCATCCTGGTGTTTGGCCGCCGCGTCCAGGACACCCTTCCCCTGGGAGCGGTAGGCCAGCGGCTCACCGCCGGAGATGACACCGAAGCCCATGCCCCAAAGCGTCTGGGCCTCGGTGATGATGCGGTCAAAGATCTCCCAGTCCATTTTCTCACTGTCGTTGCCGGAACTGGCATAGCACCCCTTGCAGTGCAGATTGCACAGCTTGCCCGGTGAGATGACGACGAAACCGGGCGCGCCATAGCCGTGTTCCTGGAAGAAACGTTCGTGCGCGGCTCTGCGTTCCGAGCGCATAAAAGCGTTCACCAGACCGCGCAACACCCCTCTGACGGCCACCTCGGAGACGTGGCCCCGCGCCAGCGCCCGGTCAACGGAGTGCGCCAGCGCCCGAAAGATGTGCGCCTTGTCCTGGATCACGCCGGGCGGACGGCGTTCGTTGACGTCGTAGGCCTCCTCCAGGCGCTGGTTGATGCGCCGATCCACGTAGCCCATGAGCAGGCGACGGACCGGCTCGCGCCGTATTGCGCTGGCGGTGATATTGGCAAGAGTTTCAGCCTGCCCGGCGGATGCAATAGTGTGAACTATGTTTTCCAGTTTCATGGTTACTACCTCCTATGTTGCTTTCAGTGTGCGGTTCATACGCTCTCCCCGCTCTCCCGCCAGGCCCGGATGGCCGTCAGGAGGTGTATTTCGTCAAAGTCGGGCCAATAGGCCGATGTGCTCCAGAAGAAGGCGCCGACCACCTGCCAGAAAGTTGCTCAACCGCATTTCCCCGGCGGTGCGGATGACCAGGTCTGGATCCGGGAGCCCGGCGGTGTAGAGAAAGCGACTTAGCACGTCCTCGTCCAGCAGAGCCGGGTTCAATTGGCCCTGCCGGACGGCGGTCACCATTGCCCGTGTCGCGTCCACGATCTCCGCCCGTCCCCCGTAGTTGAAGGCCAGGTTGAGCACCAGCCCCGTGTTATGCGCCGTGCGGCGTATGCCCTCATCCATTGCCCGCAGCAACGAACCGGGCAACCCCTCGCGGCGGCCGAGCATCCGAACCTGCACGTTGTTCTGGTTGAGCTCGTCCACCTCCCGGCGGGCATAGTCCTCAGCCAGGCGCATTAGAAGAGCGACCTCCGGCTCGGGGCGTCGCCAGTTCTCGGTGGAGAAGGTGTACAGCGTCAGCACCTTGAGGCCCAGGTCGGCGCAAGCACGGACGATGTGCCGCACGGTCTCCACGCCCGCCTTGTGGCCGGCCGTGCGGGGTAGCCCCCTCTGCTGCGCCCAGCGCCCGTTGCCATCCATGATGATGGCGATGTGAGCTGGGACGGAATTGGCTTGCTGTTGTCCGGCCACTAACACATCCTCATCAACAGGTCTACTCCATCCTCTGAGCCAACCACAGGGCCAGGCCGCCGACGGCGAGTATCAGCAGCCCGGCCAGCCACGAATCGGCTTCCGGCTTCCAGGCGATGGCCCGGCAGACGTAGGCTGTGAGGCTGACGAGGGCGGCCAGCAGCAACAGGGCGTAGAGTGCCCACTTTTGGTTCCGGCGCAGGGGCAAAAAGTCCCGTTCGAGCAACCAGATCAGCAGTGTGACGACGAGCAGTACGACGAGGACCTCCAGCAGGTTGGGGGCCATCGCTCAGCGGATGTCCGGGAACGGCAGCGGGGATTGCCGTAGCACCGAGCGGTTGACTATGCTCACCGCCATGCGTTTCCCCACGTTGGCCCAACCCTCGCGCACGCGGCGGGAGGAGGCGTACACAACCAGCCCTGGGTCGAAGCGCACCGGCGCGACACGACGCACCCGTCGTGCCAGTTCGGTGTCCTCGCCGGACCCTGCGCCCCACTGGACGGGAAAGCCGCCCGCCTCCCAAAAGATCTCCCGACGCACGGCAAAGTTGCTGCCCCACCAGAGGCTGCGGCGAAGCCTGTTGCTGGCCCACAGCCCCCAGGTGATCGGGTAGCGCACCAATAACTGCTCCATCCGCTGCCCGTCAGGCCAATAGACCGGGCCGTAGACAGCCCCCAGGACGGGGTCGGCCCGGAAGTGCTCCATGATACGTTCCACCCAGAAAGGTGGCACGACGGTGTCGGCGTCGGTGGAGGCAATGACCGCTCCCCGCGCCGCCGCGAAGCCAGCC
>DSDT01000027.1 GCA_011048615.1 Chloroflexota bacterium | reverse complement strand
GGCGCAGGCTCGCCAGCGTTACGCGGCCGTGTCCGACGACCTGGCCGACCTGTTTGTGCGCGCCCTGGCCGCCGACCGGTTCGAGCTTCCCGGCGTCCTGCTCCAGGCCGACGTCTATCGGGAGGTCGTGGCCCCGGCGGTGAAGGGCGGGCCCGTGGCGTACATCCTGGTTGATGCGCTGCGCTTCGAGATGGCCCGCGAACTCGGCGCTATCCTGGCGCAAGACTGGAAGCCCGATCTGACCCCGGCACTGGCCACACCGCCCACCGTCACCGAGATCGGGATGGCGGCGCTCCTGCCCGGCGCGGAAGGAGGGTTGACGATCACCCCTGCTGAGGGGAACCGGCTGGCCGCCGTTGTCGCCGGTGGGACGCTCAAAACGCGCCAGGACAGGCTGGCCCACTTTGACACGGCCGTCGAGGGGAACGTGGTTGTGGCCAAGTTGGACCAGTTGGCGCCGCTCTCGGACGCCCCCTTGAGTCAGGCCATCCAGTCGGCCGACGTCGTCGTGGTCACGGCGACGGAAGAGATCGATGGCCTGTGCGAAAACAACCCGGCGCTGGCCCGCCGTATGTTGGACGATGTCCTCAACCAGCTTCGCCGGGCGATCAAGACGCTCTTTGGGCTGGGAATCGAGACGGTCGTCATCAGCGCGGATCACGGCTATCTCTTTGGCGAAAAGCTGAGCAGCGGCGAGAGCATAGACGCGCCAGGAGGCAAGACGGCGGCCCTCAAGCGGCGGGTGTGGGTTGGCCAGGGCGGCGCGGAGGCGCCCGCCTATCTGCGCGCATCGCTCTCCGCCTTTGGCATCGGCGGAGAACTCGAGATCGCCACCCCATGGAACCTGTCTTGCTTCAAGGTGAAAGGCGGCGCTACCGAGTATTTCCACGGCGGCCTGTCATTGCCAGAACTGGTGGTACCGGTCCTGACCGTCCGCCCGGCGGCCGCTCGGACGCCAGCCGTCCCTGCCCGCGTGCGGTGGACGCTAACGCTGGGCAGCCAGACGATATCCACGCGCTTTCTCTCCGTCACAGTCGAGGGACGCTCGGAAGAGCTGTTGCCCATCCAGCCGCCGGCGATCCGGGTCGAGGTGCGGGCCGGTGACCAGTCTATCTCCGTGCCAGTGTCTGCTTCCTACGGCTTCCAAGAGGTGACCAGGGACGTCCAACTGGCGCTGGACACTGACCAGTCCCGGGCGATTGCCAGGAACACCGTCACGCTCATGATCACCGAGACGGAAACGATGCCATCCGTAGACGAGGTGACGGTGCACCTGCTGGACGCGACGACCGGCGTCAGTCTGGCGCGTCTGGAGCGTGTTCCGTTCTCCATCTCGTTGTGAGGTTGTGAGAACGAACCAGGCTCGAGGCTGTTGGTGAGAGGAACGAGGTGACAAGATGCCGGAATTGGATCGCAAGGTAAACGAGATCTTTGCGGGCAAGGTGGTGCGCAAGGACCTGGTGCGCCAGGTCAAAGTAGGCGCCAATGTGCCGACGTACGTCCTGGAGTACCTGCTGGGCAAGTACTGTGCCACGGACGATCCCGTCGCGGTCGAGGCCGGTCTGCGCCTGGTGCACAATACCCTGGCCGACCATATCATCCGGCCCGACGAGGCGATGAAGGCCCAGTCGCGGGTGAAGGAACGGGGTCAGCAGCGGTACATTGACAAAGTGTTGGTGCGCCTGGATGGCGCCAAGTACTGGGCGGAGGTGGTGAATTTCGGCAATCGCTTCGTCCACATCCCCGACACCTTTGTGCGGCGCTACGAGCGGCTGCTGGAGGGCGGGGTCTGGACTCAGATGGACATCGAGTTTCGTCCCGATGAGGAGGTCGGCGGCAAGACGCGGCCCTTTTTCATCACCGATCTGAAACCGATCCAGGTGGCTGCATTCGACCTGGACGACTACTGCGCCGCGCGGGCCGAACTGACGACCGATGAATGGCTCGACCTGCTGATCCGTTCGATCGGGTTTGAGCCGTCCGCCTTCGAGCGGCGGGTCAAACTGCTCATGCTGATGCGCCTGGTGCCCATGATCCAGCGCAACTACAACCTGATCGAACTGGGCCCCAGAGGTACGGGCAAGTCGTACGTCTATCGCGATCTCTCGCCCTATGCCATCCTGATCTCTGGCGGCAAGACGACCGTGGCCAATCTCTTCTACAACATGAGCACGCGCCGGGTGGGCCTGGTGGGCATGTGGGACGTGGTCGCCTTCGACGAGGTGGCCGGCATCAGTTTCAGCGACAAGACAGCCATCCAGATTCTGAAGGACTATATGGAAAGCGGCAGCTTTAGCCGGGGGCGGGAGGAACTGGTCGCGGAAGCCTCGATGGTCTTTAACGGCAACATCAACCAGCCGGTTGAAATGTTGGTCCGTGCAGGCACGCTGTTCCAACCCCTGCCGGAGGATATGCAGGACATGGCGCTGATCGACCGCCTGCATTTCTACCTACCCGGCTGGGAGATGCCCAAGATGCGGAACGAGTTCTTCACCGACCACTATGGCTTTGTGATCGACTACCTGGCCGAAGCACTGCGCGAGCTGCGTCGGCAGGACCGCACAGATGCGTTTGACCGCCATTACAGCCTGGGCAGCGATCTGAACACGCGCGATGCCAGAGCCGTGCGCCGCACTGTATCGGGCTTGGTCAAGCTCCTGCATCCTGGCGCTGATCCCGGCCGAGAGGAACTGGAGGAATACCTGGAACTGGCCCTGGAAGGGCGTCGCCGCGTCAAAGAGCAGTTGAAAAAGATGGGCGCGTTCGAATACTATCAGACTTCCTTCTCCTACGTGGACACCGAGGCGATGCGGGAGCACTTTGTCGGCGTGCCGGAGGAGGGTGGTCGGCAACTGATCAGCCAGGATCCGATGCCGCCGGGCAGTGTCTACACGGCTGCTCTGACCGACAGCGACAAGGTGGCCCTACACCGCATCGAGGTCAGTCGCATGAGCGGGTCGGGCAAGCTGCGGGTCACCGGCAGTCCTGACCGGGCGATGAAGGACTCTATCGTCACCGCCTTCGACCACATCGAGGCGAACAAGACACGTCTGGGGATCGAGCGTGACGTGGATAGCTATGACTTCCACGTCCAGATCGTAGACCTGATGCACAGCAAGGAAGGTTCACAAGGGGGAGTGGCGTTCTTCGTGGCGCTATACTCCCTGCTGCGGGAGAGGCAGGTGCAGGCCGGGCTGGTCGTTCTCGGGGAGATGACCATCCAGGGGAATATCCTGCCGGTGCGTTCGTTGGTGGAACCGCTGCAAGTCATCATGGACAACGGCGCCAGGCGGGTATTGGTCCCGATTGGCAATCAGCGGCAGTTCATGCAAGTACCGCCCGATATCCTGGAGCGGGTGGACCCGATCTTTTACTCAGAGCCGCTGGCGGCCGCTTTGAAAGCATTGGGGGTGAACTAGTCTGTAGGGTCTCCAAGATAGTGTCACCCAGAGGCCTCAAAACGCCCGTTATCTCAAAGATATTGGCACCGTGGCTCACGCTGTCTCACAGTTTTTGGCAGCAGATGCGTTTATCTCAAAGATAACGGCAGTGGCCTACGAAAGGGCTGGCGGCTTGTCTAAGATAGTGGCAGTAGACTATGTGGTGCAGGGCTCAATGACACTCTCATGGCAGTCGGAATCGCTCTACCTTGACAATGGCACATTCTAACTTTGGCGGCCTAGTTTCCGGGCAAGGCCCGCCGGGGCATAAAGTGCCCCGGCTACAGAGCTTTCGCCCCGTGAACGGGGCTCCTAAGCCCGATTCAT
>DSDT01000072.1 GCA_011048615.1 Chloroflexota bacterium | reverse complement strand
TTGCAAGCCTACGTCGCGGGACGGCCCGCGTCGGCGGCGTTCGTGGCGGACGGCCAGCGCAGCGTAGTGATCGGCCTGACGGAGCAACTCATCGGGCGAGGGGAACTGGGCGGACGTGGCTTCGCTTGGTGCGGCAACATCCTGCCCCTGACGTCGCCCTCCGGCGGAGGGAATGCCATCCTGACCGCCGTCGAGGAGATGGTCGCACGGCTCACCCGCCGCTTCCATCTGCGCGGCGCTAATGGGATAGATTTGGTGATCGGAGAGACGCCAGAAGGGAAGGCTGTCCCGTACTTGATCGAGGTCAACCCGCGCTACACGGCCTCGATGGAACTGGTGGAACGGGCCTACGAGTTGAACGTGTTCTCGCTCCATCTGGCGGCGCTGGATGGCCATCTGCCTGACTTTGACTCGAGGGAGCGGATCGCCGGGCCATACTTTGGAAAGGGCATCGTCTACGCCCGGCGCAGCGTGACCGTGCCACAGTCGGAGACGGCGTCGTGGACAGCGCAGGGACGGCGGGACGTTCCCCACCCTGGCGAGACGATCGAGGCCGGCCACCCGGTCTGCACGGTGCTGGCGGAAGGAGCAAGCCGCGCCGACTGTTGGCAGCGGCTGCTGACCGGCGCGGAGGCTGTCCGCCACGACATCGGCGATGAGTAGGTGCGACGCACTTGACAAGTGCGTCGCACCTCAACAAGTCCACCTGGAGGGAGGACGACATTGGAATTGGGCGAGCGTTTCACGTTGATCACCGGCCGCACCGCCGACCAGGGGCAGGGCCTGCACGAGGGCAAGGACTCGGAGGCGTACCGTCTGGCGACGACGCTGGTGGAGATGAACCCGGAGGACATGGCCCGTCTCGGCATCGCGGAGGGTCAGACCGTCCAGGTGCAGACAGCGAGCGGGCAAACGACGGCGCTGGCCCACGCGGGGACGCTGCCGTCGGGAATGATCTTCGTCCCAATGGGGCCAACGGCGAACGAGCTGATCGGCGTCGAGACGGAGAGCACCGGCATGCCCCCGTTCAAAGGGTTGACGGCGGGGGTGAAGCACATATGAGCAGAACCATCGAAAACGTCGTCTGCACCTTCTGCGGCTGCCTGTGCGACGACATTGTGGTCGAAGTGGACGAGGACGAAAACGGGAACAGCGGACGCATTGCCCGCATGCGCAAGGCGTGCGCCAACGGACGTGGACTGTTCACCCATTACGACCCGACCCCGCAGCCGCCCACCGTGGACGGGCGTCCGGTCTCGTGGGAGGAGGCGGTCGCGGAGGCGGCGCGCATTCTGGACAAGGCCGACAGCCCGCTGATCTATGGCCTCAGCTCCACGGCCACAGAGGCGCAGCGCAAAGTCGTCGAGCTGGCGGACAAGGTGGGCGCCATCCTGGACACCACCTCCTCCGTCTGCCACGGGCCGAGCGGCCTAGCAATGCAGGCGGTCGGCGAGCCGACCTGCACGTTGGGCGAGGTACGCAACCGGGCGGACCTGCTGATCTTTTGGGGCTGCAATCCGGCCGTCTCCCACGTGCGCCACTTTGCCCGCTACTCGGCGCTGCCCAAAGGCACCTACACCCCCGAAGGGCGGCGGGGCCGCACCGTCGTCGTCGTGGACGTGCGCCCGACGGCGAGCAGCCGCACCGCCGACCTGTTCCTTCAGGTCGCGCCCGGCGCCGATTTCGAGGCGCTGACGGCGCTGCGGGCGCTGATTCAGGGGAAAACGGTCGCAGCCGACGCCGTGGGCTCCGTCCCGGTATCCCAACTGGCGTCCCTGGCCGAGCAGATGAAGAGCTGCCGTTTCGGGGTCGTCTTCATGGGCATGGGGCTGACCCAGAGCCGGGGGCGGGACATGAACGTGAGCGAGCTGTTCACGCTGGTGGCCGAGCTGAACCAGTACACCCGCTTCTCCGTCCTCCCGATGCGCGGCCACGGCAACGTCACCGGCGCGGACCAGGTGATGACGTGGCTGAGCGGCTACCCCTTCGCGGTCAGCTTCGCCCGGGGCTATCCCAGCTACGGGCCGGGGGAATTTTCGGCCGTGGACGTGCTGGCGCGGGGCGAGGCGGACGCGGCGCTGATCGTCGCATCGGACCCGCTGGCCCATTTCCCCGCCGCCGCCGCCCGCCGCCTGGCGCAAATCCCCGCCATCGCCCTGGACCCAGTGCCGTCGCTCACCACACAGGCCGCACGGGTGGTCTTTCCCACCGCCTGCTACGGCGTGGACGCGGCCGGGACGGCGTACCGGATGGACGGCGTGCCGCTCCGGCTGCGGCCGGTGCTCCGGACAGCCCGTCCCACCGACGCCGACGTGCTGACGCAGATCATCGAGGCGGTGAAATCATGTTAGGAATCGTCAACGGGACCGTCTACGATCCCCCGAACGGGATCAACGGCGAGGTGCGGGACATCTGGATCAAAGACGGGCGGATCGTCGCGGCGGAGGACGTGGATCGCGCCCAGGCGCAGATCGTGGACGCGGCCGGCCTGGTCGTGATGGCCGGCGGGGTGGACATCCACAGCCACTTCGTCGGGGCAAAGGTGAACGCCGGGCGCAAGTTCCGCCCGGAGGATCATCGGGACCACGTCCGCTCCCGAACGTCGTTCAGCCGCTCCGGGGCCGGTTACACGGTGCCGACCACCCACCTGACCGGCTATCTGTACGCCGAAATGGGATACACCACGGTGATGGAGGCCGCCACCGCGCCCCTGGTGGCCCGCCACACGCACGAGGAGTTGGAGGACACCCCACTACTGGACAAGGGCGCGTACATCACGATGGGCAACAATCACTTTATCATGCGCGCCATCCAGGCAGGAGAGCGGGAAAAGGCCCGCGACTATGTGGCATGGCTGCTGAACGCGACCAAGGGATACGCCATCAAAGTCGTCAACCCGGGCGGCGTGGAGAACTGGAAGTGGGGGAAAAACGTCGGCGAGCTGGACGACGAGGTAATCGGGTTTGGCGTGACGCCACGCCAGATTCTCGACGCGCTGACCTGGATCAGCGACACGCTGCGGCTGCCCCACCCGCCGCACATCCACTGCATCAACCTGGGGCAGTCCGGCAACGCCCGCACGACGGTGGAGACGATCCAGGCACTGGACGGGCGGCGCGCCCACCTGTGCCATCTCCAGTTCCTCAGCTACGAGGGCGAAGCAGACCGGCTGCCTCGCTCCGGTGCGGCCGCCGTGGCCCAGGCGGTCAACGCCCAGCCCTATCTCACCGTGGACGTGGGACAGGTGATCTTTGGGCCGGCGACCACGATGACGTCCGACGGCCCGCTCCAGTACCGGCTGCGACAGCTCACCGGACACAAATGGCTCAACGACGACGTGGAGAGCGAGACCGGTGGCGGAGTCGTGCCGATTGATTACAAGCGGAATAATCTGTTCAACGCGGTGCAGTGGATCACCGGTCTGGAGCTCTTCCTGCTGATCGAGGACCCGTGGCGGGTCTTCCTGACCACCGATCACCCCAACGCGGGGCCGTTCTTCTGCTACCCTCAGGTGATCAAGCTGCTGATGGATCGGGACTATCGCGCCGAGATGTGCGAACGGCTGCCGGCGCGGGCGCGAAAAGGGACGCTGCTTCCGGATCTGAAGCGCGAATACTCGCTGTCCGAGATCGCCATCATCACCCGGGCCGGGACCGCCCGCGCGCTGGGGTTGACGCGCAAGGGTCACCTGGGCGTGGGCGCCGACGCCGACGTGACCGTTTACCCCGCTCTGGACGACCCGGAGGCGATGTTCGCGCACCCCCGGTACGTGCTCAAAGGTGGAGAAATCGTCGT
>DSDT01000273.1 GCA_011048615.1 Chloroflexota bacterium | reverse complement strand
GAAGCGGTATCAGGCGTATGTGGAGCGAGCGCTGCGAGACCTGGAACGCTTCGCATAGCAATTATGGGTTGAATGAGAGGTATGCTGAAAAGATATGTGGACAGGGAAAAAGAAACAGGCTATGCGAATGCTGGGGGTGGTGGCGAGTCTGGCGGCGCTCTGGCTGGGCTTGTCTGCCTGCAGCGAGCCGCAGCCGGTGTCGTTCGATGGCCAGGCGGCTTACGAGCACGTCGTGGCTCAATGTGACCTCGGCTTTCGCCCCACCGGCTCCGAGGCGGGCTGGGCGACCGGTGAGTACATCATCGCCACGCTGGAGGCGCAAGGCTGGACTGTCGAGACGGAAGAGTTCACCTACCGGGACACGCCGGTGCGCAACATCGTCGGCCGGGCGGGGAGCGGTCCGATCATTCTCCTGGGCGCTCACTACGACACCCGCCGCAGCGCCGACAAGGAAGATTCGACCGTCCCGGTGATGGGGGCCAACGACGGGGCCTCTGGCGTGGCGGTGCTGTTAGAACTGGCCCGCACGCTGGACCGGGGAGCCATAGAGCACGAAATTTGGCTCACCTTTTTCGACGCCGAGGACAACGGCAGTCTCGACGGCTGGGAGTGGTGCGTCGGATCGCAGTACATGGCGGCTAATTTGATCCTTATTCCGACCGCCGTTGTAGTCGTGGACATGGTGGGAGATGCCGATCAGCAGTTGTACCTGGAGAGAAACTCGGACCCGGTGTTACAGATGCAGTTGTGGGAGATAGCCGCGACGCTGGGCTATACCGATACCTTTGTCGCCGAGTACCGTTGGTCCATCTATGACGATCACATCCCGTTCGCCCAGCTGGGCATCCCAGCGGTGGACGTGATTGATTTCGACTATCCTTACTGGCACACCACTCAGGACACGCCCGACAAGGTAAGCGCCGAGAGCTTGGAGCGGGTCGGGCGGACGTTGGAGGTGTGGTTGGAGGAGTGGCTGCCCGCATCCTCTGCCACGCAAGAGGCGGAACTTGAGTGAGATCAGGTTGTTGACGGCGGATGATTTCGACGCTTTTACCGACAGTGTCGTCAATGCCTACCCGGGCTGGAAAATCTCGTCTCCGGAGGAGCGGGAACGGCTGCAACGGCGGGGGACAAGAGGTTGCTGCTCGATTGTTACCAGCGGGTCCTGGAACGGACGCACGGGCTGATCGAGAAATCGAGCTATGACGGGATTTTGGCGGCCAGACCTGCCGGCTCAAACTGACTGTGGAGCAAAGTTTTTTGCCAGAGAACGGTGGCAGTTTGACGCTCCATTTCGAGGGGGGACGACTGACCTGGTCGGATGGGGAGGCGTATGACGTGGAGGTGCGGATGGAGGTCGCCGAGCTCTCCGCGCTGCTGTTGGGAACGGTGACCTTGAACAGCCTCTATCGGTACGGCCTAGTCGAGGTATCTGACGTCGAATACGTCGGCGTCGTAGATCGAATTTTCCGCGTGCTGGACAAGCCGATTTGTACAACGGCCTTTTGAAAGGGGCATGGCAATGACGAAACGAGTGGTAGTCATCGGCGGCGTGGCCGCGGGAATGAGCGCCGCCGCCAAGGCAAAGCGGGTGGATCCTGCATTGGAGGTCGTGGTCTATGAGCGAGGGCCGTACATCTCGTACGGCGCCTGTGGCATGCCCTATTTCATCGCCGGAGACGTCCCGGACTACCAGGACCTGATCGCCCGTACGCCGGAGCAGATGGCGGAGCAGGGGGTCAAAGTCCATCTCCATCACAAAGTGGTGGGCATCGCGCCCGACGCTCACACCGTCACCGTGCGGGATGGGGAGCGAGAGCAGGAATTTGTCCAAGAGTACGATCGGCTGGTCATCGCGACCGGTGCGCGAGCGCTCGAGCTGCCGCTACCGGGCGCCGATCTGCCGGGCCTTTTTGTGCTTCGCTCGCTGGTGGATGGCATCGCAGTGAAGCAGTTTCTCGATCAGCAGTCGCCACAACAGGCAGTCGTCATCGGCGGTGGGTACGTCGGCGTAGAGATGGCAGAGACCTTTCGTCGGCTGGGGTTGGCGGTCACGATGGTAATTCGCTCCGGGCAGGTGATGCGCCAACAGCTCGACCATGACGTGCGGGCATTGGTGGAGGATGAGATGGCTCGCCACGGCGTGGACGTGATAACCGGCACGCCGACCGGTTTCGAGGGGGATGGCCGGGTCGAGGGTGTGGTGTTGGAAGGAGGCGAGCGACTGGCTGGCGACGTGGTACTGCTGGGGCTGGGTGTCCACCCCGATGGCATCCCGTTGGCCGAGCTGGCAGGCGCAGCCCTGGGGCGGACGGGGGCCATCGCTACCGATGGGATGATGCGTACCAACGTGCCGGATATTTACGCTGCCGGGGACTGCGCCGAGGTTTTTCACCTCGTCACTGGGGAACCGGACTATGTGCCATTGGGCAGCACGGCCAACAAGCAGGGACGCACTGCCGGGGAGAACGCTGCTGGCGGCCAGGCTGCTTTTGCCGGTATCGTGGGCACGATGGTGGTGCGGGCCTTTGACCTGGCGGTGGCCCGGACCGGCCTCACGACGGCGGAGGCGGAGGCGCGGGGGTATTCTGTCCGCGGGGTCAAGATCAGGGCCTCGAACCGGGCCCGCTATTTTCCCGGTGCGGCTCCCATCCACGTCAAGTTGATCGTGGACGACGAGACGGATCGCCTGTTGGGAGGGCAGATCGTGGGGCAGGATGGGGTTGCCAAGCGGGTGGATGTGCTGGCGACGGCGTTACATCACCGGTTGACCGTGGCGGACTTGCAGCAGCTCGACCTGAGCTATGCCCCTCCCTTCTCACCGGTGTGGGACCCGATCCTGGTTGCTGCCAACGTCGTGGCCAAGTGAGAGCGATGGCTGTCGTCATTCGCCTCCTCCAATCCATCGCCGAGTACCGCGCCGCCGAGCAGCTTCAGCGGGATGTGTGGGGACTGGAGGAGGTCGAGATCGTGCCGGATCACCTGATGCTCACCGCCCAGATGAACGGTGGGCTGGTGTTGGGCGCGTTCGAGGCGGGGCCGGATCGGCAGGAACGGCTCGTTGGTTTTGCGTGTGGCCTTCTGGGCCTGGCTCCCGAGGGTCGGTTGAAGCACTGCTCCGATATGGTCGGAGTTCATCCGGCCTACCAGAACCAGGGCGTGGGCTATCGCTTAAAGCTGGCCCAGCGGGAACACGTGCTGCGCCAGGGGATTGATCTCATCACCTGGACCTTTGACCTGCTGGAGAGCCGGAACGCTTACCTCAATTTTCACAAGCTGGGGGTGACGTGTGATACCTACTTGCGCAACCTGTACGGCGGTATGCGGGATGGGCTGAACGCCGGGCTGGAGAGCGATCGCTTCCAGGTGGATTGGGCTATCGCCAGCCGGCGTGTCTTCGAGCGGTTGCGCGGCGATGGGCCCGGGATGTCGCTTTCGACCTTGCAGGCGCAGGGGACGCCGGTGCTGAACAATCCCCTGCCTGGCGAGCCGGTTCATCCGCCCCAGGCGGTGCTGCCCATCGCCGGGGAGCGGTTCTTGATCCAGATACCGGCTCGTTTTCAGGCCATCAAAGAGGCGGATATGGGACTGGCCTGCGCCTGGCGGATGCACACTCGCGCCCTCTTTGAGGCGGCGTTCGAGGCGGGGTATGTCGTTGTGGACCTGCTCCACGAGGCGGGCGAAAGTTGCTATCTGCTTCATTCCTCTTGAGAGGGCTTTCGATCTGGCAGGGAGCAGAAACCGGCGTCAAATAGTCCGGACCTGGCGCGCGCCATCTATTGGTCTGGGCTCTACGCAGGGCAGGTTTCCATACCTGCCCGGCGGGTAAGAAACCCGCCCTACAGGTGTAT
>DSDT01000306.1 GCA_011048615.1 Chloroflexota bacterium | reverse complement strand
CGGGATGGATGTGCTGCCCACCGGGGAGACCATCGAGGACGAGGTCGAGACCCTCAAAGCCCATTGGCAGGAGTATGATTTCTTTTTCTTCCACGTCAAAAAGACGGACAGTCGAGGGGAGGATGGGGATTTCGAGGCCAAGGCCCAGGTGATCGAGCATTTCGATCGGGTGTTGCCGGACATCCTGGCGTTGGGACCGGACGTGCTCATCATCACCGGCGATCACTCGACACCGGCGGTGTGGAAGGCGCACAGTTGGCACGAGCTCCCGGTACTCTTGTGGTCCAAGTACATCCGCCCCGATGGTGTGACCCAGTTCGGGGAGCGTCCCTGTATGGCCGGCGGCCTGGGCCACATCCACAACACCGATCTGATGCCCCTGGCGATGGCGTATGCTGGGCGTCTGATTAAATTCGGGGCTTGACGTCATTGGCGTGAATAGAGGGGCATTCCCCTGCCGAACCGCCCGAACCGACGCCGGTTCGGGTGGTTTTCTGTGGTGTGAGGATGGGCCTTGCGCGCGCGTTGACTTTATGCCTGGGTTGGGATATACTAGTACGCAGGAGGGGATGGGTCAATGAATGATAACTTGTACCCCCGATCTGGACGGGGCAGTACCATACTACTAATCGTTGGATGGCTGCTGATCGTGGCGCTGGGCCTTGGATTGTTGTGGTTCGGTTTTGGCTTGGGCAACGGCGAGTCTGCTGACGCCACACCCACGACGAGCGAGGCGGCCGCTCCCACCGCAGCAATCGAGTTGCCGGTGGTCACGCCATTCCCCTCGTCCACACCTCCTCTGCCCACGGCTACTCCTCTGCCCACGGCTACTCCGCTGCCCTCACCGGCCCCCGTCACCGATACGCCGGTCGTGGCATCGGCCGTGGTGGGCGAGAGCGGTGTGAACGTGCGCACCGGACCAGGCACCCAATATACTCGGATCGGCTATCTCGATCCTGGGTCGCAGGTGGAGCTGACCGGGCAGTACGGCGATTGGTGGCAGATTCGATACCAAGACTCGTCCGCCTGGGTGTTTGGCGAGCTGGTCACGGCCTCTAACACCCAAGTCGTGCCCCAGGTTCAGCCCCCGGCGGCCCCGACCGCTGCGCCAGTACAGGCGACAGCCGCTCCGACAGCCGTCCCTCCGACGGAGTCGCCTCCCACTCCTTCCACCGTGCGGGGCCTCGTGGCGGAGGGATTCCAGGTGGAGGGAGCGCCCGGCCCATACGGTAGCAGCTCGGATATCTGGTTCAATATGTGGGTTTACAACAGTTCGTCCAACTCGGTCGAATATGACGCCCTGGGGGTGTTCGTGGAGGAGACGAACGAGATGCAAAAGAGTTGGAGCTATTCCCAGTTCCAGCCGGGACAGAGATTCGTTCACCGTGACCACATCAACCAGTTCACCTTGGGTGCTGGCACGTACCATCTGTGGCTGATGATCTGCTTCTCTGATGGCTGCGTCAGATTGAGCGGCCCTGTCCAGGTCGTCGTCCAATAGGGTGGGCAATCCGCCCCACACAGGTTTTTCAATGACCGCCGTTCAGTAGCGCATGGTCTTCCGCGCAGTGGGCGGCGGAGTCAATTCCGCGCTACGGCGAGCTCCGCGGCCATCCCCCCACGACCAGGGGCAGCCAGACCGGGTATGCCCGCACGACCGTCGCCCGACGCGTGAGTTCTCCCTCTAAACCCCCAGCAATGGTGACCGTATTGGTCAGCCCCGCGCCGATGGGGGTCTCGGTCGTCAGGTAGAGCGCGTAGGTGATGCGGGCGGCCTCGCCCGGTGCCACGTCCCCTCTCCAGTAGATGAGGCCTCCGGGATCATCCAGGGTGAAACCGGGCGGGCCGGCCACGGTTCCGGTCAGCAGGACCAGTCTGGCGGGATGGGTGTCGGTCAGCGCGACGGAGGCCGTCAGGTTGCCGGTGTTGCTGACGCAGATGGTGTACGAGATCGCCTGGTGGGGCCGCGCCAGTCGAGGCGCGGCGGACTTGCGCGACGTGACCAGCACCGGCGCTGGCTCGGTCAACACCGTGGTGAACGCCTGCCCCCATTCTGATTCCCCGTAGGGTTCCTGGTTGCCGCTGGCGTCGCGGGCGCGGGCGCGGAAGAAATAGGTGTGGCCGGGGACGCCGGTAAAGGGAGCGGAGGTGGCGGCGGTATCCGTCAGCCAGGTGGTCCAGGTCCCCGGGTACCCGTCGCGGACCTGCACGTCGTAGGAGGCGACGCCCGTCCACACATCCTGGCCGCTCCAGGTCACGGTGAACGTGGTCGTGGCGACCCACATCGGCAGGGGAGCGACCGACGAGCGGGGCGGCAGACAGTCGCGCGGGTTGAGCGAGGCGAGCAGGACACCGGCGTCGTCCAGGTAGGCGAGGGCTAGATCCGCCAGGGCGTGCCCCGGCGCTATGAGCGAGGCGCTGAGCGGTGTGCCCGGCTCGATGGCCGGCAGGGTCCAACGGGCCAGCTCGGTGCAGTCGTCTCGGCTCCAGGCGTAGAGGGTGGTGCTGCCGGCGGGGTGGGGGGCGGTGGTGTGCAGGCCGATGAGGATGTAGGCGAGTCCGTCCGCCTCGCGCTCGCGCGCCCCCAACGCCGCCTCGACCGTCGCCGTGTTCAGTTGACCGATGCCGCTGACGGGATACCAGTACTCGGTCCACGCCAGCGCCCCACCGGCCGGGAGGACGGCCGTGTCCCAAAAGGTCGGCGCGACGCCGCCGTGCAGTTCGACGTAGGTGGAGCCGTCGTCGGTCCATTGACGCCAGTCTATTGGCTCTGACCATCCGAAGGCGAACCCTTTGCTGCCCTGGGCCAGGTCTGGGGGAAAGATGCGGGCCACCCCCTCGTCCGCGGCCGTGTCGTAGGCACCGGCCATCTCTATGGGGCCGCTGCCGGCGTCCGGGTACTCGAAAAAGCCGAGCCACTGGCGCCAATTCCCCAGGCGGGAAAAGTCAACGCCCTGATAGAGCGGCCAACTGAAGCGGCAATCGGGGCCGGTCGGGGAGGGTGAGTGACAGTCCAGCCGGTCGTCGCCGGTCGAGTGGACCGACATCTCGGCGGCGTCAAAGACAAAGTGCAGGTCCGGGCCGACTGTGTTGGCCGGCCCGGGCGCGAGCATGCCGTTGGCCCAATACTTGTAAGAGATGGCGCTCCCGGTCGGGTTTTCGAGGCGCGGCGTGATGGTGAGGTGGGCCCGCCCGACCGGCAGGTGAACGGCGACGGCGGCCCGCAGCCGGTCGGCGGCGTCCGTGTCCCGCAGCGTGACGGTGACGCCGGCCGTCGAGGTGACCACCTGGTAGTCCCACGGCTGACCCCACTCGTACCCGTGCTCATCTACCGGTAGGCCCCATTCGATCCCCCCGATCGCTAACCACCAGCCCTGCTCTGGCGGGCCCCAATGGGTGGGTTTGATGACTGGATTCTGATACAGCACGTCGTGGCCGGTGGGCTTGAACGTCATCTGGTAGACCCGCCCTCCCAGTTCTGGCAGCAGTGTGACCCGCAGGTAATCATTCTCCAGCACCAACAGCTCGTACTCTCGGGAGGTGGGATGGGGGGAGGCGGCTGTGTAGGATTTCCAATCCAGGATGGGGTAAGTCATGTTGTAGGTCGGATTGTAGCCGGTGGTCAGATGGTCGGCGTAGGGATAGGTGGGGATGGAGAGGGTGGTGGTGTGGAATGAGACAGCGCCAGGGCTGGGGGGATGATTCCCGGTGAGCGACGTGACGTCGGCGGCCCGCCCTCCGGAGGGCGCAGGGCTGCTCAGCAGGATCGTCAGCAGAGTCAGCGCGGCCAGTAACTGTCGGTACGGCACTCGGTTCTGGTTCTCCATCCTTGGGCCTCCATATTCGGTTCCATCG
>DSDT01000018.1 GCA_011048615.1 Chloroflexota bacterium | reverse complement strand
GGCGGGTAAGAAACTGCCCGGCGGGTAAGAAACTGCCCGGCGGGTAAGAAACTGCCCGGCGGGTAAGAAACCCGCCCTACAGGTGTATTTTCGCCTTCGTCACCTGCTACTGCGAAATTTTCCCCCACGAATCCGTGTAGACCCGAAAAATCTGCAAAAGTCAGCGTTCATCTGCGTCCCAAAGACGAAAATCGGAATTCGCCAATGTCCAGACTGCTTTACGTGGGCGGTATTGGCCCCGCGGTGGGGGGGATACTCTTGACGTACCTGGCCCACGACAAGGACTATTAGCAGGAATATTGGCAGGGCGTGGCTATGCACTGGAAAGATTGCAGGGCAAAATGATTCGATTCATTCCCCCCAACAAATGAATGCGCCCGTGACAATCTCACGCCCGATCGCTTCATCCGCTAGCTCTCGTGGGGTTGACAAGCGATGGTTTGCGGCTACAATGGCCTGACTATGTCAGTTTACTTGATCCGTGTGTTGAGACGAGTTCTCCTCGTGGCCCTGTTGTGCGTCCCTCTCGTCGGGTGTGATCGTGCAGGGCCGCCGCCTCCTGATGACGTGCGCTCCAAACCGACGTCCACGCCCTACACCCACTATTTGCCGGTCGTCGGGAGTCTCGAATCCCCTGTGCCGACGACCACTCCCGCGCCGCCGACTGCCGCACCGTCCCCCTCCGGCCCCACGCCGCTGCCCCCACCGGTTCCCAAGCCGGGGTATGGCGTGCAGCTCCACCTGTTTGCCGGCGACCAGGCCCAGACCCTGGAGTGGGCGCGGGGGTTGGGGGTGGGATGGGTCAAACAACAGGTGACTTGGCACACCGTCGAGCACGGGCCGGACGATTTCGATTGGGTGCTGCTGGACCGGGCGGTGGAAGCGTGCGACGCCTTTGGGTTCAAACTGCTGCTGGGCGTGGTTCACGCGCCGGATTGGACCCGCGCGTCCGAGTTGGAGAGCGGGCCGCCCGCCGATTACGCCGAGTTTGGCCGGTTCATGGGCCAACTGGCGGCCCGCTATCGCGGTCGGGTGGTGGCCTACGAGCTGTGGAACGAGCCCAACCTGGCCCGCGAATGGCGCGGCGATGTCCTCGATCCGGCCCGTTTCGTCGCGCTGGTGGCCGAGGGGGCCCAGGGGGTGCGAGCCGCCGATCCGGATGCGCTGGTCGTCAGCGGCGCGCCGGCCGTCACCGGCATCAACGACGGCGTGACAGCGCTGGACGACCGGGTGTTCCTGCGCGGGATGTACGAGGCAGGGATCTCCCGGTGGGTGGACGGGATCGGCGCTCACCCCTACGGGTTCGCCAACCCGCCCGCCGAGAGCTGGCAGGACGCCGACCACGCGGCCTCCGGTCACAACGATCATCCCAGCTTTTTCTTTCTCGACACGCTGGAGGATTATCGCGCCATTATGCTCGAGTACGGCGACGCCGAGCGCCAGATCTGGGTCACCGAGTTCGGTTGGCCGTCGGTGGAAAATATGGGGGGCATAGATACCACCGGGTGGGGTTACGCTCGCGAGGTCACCGAGGAGGAGCAGGCCGAGTACGTCGTGCGGGCCTTCCAGATGGGGGATGAGCGGCCCTGGGTGGCGACCATGTTCCTGTGGAATTTGAACCTGGCCCCCATCTGGGGGTCGAGCCAGGCGGTCTCGGCCTACAGCCTGCTGCGCCCCGACGGGGATTATCGCCCGGCCTACATCGCCCTCCGTCTGGCCGCGCCGGTGAATCCATAGGGCCTTATTATGGCGACGCTTCCGGCGTGGGAGTCGGGGGCACGTACCCCTCCTCCGCCTGAGGGGGCAGGGGGGAGAGGGGCAGGCCGTAGTAGGCTTCGATCACCTGGCGGGTCAGTGGCGCGGCTACAGTCGTTCCCTCCCCCGCGTTCTCCACGATGACGGCAATGGCAATTTCGGGATTTTCGGCCGGAGCATAGGCCGCGAACCAGGAATGCGGCGTGGTATCTGGATCCCCTACCTCGGCGGTGCCGGTCTTGCCGGCCACGGAGATGGACAGCCCCGTGAACCGGTGAGGTGCCGTGCCGATGGACCGAGTCGTCACTCCCAACAGCGCCTTTTGAATGGCGGTCAGATGGGCCAGGCTGATGGGCAGCGTCCCCATCGCCTCCGGGCGGGTCACCTGTTCTGGGATCACCTCCCCCGCCGGCCCAATCCGCTCGACGACGTAAGGCCGGTAGAGGGTGCCACCGTTGCCGACGGCGGCAATCATGCGCGCGATTTGCAGCGGCGTCACCAGCAGATAACCCTGCCCGATGGACAGGTTGATGGTATCGCCGACCCACCAGTTCTCCCCGACGACGGCTTCCTTCCACGCCGGATCGGGCACCAACCCGCTCTCCTCTATCACACCCTCGATCCCGGTCCGTTCCCCGAATCCAAACCCTCGGGCTACCTGGGGGATCAGATCCGGCCCGATGCCGTCGAGGGTTTGGCCTACGGCGTAGAACACCACGTCGCACGAGGCGGTCAGACCATCGGCCAGGGTGATCTCCCCGTGCCCCTCCTCCTTCCAACAGCCCTTGCGATAGGATACTCCCAGCCCATCCCAGTACCCGGGGCAGTAGAAGGATGTTTGTGTGGCGTCCATGCCGGCCTTTTCCAACGCGGTGGCCATGGTGACGATTTTGAATACCGAGGCCGAGGGATAGGTGCCCAGGGTGGCCCGGTTGAACAGCGGCCGGCGCGGATCGGCCAGAATCTGGGAGCGGCCCACGGCTCCGGCCGCCCCGATGAATATGTTGGGATCGAAACCGGGACCGCTGGCCAACCCCCGCACCGCACCGGTCTGAGCGTCCAACACGACGATGGCTCCCTTGCGTCCCCCCAAGATTTGCTGCACGCTCCTCTGGAAATCGCGGTCAAAGGTGGTATAGATGGACCGACCGGGGATGGCTGGACGCTCGGACACGGTGGTCACTTGCTCACCGGTCGCTGTGACGATGTTCAGTTTGCCGCCATGTTGACCGGCCAGGATCTCTTCCCCCCATGCCTCCAGCCCGAACACGCCCACCCACTCGTCTCCCCGGTAACCCCGCGCCCGATACGCCTCCAAATGCTCGGCCGGCACGGGGGATACCCAGCCGACGACGTGTGGAGCGACGCCCCAATCCTGGGAGAGCGGATAGGTGCGGCCCTCTTTTTCATCCCGGTAAACGCCGGGGATGGCCTCTAGCAAGTTGTTATAATCCACGCTCACCTCGGCCGGGATGTCCGCGATGGGAATCTTCCACTCGGCGGGAGCGGCCACGTACCGACCTCGGATCTCTTCCGCGGGCAGGCCGGTGACGGTCACCAGGGCCGATAAGAGGGCATCCTCGTCCTGAATCTGGCCGGGGATGACACCGACAGTGACGATGGTGCCCCGGGTAGCCAGGGCCAGGCCCGCCCGGTCGTAGATGTTGGCACGGGCGGGAATGCTGTACGTCATCCGGAAGTAGTGATCCCCCGCCAGTTGGGGCCAGATCAGGCCGGCGTCCCAGTCCACGCCCCACCGTCCATCGTGCAGGCTGAGGGACATCACTGTCTCTGTGACCAGTGTGCCGACCAGCGCCGTGTCCAGCGTCAGGCGAAAGGCGACCGAAGCGCGGTCGTCCTCCTGCAGTGCGGCCTGGAGGCGGGTAGTGACGGTGAGGGCCGTGGCGGTGGAGAGGGCGTTCTGGTAACGGCTGGCAAAACTCTCGACGGCGATGCTGGCCTGGGCGGTGGGGGAGAGATAGCCGTACATAGCCGGGTAATCTCTGGCCTCCCAGGCGCTCAGGAAGGCGGCCGCGACGGCCTCCGGCGCGGGCCGCGATGGCGTGGAGGTGTGGACAGGAGTTGGGGTGAGGGTGGGGGGC